>DASPUZ010000180.1:0-2410 GCA_035622635.1 bacterium | reverse complement strand
GGCGTCGGTCATCACCGGATACAGTGTGGTGCAGGCGGGCGGGTGGCCCTACGACGTAGCGAAGGCCAAGACGCTGTTGGCGCAGGCGGGCTTCCCGAAGGGCTTCGAAACGACGATGTGGCTCAGCAACTCGACGGAGCTCATGCGTCTCAGCGAAATGCTCCAGCAGATGCTGGCCAAGGTCGGCGTCACCGTACACCTGCAAGCGATGGAGCTCGGGACGCTCATGGCGATTCGCTTCAAGCCCATCGACCAGAACCAGACGCAGATGAACCTGAACGGGTGGTCGGCATCGACCGGCGACGCCGACTGGGCACTCCGGCCGATCTTCGACAGCCATGCGTGGCCGCCGACGTTCAACAACATCGCGTTCTACAAGAACCCGCAGGTTGACGCCCTGCTGGCGGCGGGGTTGGCGACCGCCGACCAGGCGAAGCGGAACAAGATCTATGCCGAGGCGAGCCAGATCATCTGGAACGACGCGCCGCACCTCTTCCTGTACACCCCGCAGACGCTGGCGGGGTTGCGCACGGGCGTGACGGGCGTGTGGGCGCTGCCGGACATGACGTGTGACTTTCGACAGGCGGCGCTGGCGCGCGTCTGAGGTGTATGGCCGCCCATCGCCGGATTGAGGGCGGCGCCAAGGGGCGTGCCTGACGCGAAGATTGTGAAGCGCTTGCCGTGATGAGCACCTAGAGTCGGGCCGGATCATCGCGTGGTGAGCTGCCGCGACCGGGCTCGGGAGACTCTATACGGCGCTGGAAGGAGCAGACGTTGGGGGATCCTCAGTGGTCGATGACCGAAGTGGAAGCCCTTGTGGGTGATTTGGTGAGGCGAGGCAGTCCCAGCGGGCGTGAGGGGGAGGTCGCTGGGTTCATCGCCGACTGGTTTCGGGACAGCGGAGTCGGCGTCGAGGTGGAGGAGGTGGTGCCGGGACGTCCCAATGTGATCGCGCGGGCCAGTCGCGGCGTCGGTGCGCACACGCTGTTGCTCTTCGGACATACGGACACGGCACTGCCCGCGGAAGGATGGCGCACGGATCCGTTTTGTCCAACCCGGGACGGCGAGCGCTTGCTGGGCCTCGGCGCGGCCGACATGAAAGGCGGGCTGGCGGCCCTGATGCTTGCGCTGCGTGAACTGGTGCGCCGCGACACCTGGGCGGGGACCGTCGTGTTCGCGGGCGTTATCGACGAGGAGGCGTACTCGCTCGGGATGAAGGGGCTTCTCGCCTCGCCGATCGCCCCGACGTGGGGCGTCCTGGCCGAGCCGCATTATGACGACGCCTTGCTGGGAGCAGTGGGCAAAGTGTTGCTCAAGGTGGCTGTCCACGGCCAGGCGGCGCACGGATCGAGGCCCGAACTGGGAATCAATGCGATTACCGAGGCCGCGCGCCTCGTGACGGCGCTGGACGGTATTCCAATGGGCACCTATCCGGGGCTGGGGTCCGCGTCGCAGTGCGTGCTCCAGATTCGCGGGGGGCCGGACGCCTACGTGATCACCGTCCCAGACGAGTGCGTGTTCCTCGTGAACCGCCACCTGGTTCCCGGAGAGACCGATCAACACGCGCTTGCGCAGGTGAACGGCCTCGTTCGTTCGCTCGGGCTACATGCTCGGGTCGACGTCACCGTCGAGCCGCCATACTACCCGCCGTACGCGGTCGCTGCCGATGCCCCGCTGGTGCGGGCATTCTCAGAAGTTCATCAATCGCTCATGGGGCGCTCCCCGAAGCTGGGATTCGGGTTCGGCGTGTGCGACGCCAACTACCTCGTCGCCGACGCCGGGGTGCCCGCGGTCGTGTACGGTCCGCGCGGTGGGAATCTTCATTCCGCGGGCGAGTGGCTCGAGCTGTCCACGGTCGCGGACGCTGCGGCGGTGTACGTGGCGCTGGCAGAACGGTTACTCCAACCCTAGCCTCAATGAAGGGCGCTCGATGCACAGCGATACCTGCCGCGCGGTACCGAGCACGACGGCGTGTGGACCGATGGCGTTCCCGCCACGGCGCTTCGCGGGACGACATGCTGCCGCACCGTACGCGGACATGCGAGACACCGCCTGCCCGACGCTGGCCGGCGTCGCACCGGCCGCGATCCACTGGGGGAACGCGATGGCGGACGAACTGGTGGAGACGGCGTTCACGGCGCTCGTCGGCGGAATTGATGCGCCCATCGATCAAACGGGTTTGCAGAACCACAGGGGATTCTAACATGAGATCATACGGGCTCGATCGCCACGAGACCATCGGTTCCCACCCCGGCCTCGTGGCACCACTCACCGAGACAAAGGAGCAACTGTGTCATGGCAATCGAGAGTGATCGGCTCGAAACGATCGTGACGTCGGAGGTTTCCGAAGAGCGGGTCTGGGGCCACGTGCGGCACTTGGTCGAGACCATACCGGCGCGCATCAGCGGGG
>DASPUZ010000179.1:0-12126 GCA_035622635.1 bacterium | reverse complement strand
CCCGCCGGAGGAGCAGGGGCAGGCGATGGGCATCTTCGGCATGATCGCCTTCCTGGGCCCGGCGGTGGGACCGACGCTGGGCGGCTGGCTGACCGACAACTACACGTGGCACTGGATCTTCTTTGTCAACCTGCCGATCGGACCCCTGGGGCTGTTGCTCGCCTCGCGGTTTCTGCACGACCCCCCATATATGCGCGCCCGTGGCTTGCAGCGGGTGGACGCCGTCGGGATTGGCCTCCTGGCGATCGGGCTGACGGCGGTGCAGGTGGTGCTCGAGGAGGGGGAGCAGGACGACTGGTTCCGCAGCTCCTTCATCAACGTGACGACCGTGACCGCCGTCCTGGCGCTGGTGGCGTTTGTGCTCTGGGAGCTGTACACTCCTGGTCCTGCCGTAAACCTGCGCATCCTGCAGAACCTCACGTTTACCGCTGGCACGTTCATCGGCGGCGTGTTCGGGGTGGCGATGTTCGGCACGATCCTTGTGCTCCCGTTGTTTCTGCAGAACCTGCTCGGGTACGATGCGACGCAGGCCGGGCTCGCGCTGATGCCCCGAGCGCTGACCATGGTCGTCATGATGTACGTGGCGGGCCATTTCTACAACCGACTTGGCGTCTACGTGATGGTGCCTTTTGGACTGACCCTCACCGCCGTCGCGGGATTCATGATGGGACGCTTCACGCTGGACAGTGGGCCCGTGCAGATCCTGATCCCGCAGGTCGTCCAGGGGATCGGGTTCTCGTTCCTGTCCATTCCTCTGGCAACGGCGACCCTGGCCCTGATGCCGCGGCCGTTGATGCAGAGCGCCACCGGCCTCTTCAATCTCGTTCGACAGCTCGGCGGCAGCATCGGGACCGCGGCCGTCATCACCATCCTGGACCACAGGACGACTTCGGCGAGCACGCGGCTGATGCGGTACGCGTCGACCTGCAACCCGAATTTCCTTCACTGGTGGTCGGCGTATGAAGCGGCGCTCGTGGCCCGCGGGAGCGATCCGTGGAGCGCCCACCGGCGGGCGCTGGCGGCGCTGCAGACCTTGATCAATCAGCAGGCCTCGGTCGTGGCGTACGATACCGTCTTTACGGTCGTCGGAGCGCTCTTCCTGGCCTGCATTCCGCTCGTGGCTCTTATGCGCTCCCGATCTTCGGAACGCACCACGGTCGCAGACGCGTCCCGACCTTCGGCCAACGCCTGAGGCACCGTACACAATCAGTTCACGAGATCGTCGAACGGACGTGCGGAACGTGGGACACACGGGTAACCTGGACGGATTGTGGTCGCTGATCATGTCTCACGCAAGGAGGTGGCAACGCCATGGACAGGGCCCAGACAGTCCAGTCGCGGATGAGAGAGGATGAGCTCGTCGCTCAGATCCGCTACCATGAGGACCGGCTGCGGGCGATCGAGCGCGAGGCCGCCTTTCACCAGGCTGCTGTGGAACAGGCGCGCACTGATCTCGATGCGCTCCGGCAGCCGGTTACGCCCCGACCGCATCTGCGAGCGGCTTGAACTCATCATCCGTTCTTACACGTGTCCGGGGCGCGGTCGCAAGACCGCGCCCCGGAGTGTTCCTCTCCAGCCTCCTGCGCAATCGACACAACGCGGAGATCCGGCGCAGCGCGAGCGGGCGCACAACTAGGCAGTCCTTCCGCACTCCCTCCTCTGTCGTCTCCCCGAGGCGCCATATCCCGTGGAATCCCTGGCTGTGTCATCTCGCAGCTATCGAACGATCAGTACCGGCACGTGGGCGCGGTGCAGCACGCGCTCACTCACGCTCCCGAGAATGAGACCCGCCAACGGGGTGAGCCCCCGGCACCCCATCACGATCAAGTCCACGTTCTTCGCGGCTGCGACCGACAAGATTTCGCTCGCGGGATCGCCGCAACGATATTCCTTCGTGACCCGCGCATCGATGGCCCCAAGCTCGCGCACGGTGGTCTCCAGGATCTTCTGGCCGGCCAGCTCGAGGTCGTCCTCGAGTCCCGCCAGGTCCACCGCCACCGCCGCGCCCAGGCCACTGTACGCTGCGGCAGGTATGTAACCGACGTTCACCACGATCAGCTCGACCTCTCCGGCTTGCCGCGCGAGCCGCTCGAGGAACGTGGCCGCGCGCAGCGCATGCGGAGATCCGTCCGTCGCGAGCAGAATCCGCATTTATATCTCCGCGACCTCCTTGACCGTGTTGATCTCCCGTTCTTTTGCAATCCGTACTGACTCTGACCAGATTTCCGTGTAGGCATCATCATCTCCCGATTGCACACACAATGTCGTCGAGCCGTAACTCCAATCGAACCCGAAGGGTACAATCTTTCGCCAAGTGGGCGGTTCGTATGCGCTTCCAGCGGATGTAATCTGTCTATCGGCAACCACAAGGACATACAGCTTGTTGTTCCTCTGGCAAATGGCTGCAATCCCAATCGTCACCGGCCGCCTCCAATGATGACGGGGCTTTCGTCGTTTCAACTCTGCCCGACGCAATCATCGGCGGACCCCGCCATCCCCAAGGACAATCCTATCTCGAAGGCAACATGTGTGACGAGTATATTGTTGCCCCATCAAGGGTTTCGTGACAGGCTGCTAGTACTTTCCAAGTACTTTCGGGTATCGGGGGCCGCCGGGCCGGGGCTCCCCCGGGGGCCCCCGCCACGAGTGCGGACATGCGGGGACTTGTGGGCTCAGGAACCGACCGACCCCAGGGACGCCGACGCTATCGCGGTATTCTGCTACCGGGCGCGCAACTTTCTCGGGGCCCTCGCCGCGGCGCCAGGCGGAGTGGATACCCCGAGTTTCCCCGGCGGAATCGGGGAACACGCAGCACCGAGCCGGGCGCAAATCTCTGACGGAATGGCGTGCCTCGAGATTCACATACACGGCGCTCGACACAGCGTGTGCGCAACCGTCGCCTCCGCCGAGGCCTGCTCCGTCACCGTGCGGGTCGTCAGAGCAACGAGGAACTCATGATCGCCCATGAGCCGGCACGCCGAGGGAGGTCGACAGATGCCCGAGGACCTCAACGTCAAGTGCGCATGCGCGTCGATAGCCGGCGGGCGCACACATGTGCCGTCGCGCCAGCGACCTTCACCCGTTCTTTCGCGTTCCTTCAGCGCCGCGACATTGCGACGCCGACGCCCTTCCACAGCCGGGCGAGTACCAGGTTATGCGTGAAGCCTGCTGACCCATGAGGATCTCGCTTCCAATCATCCGCACGGTGCTGTGGCTGATCGCCATGCTGGCGCTCGCGATCGCGCGCATCCATCCCGCCATTCACCATGCGATCCTGGTGATTTCTTCCAACCTCACAATCGATCGTCTCCGCGCTGACATCGCGCCGTGGGGCCCGTGGGCCGTTGCGATATCCATCCTCGCCATGGTCGTGATGACGTTTCTCCCATTCCCGGCCGATCCGCTGATCCTCGCCAACGGTGCCGCATTCGGCGTTTGGGAGGGGCTGGCGGTCTCCGTCGCTGGAGCGGTCCTCAGTGGCTGCGTGGCCTTCGGCCTGGGGCGTCTCTTGGGTCGCCCCGCAGCGCTGCGCATCGTGCCGGCATCGGTTGTCGATTGGGTCAACGGCATTGCCACCCGAGGGAGCTGGTTTGCCATTCTGGCGCTCCAGTTCCTGCCATTCATCCCTTTCAGCGTCCTGAACTTCCTCCTCGGGTTGACGGCGCTGTCGTGGCCGACGTTCCTCTGGACGCTGGCGGCGAGCGTTGTGCCCGCCGACCTCGTGCTCGTGACGCTCGGCCACGGTCTCGCTGAGGGACGCACCGCAGTGTACTGGACGCTGGCGGCGTTCGGGCTGTTGTGCTGTGCGAGCGTTCCTGCCCGACGTTGGTTCGCCCGCTCCTGGCAGCTCCCCGAACAGCGGCGACTCTCGGCTCCGACGCGCAACGGCGCGCCGCTGCAGCGCCGTCTGCCGTGACGCGTGCGGGATGCGTCAACACGAACACAGGTTGGCGGCGTGCCATTGGGTCCATGTTTCAAATACGTGGGAGTCCCGCGGCCTGGTCTGCTAGCGCAGATCCACAGCAGCATTCGAAGAGGATTCGGCCTCCTCCCCGCTGCGAGTCCGACTGATGCCCGGAGCCCGTTTCGGACCCTGGTCACGTGAACACGCAAACAGACCCTGGAGGGCAACTGGCTGGCAGGACCCCTGGTCGGCCGTACCATTCGCCGGTGGCCCTCGGCAGGATTTGGCCGATAACGGCTGCACGCCCTTCTTCCGCGCCTCGACAGCGTTCGCTTGTACTCTTCGGAAGCGCTCAGCGCGAGCCCGCAGACGGTGCCGGGTCAACCGCCGAGGCCCGCGAGGGACTCCCTGCAGGAACCGGCGGCAAACGGCCAAGAATGGAAGGTGGGGCGTATCGCTGCACTCCGCCACTGGTGGAGGACGACGCCAACGGCGCTCAGGCAGGTCATCGGTCCTCGGGCCGCGGCGTTGCTCGCGCCGCTGCAGCATCGCGACTTCCGCCTGTTCTTCACCGGCCAGGCGGTCTCCACGTGCGGCACCTGGATGCAGGTGGTCGGCCAGGCCTGGTTGGTCCTCGAGGTGACGCATTCCGCCTTCCTCCTCGGTGTCGTCAGCGCCCTGCAGTGGTCACCGACCCTGGTGCTCTCTCTCCCCGCGGGTGTCCTCGCCGATCGCATCCCGAAGCGTGCGCTCCTCATCGCGACGCAGACGTCGTCCCTGCTGCTCGCAGGCAGCCTGGGGGCTCTTACAATTCTTGGGTGGGTACGCTACTGGCATATCGCGACTGCCGCGACGTTGCTCGGCATCGTCAACGCGGTCGACATGCCGACGCGGCAGGCGTTGATCATCGAACTGGTCGAAGGACCTGAGGACCTCACGGGAGCCATCGCACTCAACTCTGCCCTCTTCAATAGCACGCGCCTGATCGGGCCCAGCCTCGCCGGCGTGGTGATCGCCGCATGGGGAACAGGAGTGGCGTTCCTCGCGAACGCGGCCAGCTACCTCGGCATTATCCTCGCGCTCATGGTGATCCGGATGGAGTTCACGGTGCCGGTGGCTCCGGGAATACGTCTGCTGACGGGAGTGCGGGACGGCATGCGGTTCGTCTGGCGCACGCCGACGGTCCTCTGGGTACTCATTGCGCTCGGCGTCCTCGCGCTGTTTCCGATGAACTTCGATCTCTTCGTCCCGGTCCTGGCGCGCTCCCAACTCCGCGTCGGAGTCACCGGGTTTGGCTTCCTCACCGCCATTCAAGGGGCCGGCGCCCTGGTGGCAGCGTTGGTCGTGGCGGCGATGGGCCGCAGCGTGCCTCGGCGGATGTTCCTGCTGTGCGCGGCCATCGTCCTCTGCTGCGCCACCATGGCCCTGGGCCTCGCGAGAACTGCGGTCGCGGCCGCGATCTTGTTGTTTATCGCCGGGGGAAGCATGGTCGCGTTCACGGCGATCGCGAATGGCACCGTCCAGGTCGACACACCGGACGCGCTAAGAGGCCGGGTAATGAGTCTGTACAATCTCGTGTACAATGGGACGACGCCGCCGGGGGCTCTGTTAATCGGGTGGTTGATCGAGACGGTGGGCCTGCCCGCAGCGCTGGGGATCACCGGAGGAATCGGTCTGGTGTCTACGGTAGGGATCTACGCCGGGCTCCTGCGTCGAAGGCGAACCATTCTTGGGTGAGAATGCGGTCCGTTCCCGCAGCGCTCGCTGGACGGGTGCCGGTGTCGGTGTCACAATGTCCTCGGCGGATGGGGCGGTTCGCCGGGTGGCCCAAATAGGGATGCGGGCGGCCTCATTTCGGCCGCATCCGAAGCCGCGGGTCTGGGTCCTACAGGCCGGACGCCCGCGACAACGGATCCGCGTAGACTGGAATCGACAGGCGCTCCAACGCCAACTGCTGCTGCGCTCCAAAGACGTCCCGTTCGTCCGGAGACGCGGAAATGTTGGGCCGGTCGACGGAGATCTTAATCGCATTGCAACTGTCGACGAAAAATGTGCCGACGACGCTCGCTTCCGGCACCATCAAGATCTTGGCGATGTTCCCCTTATGAAACACGTTCGAGCGCAGGCCGGCTGCATAATGCTCGCCGGAATTGAACAGGATATCGAACGTGAGTCGGTTGACACCGGCGTCCTTGCTGCGGATCACGACCGCCACGTCGAGCAGCGACAGATTTCCGTGTAGCTCGCCGGCGGGCTTCCGGTCGGGAATCAGCGAGAGCTGCCGGTCGTCCAGGCTGCCCTTGTAGTCGGTCACACCGATGTCGGTATATCCGGGACGACCCTGGCCCTCCAGCATCCAGTTCGCTCCGTCGGCACGGTAGTACTCAATGGGAAATAGTTGTTCCTTGATCACGCGCTCGTTTTGGAACAAGTGACCCGGCGCAGCCCGCGCCGAACTGTCGCCGATTCTACTTCCGATCAGGTTAACCGCCACCTGATCCCGTGCGACCAGTAGACCTTAAAGGAGGTGCAGGGGAGGTACAGCCAAACCGCGTCATGGGAATTTCCATCTTGGAGCCCGCACTCCTCCCTTCAAAGGTGCCAAGCCGGTCTTTCCATCCGGCACCCTCCCCGCCGCGGCCCGGCGGCCCGTTTGTACCCCTCGGGAAACGTCAACACTCGGTCGCGCCGCACCATCATCGATTTCTCGGACACCACTTCCGTCCCCGGGCACTGGGCCGCACCGCTGGCAGCACCGAACGCGCCGTCTTAGCCCGCCGGCCCCGACAGCGTCGCCAGCCGCCGCACGATCGTCCCGAATCAGGACGCGTACGTCCAGATTGCCGTCGCACTGGCTCAAGCGATGGAGACACACGATTTACGTACGGCGGGCCACAGCATGCGGTTGGTGGAACTCGCCAACCGCGTCGCGCGCGAGCTCGGGTGCTCCGACCGCCAGATCGAAGACATCCGACGGGCCGCACGGTTGCATGACATCGGGAAGCGATTGCGGCGTCTATGGGCCGTGGTCCTCAACCTGACCGGCCTACAGAAATCTTCCGGATGTGCCCGTTCCCAGGGAGTGTGTTGCTCGACGATTCAAAGGCTCCGCCGGCGAAACCGTGAGACGACGGGAAGTAAAACGACGACGCTCACCGCACGAGGCCGCGGCGCCTCACGCCGCGGCGAGTCAGTCACACGGAGGAGGCGATGACGGTGGCGACCGAGAGAGATAGGCTCACCGAAAAGGGAAGCACGCAAAGCCTTGCAGGACAAGTGGTGGAGCTGGAGGGAATTGAACCCTCGACCTCCTCTACGCCAAAGAGGCGCTCTCCCGCTGAGCTACAGCCCCACGCGAACACACGCGGCGCGGAACGCCCGTATTATATCGGACGGCGAGCAGGAGGTCCATATCCTGGTGGGGCGCCTGGGGCGCCGCTCCGTGGCGCGCCCGGGAGCCTCGGCGCCTGCGCTAACGTTCCACGATCGGCGCGTCGCCCCAGAGCCGCTCGAGGTTGTAGAACTCCCGCTCGCGAGGGTCGAAGATGTGCACAACGACATCCCCGAAGTCCAACAGGACCCAGCGCCCGTCACGCCGGCCCTCCGCGCGGCGGGCGCGCTCCCCGGTCGCCTCGAGCGCCTCCTCCACGGCCTCGGTGATCGCCTTGATCTGCACCCGGTTGCTCCCGCTCCCGATGACGAAGAAGTCGGTCACGGGGCTGTGCTCCTGAAGATCCAGCACGACCACGTCACTCGCCAGCTTGGACTCCGCAGCCGCAGCCGCCAGCAGGGCTTTCCGTCTTGCCTCCACTATCCTGCCCTCCTGGGCAGCGGCGCGGGGGTCCTGACGTAGAGATTGTGCTTCGCGATGTACTGCTCGACGGCTGCTGGCACGAGATACGTGATCGGCCGGCCCTCGCGCACGCGGGTCCGGATGTCTGTACTGCTGATCGCCATGGCCGGGATCTCCATCATGTGGACGTTCTGCAAATTCGGCCCCACGTGCTGGTGGGGGGACGACCACTGCGAGAGATCAAGATGGTAGCCTGGACGGCTCGCCCCGATAAAGTGGCACAACCGCAGTAGTTGCTCGGCGTCCCGCCACTCGCCGCGTAGGATCTGGCCGAGCGCATCCGCGCCGGTGATGTAGAACAGCTCGGCGTCCGGATACGTCCGCCCCAGCTCGCGGATCGTGTCGATCGTGTACGACGGGCCGGGACGGTCGATCTCCATGCGCGACACCATGAAGTGCGGGTGGGTCACTGTCGCGAGAAAAGTCATGAGGTACCGGTGCTCGGGGCTCGACACGTCACGCGGGTCCTTGTGTGGAGGGTGCCGGTTTGGCACGAAGACCACGAGATCCAATCCGAACTGCCAGCGCGCCTCCCCCGCCGTCACCAAGTGCCCGTAGTGCACCGGGTCGAACGTGCCGCCCATGATCCCGACTCTGCTCACGTCCACCTCTCGCAGTCATCGCTCGACTCGACCGGTTCCGCCCATCGCCGGCTTCGGCCCGGGCCCGTGTTCTCGGCCGCCGCGGCCGCTTCCTCCGCCCCGCTCGGCCTCGCCGCCGTCAACAGCGCCAGCACCACGCGGAGCAGGGCCTGGACACCCTCGCCGGTCGCTGCTGAGATCGGCAGCGCCTCGCGGCCCCGCGCCGCCATCTCGGCGGCGAATCGCTCCCACTGCTCCCGCGCAGCGGGCAGATCCATCTTGTTCGCGGCCACGATCACGGGGCGTATCATGAGTTCGGGCGAGTGCATCCTGAGCTCGCGCTCGACGGTCGCCACTGCCGCCTCGGGGTCTGGTCCGCTCAAGTCGACGACGTGCACCAGGACGCGTGTCCGCTCGACATGCCGGAGAAATTCGTGCCCGAGGCCCGCACCGCGATGGGCGCCCTCGATCAGCCCGGGGATATCGGCAACCACGATGCCGGGGGCTCCGGGAAGGGGCACAACGCCGAGTACGGGCTCGGTCGTCGTGAACGGATAGTCTGCGATCTTGGGGCGGGCGGCCGAGATTCGCGACAGCAGTGACGATTTGCCGGCGTTCGGCAGGCCCACCAGCCCTACGTCGGCAAGCAGCCGGAGTTCCAACAGCAGCCACCGCTCCTCGCCAGCCGCACCGGGTTCGGCCTCGCGGGGCGCACGGCGGGTCGGCGTCGCAAAATGCGCGTTGCCGCGGCCGCCGCGGGCGCCGCGAGCGACGACCACCTCCTGCCCGACAGCCACCAGGTCCGCGAGCCGGTCGCCCGTGGCCTCATCGAGCACGGTCGTCCCGGGAGGCACCGCGATCACAAGGTCGCGGCCGGACCGCCCCGTGCGCGCACTTCCTTCCCCGTGGGCACCCCGGCCGGCTTTGAAGAGGCGGCGGTAGCGGAACGCCAACAGCGTGTTGAGTTCGGGGTCCGCTCGAAGGGTCACGCTGCCGCCCCGGCCACCATCCCCGCCCGACGGGCCCCCTTTGGGCACGAACTTCTCTCGGCGAAACGCCACACACCCGTTGCCGCCGTCACCGGCCTTGACGAAGATCCGCGCGCGGTCAATGAACATGAGGACGCATAAAAATGCCCCAGGCTCGGTGAGCCCAGGGCATTTGCGGGAAGCTGTCCCTACGCGTTTCCGGGATACACCGATACCTGGCGATCGTCGCGACCGCGCCGCTCGAACCGCACCACGCCGGACGCCAGTGCAAACAGAGTGTCGTCCCGGCCCATCCCGACATTCTGGCCGGGGTGATACCGAGTGCCGCGCTGCCGGACGAGCACCGACCCCGCGGCCACCATCTGCCCGGAGAATCGCTTGATACCGAGGCGCTGCGCATTACTGTCGCGTCCGTTCCGGGAGCTGCTACCGCCCTTCTTGTGTGCCACGCTAACCTCCCTGCCCGGCCGTGATTCGCTCGATCCGCACCACGCTTCGGGGCTGCCGGTGCCCGACACGCCTGCGGTAGTGCTTCTTCGGCCTGAATTTCCCGACGAGCAGCTTGCGGGCGCGCGAGTGTCTGAGCACCGTCGCGGTCACGCCGGCCCCGGAGACCTCCGGCGCGCCACAGGTTACGTTGTCGCCGTCGACCAGCATCAACACGCGTCCGAGCGTCACTTCGACCCCGGGATCGCCGGGCACGCGGTCGAGCTCCACGACCTGCCCCGTCTCCACCCGCATCTGCTTTCCGCCAACCTGGATCACCGCGTACATACACCGCCCCCGCCGTTTGCGACCTGGAAATGGTAACACGCGCCTGTGGCAGTGTCAACGACCGGACGCTCGCCTGGCTCCGGTGTCCTCGCGGGAGCCGGCACCCGAAGCCACCCGCGGCGAGGGGGAGGAAACCCTGCCCAGGGCGCTCAGGCGTCGCCACAGACGAGCGATCCACCCCCGAGGAGCCGCTTCAAACTCGTCCGCTCTACGAGCCGCAACGTGCTCGCGCGGTTCGTCGTCCGGCAGGTCCAATCCCTCGCCGTGAACCGGGTCCAGCCAAAAGCCCCGCGCGGCCTTGGCGGCCTGCCCGTTCGCCGCGGCCCGCTCCGCCGTCGCGGTGTCGTCGCCCTGCGCCACGACGATGCGATCGAGGTGCATCCCTGGACGCGCGCGGACGATGATCATCTTGCCGTGTTCGCGACCGAGCGCCCGCAGCCATTCGGCGTGCTCCTTGAGCGTCTGCGCCACCTCGGGATGCACGTACCCCACGAGCACCCTCGCCCGAGACGTGGCGACGGCCCGGCGCAACTCGCGCCGGGCGCGTACGGCCGCGCTCTGCGGCGATAGCACTCGGCCGCGGCCTTCGCAGTACGGGCACGCCATCCGCATCAGCTCTTCCAGGTCCTGGTAGACGCGCTTCCGGGTGATCTCGACGAGACCCAGTTGCGTGAGGTCGATCACGTGCACCTTCGTCCGGTCCGCGCGGACGGCCTCGTTCAGCGCCGCCAGCACGCGGCGCTGGTGTTTCTCGACGTCCATATCGATGAAGTCGACGAGGATGATCCCGCCGATGTCGCGGAGCCGGATCTGCCGCGCGATCTCCTCCGCGGCCTCGAGGTTGGTCCGGAGGATCGTGCTCGCCAGGTCCGTCTTGCCGACGTACTTGCCGGTGTTCACGTCAATCACGGTCGCGGCCTCGGTCCGGTCAAAGACGAGGTACCCGCCGCTACGCAGCCACACCTTCCGGTGCAGGGCGCGCTCGATTTCCCGTTCCACGTCGTACGCGTCGAAGATCGGCTCCGGTCCGTGATGAAGCTGCACGCGCTCGCGCAGTTCGGGCGCGAACGAGCCCACGAGCTCCCGAACCCGCTCGAACTCGACCGGAGAGTCCAGGACGAACCGGCCGACGTCTCCGGTGAAAAGATCCCGCACGACGCGCCGGATGAGGCCGTGGTCCTGATAGAGCACCGCGGGCGCACGGCTGGTCGCGGCGCGCTCGGCGACCTTCGACCATAATTGGAGAAGGAACCGAACGTCGTCCGCGAGGTCGCGCTCATCCACGCCTTCGGCTGCCGTCCTGACGATCAAGCCCATCCCCTCCGGACGGAGCCGCTCTGCGATCGCCCGGAGGCGCTTGCGCTCGGATTCCGTCTCGATCCGGCGGCTGACCCCGATCCCGGTCACGGTCGGCATCAACACCAGGTAGTGTCCGGGAAGCGCCACGTAGGTCGTGGCGCGCGCGCCCTTGGTGCCGCGCGGCTCTTTGGTCACCTGCACCAGAATCTCCTGGCCCACACGCAACCGCCCAGCGATCGGGCCCCGTCCGATGTAGTCTTCGAGCTCTTCGCCGCTCTGCGGCTCGATCCGATTTGCCCGCACATCCGTGACGTGGAGAAATGCGTTCCGTTCGAGGCCGATGTCGACGAACGCGGCCTCCATCCCGGGAAGCACGCTCGCCACCCGCCCCTTGTAGACGTTCCCGGCAAGGGGGTCGCCGCGCTCCAGAAGGATGCCGGCGAGCACGCCTTCCTCGAGCACGGCAACGCGTACCTCGAAGGGGTCCACGTTTGCCAGAATCTCCCTGCTCATACGTTCCAAACTCCTTTGCCGGCGCGCGCGCCGGCGTCCTCAGAACAGAATCTTCCGCTGTCGCATGCCGATGTTGAGGAGCAGCGCCGACGCCCAGAGCATCGTCATCAAGGCACTGCCCCCGTAACTGATGAACGGCAGCGGGATCCCCGTGATCGGCATGATGCCGACCGTCATACCGACGTTGACGAATACGTGAAATGCCACCATCGA
>DASPUZ010000178.1:0-101523 GCA_035622635.1 bacterium | reverse complement strand
TGCGTCGTAGGCGGCGATACTATCGAAGGCACTGGGACACCGGTCGGTGTCCAGCTGCAGCAGGATCTTCTTCATCCCCAATCACCCCTCGGATCGCACCCACGGGCAACAAAAGGAGCGGCCCCCCGTCTCGGTTGGCTCACGCATTACCCTCTCTCCTGTCGCGCATGAGCACCTTGGTGCATGGAGCCCGTCGGGGCGGGCGTGGCCCGCCCCGACGGGGACGTAAGGGACCCTAGAGCGCCTCGGTGTACTGCTCGTACCCCGCCTTACCGGCGCCGAGCCCGGTGACCCACGGCACGTTGGTGAGACGGAACTGGCTAATGCCCCAGTCCTTGTCGAAACGCAACGGTGCCATCGCGGTCTCCTTGTGGAGCGAGATCACGTGGGTCAGCATCGTGGCCGTCACTGGCTCGCTGGTAAGAAGGCACGGGAAGTCGGAGAACTTCAACATCGTGCCCAGCCGCTGCGTGATGGCGCACGGCGGATATGTGTACCGGTGAATGTTGCGCAGGACATCGTGCCCGTCAATGGGGCTCAAGTCGATAGTCACCCCATCGATCTCGCCGCCGCCGCCCAGGGGCTTCGGCTGCAGGATCTTCCAGCCGCGCCATACCGACATCATGAAGTCGGTATTGTGCAGCTCGGCCGCCAACGGACGGCTGGGGTTCATCAGCACCATGTTGTGGAACCGGTTCACCAGGAGCTCCAATACGCTCGGGATCGGCACATAGTCCTTCACCAGCTCGTAGGCGAAGCACGCAGCCGAGGTCCCGATGGCCGTGGAGAGCACCTGGTACTCGTTCTTGAAGCCCTTCTGCAACCCGCGATGCAGGGTGTTGTCCAGGGTCTGGGTGTGGGCCTCCCACATAGCCATGACGATGGGATCCTGGGCGAAGTTGAAGTTGGTCTGCGAGTTGTGGTGGGCGACGTCGCCGACGCAGTAGGCCGGGACGCAAAGGACGTTGGCCGGGTGCACGCCCGCGGCCACAGCCGCCTTCACCACCGGGCGCATCCGCTCCTTGTACTGCTTTTGATACTTGTCGGTGTCGAAGGACGTATGCGGCCCGTGCCCGCCGAGGTTGTGGGTGGCCATAATCTGGTCCTGCGCGGCGATGGGCTGGTCGTAGATGAACTGGAAGAACTTGACCTCTTCCTTCGACGCTTCGGCCACCGTCTTTCCCGTCTCGACTGCCGCCTGGAACGTCCCTCCCACCGCGTACGAGGTGTTCATCCCGAACGACTTGGAGGCCAGGATCGTCTCCTTGTGCGCCTTGGGGATGTCCAGCGGCTTCAGGATGCGGTTGACGATGTTGGGGGTCGACCCCGGCGAGAACGCGAAGTCCACACAGGCGATCGGGCCGTAGAACCCGCCGTAGATCCTGACCGACTCGCGACCGATGAGGGCCTCATTCTCCCCGATGGCATCGATGAAGCGCTTCACGGACTTGTCGAACGCGGAATCCTCCTCGCGCAAGATCTCAAGGATGGGCCCGGTCTGATAGTGCTCCACGAAGGGATCGTCCTCGGGCCGGACCGTATCGGTAAGGCCCTTGAGTATCTCGTAGTGGGCGTTGACCGATTGGACGTGGAGGGCGATAACCTCCTTGCTCTCGTCGTCTACCGCGCTCATGCCGTTGACCGCGTCAACGTACGGTTTGCTGTCCTCAATCTTGAAGGTTGTCCCCCGCAATTTCTTGAGGTTGCGCACATCAGCCCAGACTGCTGCCAATGCCTGGGATACCATGTTCTCGAACACCTTTTGACTGGCCATGCGCCGAACCTCCTCTCGCTTTACTTCCGATGGGCCACTGACCTTGCCCGGGCTCTCTTGTCCAGTCACCTCCTTTCGCGGACCCCGGGTACTGGCCGCTTTCCGCGGCCCGCGCGTCGGTTCATTTGGACGTCCGCCTCTCCGTGGGCTCATTCGCAACTCCTCCCGTCGCCTAGAAAACGCAACACGGTGCGGCTATTTGCCGCACCGTGACTGTTGCGCACCCTCGCTTCGGTACGCTCTGCGCACGCGCTTCCGCCCGCATCACTAGCCCCCATGGAGAGTTTCTAACTTCAACTTTACACACGGGGGAGCCCTTTTTACTTTAAGGCCAATCTAAGATTAAGGTCAAGGGTTTATAGAAATTTTAGCACGATCCTTCTCGATTGACATCGGTTCTTCGACCGATTTCTTTTACTGAATGTGTTCGGCGAACAACTTGGTAATGCAAAGATCCGGCGCGGAACCGATTGCACATCGACCCGCGATGCGGTAAATAGGGAGTATGAGCGTGACAGAACTGGTGATGGTGCGCGCGCCAGATGTACCGCTCGAGAGCGACTCGCTTACTCCCGACATCGTCTCGTCGCTCGACCGCGGGCAACTCCTCGACCTCACGATGTACCACGGTCACGATCGCTGCCGGCTCGGTGACTTCTTCGACGTAATCGGCGATGGAAGCGAGACGCTGATGGTTCGCGGCGATCTGCGCCTCGTCAAGGGCATTGGCGCGGGCATGACGCGCGGCCGCATCATCGTGCACGGCGCCGCAGGGATGCACGTGGGCGCTCGTATGAGTGGCGGGGAGATTATCGTGGATGGCGATGCGGCCGACTGGGTGGGGGCGGAGATGACCGGTGGATACGTCCGCATCCGGGGGAATGCCGGGGCGCAGGTCGGCGCCGCCTACCGCGGCAGCGAAACCGGGATGCGCGGTGGCGTGATCGTCGTAGAAGGCGATGCCGGTATCGAGGTGGGCATGCGTATGCGCGCCGGAATGATCGCCGTCCTGGGGAGGGTCGGCGATTTCGCCGGACTCCAGATGCGCGGCGGGACCCTGGTAGTCGTCGGGCCGGCTGGGTGGCGTACGGGCGCTTGGATGCGTAGCGGCACCGTCGTTGCGTTCGAGCCACTGGAGCTCCTTCCCACGTTCGCGCACGACTGCTCCTACCGGCCGGTCTTCCTGCGGCCGTTCCTGCGCGCGCTGGCGGCGCTTGAGGTCCCCCTGCCGGACGGTGCGTCCGAGGGCGTGTATCGCCATTACACCGGTGATGCGGCCGAGAGAGGGAAGGGAGAGATCCTATTATGGCAGGGCGCCCCGGCCTGAACGCCACCGCTTCCGCTATTCTGTCCCGTTGGGCTGCGACTGCGGATTTAGTGGGGGTGCGGGTCCTCACGCTGGGCAGCGGGGCCACCGTTATCGACGCGGGTATCGACGTGCCCGGTAGCCTGGCGGCCGGGGCCTTGTTCGCCGAGGCGACGCTGGGTGGGCGGGGAAGCGTGACCTTTGCGCCGATGGAGATCATCCCTGATCTTCCGTTGCCGGGCGCGTTCGTTACAGTCAGTTCCCCTTCCTTGGCGTGTCTGGGGTCCCAGTACGCGGGCTGGCATGTCAAGGTGGGGGAGTTCAGCGCCATGGGGTCAGGTCCGGCCAGGGCGCTGGCGCGGGGCGAGGACCTCTTCGCGCGCCTGGGTATCACCGAGCAGGACGATGTCGCAGTCCTTTTGCTCGAAGGACGCCAATTGCCCGATGACGCGGTCATCGCCGCCATCGCATCGCCGTGTGGGATTCCGGCCAGCCGCCTGAGTGTGGCGATCGCGCCCACGGCTAGCATCGTGGGGAGTGTGCAGGTGGCGGCCCGGTCGGTCGAAGCGGTGTTGCACAAGATGCTGTTTGTGGGCTTTCCGGTCCAGGCGGTTACGGATGGGTGCGGCATCGCCCCTGTCGCCCCCGTGGCGGGCGACGACATGCAGGCGCTGGGGTGGGGGAACGACTGCTTGCTCTACGGTGCCAGGGTCTGGGTCACGGTCGATGCGCCGGACGAGGACGTCGCGCGTGCCGTTCCGCTGCTGCCTGCCAGTGCCTCGCCGCAGTCCGGGCGGCCCTTTGTCGAGATGCTGCGTGCCGCGGGTGGATTCTACCGCATGGATCCCATGGCCTTCGGCGTGGCCGAGGTCGTGCTCACGAACCGGCGTAGCGGTAGGATCTACCGGGCGGGCGCCGTCAATCCGGGGGTGCTGCGCGCCAGCCTGCTGGGCGCTGCGTGAAGGTCTGCATCATCGGTAGCGAAGATAGCTGGCATGGCGGGCGTCTGCTGGCTGCCTTCAACCGTTATGGCGTCCTGACCCAGACCGTTAGCCCGGGAAGGTTGCGCGCTCAGATCGGCGGGAGCCCTGCCGTGGGTTCTCTGGGCGTGCCCATGGACGACGCGGATTTCGTCCTGGTACGCGACATCCCCATCGGCTCGTTGGAACAAATCATCTTCCGGATGGACGCGCTCCACGTCCTGGAGGCGATGGGCGTACGCGTGGTGAACCCGCCCCGGAGTATTGAGCGCGCCGTGGACAAGTACCTCACCTCCAAACTGCTGGAGCTCCACGGGGTATCCACGCCGGCCACGATCGTCACCGAGTCGATGGACGAGGCGCTGGAATGCGTGCAGCAATGGGGACAGGCGATCATCAAGCCTTTGTTCGGTGGCGGGGGCAAGGGCATGGTGCGGGTCGAGGGTATCGAAGTCGCGTCCCGCGTCTTTAGGGCGTTGCAGCTCGGCCGCTATGTCTATTATTTGCAGGAGTACGTCGACCATGGGATTGAGGACATTCGGTCGTTTATCATCGACGGCCGGGTAGTCGCAGCCATGATCCGCCGCGGTTCGTCGTGGAAGACCAACGTCACCCAGGGTGCCACGCCCATCCCCTACGTGCCCGATGCAGAAGTCGTGGCGCTCAGCATCCAGGCCGCCCAGGCCATCGGCACTTTCTACGCCGGCGTGGACCTTCTGCGGGATGTCGAGGGCCGTCTTTGCGTGCTCGAGGTCAACAGCATGCCGGGCTGGAGAGGTCTCCAGCAAACCACGGCTGTGGACATTGCACAGGCACTGGTCGATGCTCTGCTCGCCTCCGATTGACGATCCGACAGCCGTGAACGGTCTGCACGGGCGGCAAGACGTGGGTCGTGCGGCCCAGACGGCCTGTCTGCTCGAGGTTAGCGTCCCCAAGCCTGGTAACGTCAGCCCGGCCGACGAGTTCCACGATGCCCGCTTTGAAGACTTCGTGCTGAGCGCCCTGGCCATCGGCCCCGCCATGGCCCAGGCGCACCGCCGTCCGGTGGGCGAGACGATCCTGCGCGCTGTCCGCGCGACGCGGCGGGTAGTGGCTACCAACACCAACCTGGGTACGATACTGCTGTTCGCCCCGCTGGCGTGCGCGTGCGGGGCGGGGAGCCTGCGGGTGCGGCTGCGGCAGGTCCTGGCGTCGTTGACAGTGGAGGACGCGCGCCTAGCCTACCAGGCTATCCGGTTGGCGCAGCCGGGCGGACTCGGCGAGGTGGCGGAACACGACGTGCGGGGACAGGTGACAGTGCCCCTGTGCGAAGCTATGGCCAGCTCGGCTGAGCGCGACGCCATCGCGCGTGAGTACGTGACGGGTTTCTCCGTGACGTTCGATATCGCGATGCCCGCCCTGCGGGCGTGGCAGCAGCGGCAACCGCTCCGGCAAGCCGTGGTCCAGACGTTCCTCTCGGTCCTGGCCCAGGTGCCCGATACGCTGATCGCCCGAAAGAACGACATGGCGACGGCCGAGACCGTGGCTCGGGCGGCCGCCCGGGCCCTCGCGGCCGGCGGAGTCACCACACCACATGGCCGACGCCACGTGCAGGACCTGGACCGCTCGCTGCGGCGACGCGGTAACCGACTCAACCCCGGCACCACGGCAGACTTCATTGCGGCCGCCCTGTTCGCGGCGATCCTCGAGGGCGGTTTCGAGTTCCTGCGTGGCCCTGGCGCGTGATATTCACACTAGAGGAGGCACCCAATGCGCTTGTTGGTGAGCGTGACCGACGCGGAAGAGGCTGGGGCGGTCGTTGCGGGCGGTGCCGACATCGTCGATGTCAAGAACCCGCGCGAGGGGGTTCTGGGGGCTCAACCGCCTGGCGTGGTGCGCGCTGTGCGAGAGGCGGTCCCTGCCCGCATTCCCGTGAGCGTGGCATTGGGTGACCTGCCCGACCTCCCGGGGACCGCCGCCCTGGCGGCGCTGGGGGCCGCCGTGCTCGGAGTGCAGTACGTCAAGGTTGGCCTCGCGGCCTCGCGCACAGTGGCAGCGGCGGAGGCGCTGCTGAGGGAGATCTGCCGCGCCGTGCGCAGCCGCGCCGACGCCCCGCGCGTGGTGGCCGTGGGGTTCGCCGACGGGCCGGCCCGGGGGTTGCTCGACGCCGATGATCTGGTTAGTGCTGCGATTTCGGCCGGCATCGAGGGATGTATGCTCGATACGTTCGACAAGCGTCCTGGCTGCGGGTTGCTCGAGTTCCTTTCCGACTCTGTGTTGGGCCGGTTCGTGGCACGGGCACATGCGGCGGGCCTCGAGGTGGGGTTGGCGGGATCACTACGCTTCACGGATCTGCCTCGCGTCGCTGCCTTTGGCGCCGACGTTGTCGGCGTCCGCAGCGCGGCGTGCGAAGGCGGGCGGACCGGAACGGTCAGCCGTGATCGCGTCGCCGACCTCAAGCGGACGCTGGCCGCAATATCACCCGCGTTCCCGTCGGCCTTCCGCCGAGGATAAGATCGGCCAGCCCCGCAGGATCGGTTCCACCTGTGACCCAGCACTCTCCTGAGGGGAAGAACCTCGCCAGCGCTTCGGCAAAGTACCTGTCGACCGCACCCGAATTTGAGGCCGTGGCCGAGTCGACCTCCGATAGCAGCTCAGGTTCCGGCCCTCTCCCGGGTTCGGTAGTGTAGATCCCGTCGACGTCCTTTACCAGGATGACGCGCCGCGCCCCTGCGGCGGCCGCGACCCAAACGGCGATGGAGTCGGACGTGACGTCCCACGTGTGGGGGAGCGCGTCGCGTCCATACGTCAGTGCGAACGGCAGCAGCACCGGCAGGCGGCCAGCCACAACCGCCTGCTGCGCCTCGGTCAGGTCGCGCACGGGGACGCTCCCTGGGGCCAAATCGACCAGCCACCACCCGTACGCATCCATGGCTGTCACCGCCATCCAGTGTGCAGCGTCATTCCCGATGTTGTGATAGCATGACGCTTTCCGGACCTCACCGTCGAATACGGCGCCGCCCGGCACCACCAACAAGGGGACGGTGGAGATCGCGTCGGCGAGCCGTCCGAGCACGGCAGAGACGGGAGCTGTTCCGAGCCGCAGCAGGCTGCCGCCTATCTTGACAACGGTGTGCATGGCCATCATGGTTTCCTGGCACTCGCGTCCAGGCTCTGGGCCAGCCACCACGCTACCGCTACAGCCGACGCTGCGCCCTCAGGGGGAAGCACGAGCTCGGTGTCCAGGTCGACCACCGGGAGTCCGATCTGGCTCGCCGCCGCCTCCGCGAGGAACTTCCCCGTTCCTGTGACGGTCACCACCGGTGGCCAGGGGCGCATCGCCGAGAGCACCTGCAGAAGCCCGTCAGTGATCGTGGTCACCTGTCGGTGGCGCACGAACCGCGCGAGACCGTCGATCTCGTCCGTGGTGAGCATTTCGGTATCGGCGCAGATGATGCGGGCGAGGCGGCGCCGGGACGCCTCCACCGAGCGCTCCCCACCATCCGGCGGTTCGCATGTATACGCCGCCGCCTCAAGATCCCCCAGGACCAGATAGACGTCGCCGGTCACCGCAAAGTACTCCGCGGAGACGCGGCACCAACGGCCCCGGACGG
The DNA here is from genome assembly GCA_035622635.1 of bacterium. Classification (GTDB taxonomy): domain Bacteria; phylum Sysuimicrobiota; class Sysuimicrobiia; order Sysuimicrobiales; family Segetimicrobiaceae; genus JAJPIA01. The sequence goes on along the minus strand of DASPUZ010000178.1, from coordinate 93,870 downwards.
GCACGCCCTCCACAACGGCGCTGACGTTGGTGCGCGAGGCGCCGGTGTAGACAAGTTCGCCGCGTGCCAGGCGACCAGGGTCGGTCAGGCCGCGGGCACAGACCTCTCCGCCCTCGATCGGGATGAGGTCCGTGGTGGTGCTGCCGACATCGACGAAGACCGTGTGGGGAACGCGCGACGCCACGAGATGGGCCGTCGCGACCCAATTGGCCGAGGCCACCCGGAGCGGGACCTCCATCGCCCGAGCCGGATCCAGCCACCGTCCTCGGACGTCCAGGACTCGCAAGTCGCTGGGCGACAGGACAGTGGTGCACGCGGTAATCACATGTGCGACCCCGACGCGTTTGGATGGGAAGCAGTCACACAGTTCCGCCGTCATGGTCACGGCCACGGTGTCGGTCGTGCCTACCTCGACCGCAACATCCGCCAGCACGTCCGCGAGGCGGTCGGGAGCCTTCCAGAGATCGAACGACCGGATCACTCCGGCCTCGACATGGGGCGCATCTCCGCCGCAGGCCACGCGGACCGCCTTGATGTGCGCACCACCAATGTCCCAGCCGGTGATGATACGATCCATGCTACCGGGCTCCGGCGCGCCGTGAGTGGCGGCACGCGCGCGCGAATGTCTGCTGCGATGCGGGGAGACCGAACCGGACTTGGCGGGTGAGCCGCACCCGTCGGGGCAACGCCCCGCGTCGAGCAGGGCGAACCTCTTTTCGCAACCGCCCGCGATTGGGTCCTAGGCCTGCCGCGATGTGCTCGTCGGCTGGGAACGAGCCCGGATGGATACGCACATTATGCAGCGCTGGCGTTTGGGAAGCGCGGGCACGGAACATGTGTAACGCCGCTGTCACGATCGCGTAACTCTGCGCCGCAATGGACTGAGCCATCCGGTCGCCGGCACGCCCGTGAAGTACTCGGAGATCAGCACCCACACGTTGCGACGATTCTACGGGGCCGACCGGCCCGCCTCCTGGTTGGATGGCAAATGCGCGGCCGGAAATCGGGTGCTCACCGGATGGATGACAAGTTGCCCAGCATGGTATAAAATGGCCACCATGGGTAGCAAGCCGGCGTCGTCGGTTTCCGCTGACGGGGTGGCCGGGCTGGCCTATGACAAGGACGCCGTCCAGCGCGCCGTCCGCCAGATCATCGAGGCGATGGGGGAGGATCCCGAGCGTGAGGGGCTCGTCGATACCCCGCGGCGGATCGCCGAGATGTTTGGCGAGATCTTCTCTGGCATCCATCAGGACCCTCTGACACTGCTGGCGGTCGGATTCGAGGCGGTGCAGCAGCACGAGATGGTGATCCTGAAGGACATTCCGTTCTATTCCATGTGTGAACATCACTTTCTGCCGTTTCACGGTATCGTCCATGTGGGGTATATTCCCAGTGACCGCATCGTCGGTATCAGTAAGATTGCCCGTGTGGTGGAGGTGCTCGCCCGTCGTCCCCAACTACAGGAGCGGTTGACACAGCAGCTGGTCGACATGCTCATGCAGGGACTCAACGCCGACGGCGCTGCAGTGGTCGTGGAAGCGGAGCACCTTTGTATGACCATGCGCGGGGTCAAGAAGCCGGGCAGCAAGATCGTCACATCGGGGACGCGGGGCATTTTCAGAACCGATCCCCGGACGCGAGCCGAGTTCTTGTCGCTCCTCCAGGAGGCACGTCATGGGTGACCCGAAGCGAGATGGCAGTGATCGTGTACCAGCCCGGGGCGCGGCGGATGACCGCTCCGCACCGCCACCGGAGGAGACGGGAGCTTGGCAGGACCTCGGCGATGGTCGCTGGGTGCCGTACCGCATCCGGGGATCATGGCGCGGCGTGTTGGGGTGAGCGTTCCGTGCGCCATCCCCCCCGGCGGGTGGGGATCTCCGGTAGTCGATCGAAACCGTTGAAGGAGACGGCATCATGGGCGTGGTGAAGGATGCGGTGTGCACCTTCTGCGGGTGCACGTGCGATGACATCGAGCTGGTCACCGACACCAACCGGATCATCGAGGCCCGTCACGCGTGTGCTCTCGGCGAGGCGTGGTTCTTGAACCACACAGCGGAGCACCACTTGCCTGACGCGATCATCGATGGCCGTCCGGCGGATCTGGGGGACGCGGTGGGGGCGGCGGCTCGCATTTTGGCGAGGGCCCGCTACCCGTTGATCTTTGGGCTCTCCAACGCCACGTGCGAGGCGGCGCGGGAAGCCGTGGCCCTTGCAGAGCGGGTCGGGGGGGTGATCGACAGCCACAGCTCCATATGACACGGGCCCACCGAGATAGCCGCCCAGTTGGGTGGCAAGGTTGCAGCAACGCTCGGTGAGGTCAAGAACCGGGCTGACCTCGTGATTTACTGGGGGGCGAACCCCGCGGAGTGTCACCCGTGGCACTTTCGCCGCTATTCCCTGAGGCCCAAGGGACGATTCATCCCCAACGGCCGCACGGACCGGACGATGGTGCTGGTTGACGTGCGTCCGACACTGAGCGTGGGGGACGCTGACATCTTCCTCCAGGTTCGCCCGAAAAAGGACTTCGAAATACTGACCTCCCTGCGGGCCTTGGTGAAGGGCCGGTCGGTGGATCCACAGCGGCTCGAAGCCACCGGCGTCTCGCTGGAAGAACTGCAGGAACTGGTGGCTCTCATGAAAGGGTGCCGGTTCGGCGTCATCTTTTTCGGCATGGGGGTCACGATGACCCGGGGCAAGTACATGAACAGCAGCGCCATCCTGACCCTGGCTGCTGAACTCAACGCCTTCACCAAGTTCGTGGCCATGCCGATGCGCGGCCACGGCAATGTCACCGGTGCCGATTCGGTGGTGACGTGGACCACCGGGTATCCGTTCGGCGTCGACTTCAGCCGCGGCTACCCGCGATACAATCCCGGAGAGTTCACGGCCTGCGACCTGCTGGCCCGGGGTGAAGTGGACGCGGTGCTGGTACTCGGCGCCGATCCCGCGGCGACGATGCCGGGTCCTGCGGCCGACCATTTGCGGCGCGTGCCCACCATCGTGCTGGACTGCCGGTACTCGACCACGAGCACCGTCGCGCGGGTGCACGTTACCACCGCGCCGACAGGGATTGGGACCAGCGGCACCATTTACCGGATGGACGAAGTACCGCTGCCGGTGCGTCCCGTCCTGGCGTCGCCGTATCCCTCAGACGAATCGGTGCTGGCGGACATCCGCCGGGCCGTCGATGCCCAAGTGCCGTCGACGGTGGGATGAGTCCCCTGGCGGACGGCATAGCGTGCTGCTCACTGCGATCGTGCTGATCTGACCGTGGCTTCTTGAGTTAGCGCGGACCGGGGGACACGGAAAGCAGTCCCTACGCGCTCAATGGGGAACCGTACCGCACAGGCAGCGTGCCGAGGGGGCAGTCGGAAGCGTCACGTCACCCCAGGGGGCGGAAATAGTCCCGACCCGCTAAGGCCTCCGACCCTATAACCAGTCGGTAGATTCCATCGCTGGTGGTTTCTACTCGTCCCATGGCCTCAATGGTCATGCCGCTCTCGAACGCGTCCACGAAGCGCATGTCGTACGTCACGATCTGCGTGATGTGGACGTCCGGTCCGCTGGTGACCGCCAGCGGGTGGACGCCGTAGGTCGCGGGCAGGAAGATTGCGTCGCCGATATCGACTACCACTGCCCGCACGCGGGCGGGCCCCAGCGATCGGTACGAGCGCTCCCCGTAGATCTCGGTGATTTCCTCGTCGGTGCGCGCCGCCCACAGGGAGAAGAACCGTCCGCCGAAGCGGCCACAGTTCCACCGCCGGTCCACCAGGTAGTGAGCCTCGGCCCGAGTGAGCGGGAAGTCGTGGACAAATTCCCACACCCAGTGGCGCAGCCGCTCGTCCTCCACGGGCTGCACGCCGGCCGGTGCTTGGCGCAGGAGCGCTTGCTTGAGCCGCCGGGCGGGCTCGCGACCATAAGAGACTAAGTCGATATCCGATGTCTGCGGGTCGTGGATGCTGGCCAGGACCGAGCCCGTTACACCGAGCGCCGAGAGCGGAACGCCGGAGGCTGCCGCCAAGGATGCTGCCAGTTCCTGAACCAGCGTTTCCAGCGGGTCGCGGGGCCGGTCCGATACCGCCGCCAGTCGGGCCTCCGGCAGAAGATACCGACGCACGCGGCGCCGGGGCACCACCGAGAGTCGCACACCCTGGACCGGATCGTCGACGACGTAGTGGGGGTGATGGTTCTCCAGATACCGAATCGTGCCCGCGATGCCCGCTGCGTTGAACCGGTGCGGGATCTTGCGATATCCCGCCTTCGACCGGGTCCCCGCGGGCTCCGCGCGGTCGTAGTCGTAGTGGAGGTAGGCGGTGTAGCCGTCCGGCGGGTGCAGGTATCCCAGCACCCGGAACAGCAGGCCCTCTTGGGTCTCGATAAAGTCCTCGTCTTTTGGCCTGCGGGAGCCGGCCGAGTCAGGCACGCGCGGCTCTCCACGTATCCAGGGCTTCCGGGGTCAGAGCGCCCGTGGTGATGGCCGTACCCACCAGCGCGCCCGCGCACCCCAGATCGTCGAGCGCGGAGAGGTCGTTCAGCCCGCGCACACCGCCTCCGGCAATGAGCGCGGCCCCTGGGGCCGCGGTCCTCACGTCGCGAAGGATGGCCAGATCGGGGCCCGAGCCCGTGCCCACGCGCTGAAGCTCCAGAGCGATGAGGGTCGAGACGCCGAGCGTCGCCACGCGACCGGCGGCCTCCGTGGGAGAAGCATCCCGCAGAGCGTCGCACCGGGAGAGCACACGGCCGCCGCGGGTGTCGAGGCTGAAGATCAGGCGGGAAGAGGACCACGACGCCAACATCGTCTCCAGGACCTCCAGATTCTCCAGTGTCTCCGATCCGACAATCGCCTGCGCAACGCCGGCCTTCAGTACCTGGCAGACCGCGCCGGGATCAGGGGTGCCGGCGTCGACCATCAGGGCTACATCGAACTCCCGGATCAGCTTGGCAATCATAGGCAGGTTCGACCCGCTGTGCTCGATGGCGTCCAGATCGGCGATGTAGAACCGCGTCAGGCCGAATCGTCGGCGGATGGTGGACACGATGTCGGCAGGATCCGGCCCGCCCACGGCGATCGAGCGCAGCGGCTGGTACTCCTGCCGCCGCCCGCCCCGGGCCCACACCGCCTGCCCGTCGCGCAAATCCAAGACAGGGATGACGTCGAACTGGCCAGGCATCAGCGGGAACGATCTATAGATCGCGAGTCCGTACGCCCTCGTTCGTCGTCGATCCCACCGGACGACTGGCCCGAGCGTGTGCGTTCGATGCGAACGCCCGCATACTCCAGCACGGCGTTCCGCATGTGCACGTGTGGCTTGCGGACCTCGACTTGTACCTCCGTTACGTTGTCACGGGACAGGAGCCGGGAGGCAACCTCCTCGGCGAGGGATTCCAGCAGGTTGTGGGGTGGACCCTCCACCACGGCCTGGATCTCGCGGAAGAGCTGGCTGTAATCCACCGTGTCCTCCAGGCGGTCGCTGCGGCCGGCCCGGGCGAAGTCGCCTCGCACTTCCACGTCGATGCTGAACACCTGTCCTTTTCGCCGTTCATCCTCGCCCACGCCGTGGAATGCGTAGAACGTCATGCCCTGGAGCTTGATGCGGTCGGTCATCCTTCCTTGAGAATCTCGTGCAGCGAAAAGCGGTAGGGACCGAGCGTGCCGCCGAAGTTGGAGGCCGAGATTTCGCGGATGCCCGGCAGGCAGGCCGCCAGGATGCCGCGATGCATGGCCTCGCGGATAGTTCCTTCGTCGATCGCGTCGATGATGATCTCGTATACGGCGTTCACTCCATCGGCGAGCCGGCTGGTCACCCGGGAGCGCAAGGTGGGGCAGTAGGGGTCGTTGGTGGAGGCACGCAGGGCCCGGTACCGGGATCCCACCTTGCTGCCGCTGCGGGCGATGCCGCCTGGAAACGGAAGAGCCACACCGGGTATCTTCCGTGTTACCCGCACGGCGCGGGTCGCGGCGCGCAAGGTGATTGCCTGGCTTTCACCCAGGATCAAGAAGTTACCGCCGCCCACCCCTTGGACCACGCCGAAGCGGTCTTCGACCACGAACTCGCCGTCCATGACGGGGATGCGCCAGAAACGCCGTCCGTCCAGCCGCTTGCTGCGCTGGTGGCCGTCGCCAAAGTACTTCAGCACCCCGCCAATCCGCACGTGGTCGTCGCTGTCAAGGCCATTGAAGCATGCGGTAGTCGGGCAGGTCATGACCGTTTGCCCGATCCGGATCGCCAAGTTGTCCAGAGACTTCCGCGTGGGCCCGAACAACAGCACACTCACGCCCGGCCGTCCGTCCGGCGTGTCGGGCCAGCGGCCCTCAATGCTCGCCTCACAGCCGCAGGCGATGACGGACGTGGCGAAGCCGGCCAGGCTGTGTGCCGCGTGGAGCGCCCATGCCGTCGATTCGGCTGTGATGATCGTCCGGATCCCCCACATGGGGAACGCCTCGGCGAAGGTATCCTCGATTTCTACGCCGGCGATCTGCATGGGATGACCCGCAGGTCGGAGATCACGTCCGAGGTGATGGAATAGTGGTCGAACGCGATCGTGTAGGATTCTTCGAAGACTCGCCGCAGGTATGCCTCGATGGCTTGATCGAAGGCAGGCTGTGCCGTGAACGTTGCACCCCAGACCTGGCGGCGAAGTTCCCCGTCCTCCACCACGATTTCCCCGCCCTTGATTACATAGCGCGGGTTCGCGAACATGCGCTCGATATCGGACTCATCGTTGTAGATCGTTACATCGGCATCGGCCCCGACTCCCAGGTGTCCCTTGTGCGTGAGGCCGAGCACCCGTGCCGGACCGGCCCGCGTGACGATGGCGATCTCGGACAGGGTGTACTCGCGGTCAAGCTCGGCGAGTACGGTACGCTTCAGCACCCTGGGGGGCAGCCGCCGCAGGTAGTCGCGTCGGGCGTTGGCGTCCATGAGCAGGCGGATGAGATGCGGGTACCGGGTGAACATGCCGCCATTCGGATGATCGGTGCTGAGGAAAATCTGCCACGGGTTGCGAACGAGCAGCAGGATCTCCAATCCCACGGCCCACTGGACGGCGTTCACGAGGTTCTTCTCGCGGTAAACGTAGGGGATGATTCCGCAGCCTTCCTCGTTCTCCTGATCCAGGTTGCTCCACTTGTGGCCCGTCACCTGGTACAGAAGATGCTCCCAGGGGCCGTCTCCCGTGATGGTCACCGCCGGGCCAAACAGGACGTTGCCGGAGTCCGCCGTCAGGTTTGGGTGCGTGTTCAGGTACTCGGCCACCGCCGCGGCCTGGGACGACATATGACCCCAGTCCTCCCCGCCGTAGGAATGGAACTGCACGTGGGCCATGTGCGCGCGGCATCCCTCCAGGGCTCGCATCGTTTCCAGCGTGGTAAGGTAATTCCCCGGTCGGCCCAGTTGGTTACAGTGAATGTGTACTGGATGGGGCAGGCCCAGCTCGTCGACCGTCCGCGCCAGGAACGTCACGATCTGGCGAGGGGAGACTCCCGCCGGCGGAAGCGGCTCGGCAAACCCCTTGGCGTCGCCGCCGAACTTCCAGGCCACGACCCCGCCCGGGTTCACGATCTTGACGCTTAAGGCCTTCGTGAGCCCCACCAGCCAGGCGACGAAATCGCGGGCGCGAGCCTCCTCGCCCACACTCAGCAGGTTTATCATGGTCTCGTTGTTGCCGAGCAGCACGTAGAAGCCTTTGTCGACCATGGGGGTGTCGTGCAGTTCCTCGTGACTATGCCGGGCCATCAGCGGTGGGGTGGCGGCCTCGATGACCGAGGTATAGCCGAGTCCTGCGTAGAGATAGCCCGTGGTGAACGTCGACGGCAGGACTGTCCCAACCCCGGACCGGAAGTCCTTGGTGCGGGCGTAAGGTGGCGACCGGCGGTGGTCTTCGGGATGCATCTTGCGGGCGAAGTTCACTTTCCCGCCCGCGATGTGGGTGTGGACGTCGACCCCGCCCGGGAACACGATGCGGCCGCGGGCATCGATAACCTGGCCGCCCTCGACGCTGGACACGATCCGTCCGTTGGCGATACAAATATCACGAATCTCGCCGTGGACATCGTTAGCTGGATCGTAGACGCGACCACCGACGATACGCAGCATCAGGGATAAGATACCACGACCACCGGCTGCGAGTAAATCGGGTGACCGCCCGATAGAAGGAACTCGTTGTCGCCTGGCAAAGGCTAGAGATGTGCGGTGATCAACGAGAACGGGGCAAGGGAGGTGTGTCGTGAGCGGGTTACTCGCAGACAAAGTTGCTATTGTCACAGGGGCCAGTCACGAGGGGCAGGTAGGGCAGGCGATACTGCAGGCGTTCGCGGCGCAAGGGGCCTCGTTAGTGATAGTGGCACGCAGCCGCGAGAACGTCGAGGCGCGCGCCAAAGAGGCAGAAGCGGCTGGAGGACGAACGCTGGCCGTGCCGGCCGACCTGACGGACGAGACGCAGGTCCAAGCCATGGTGGAGCAGGCTGCGGGGCATTACGGCAAGATTGATGTGCTCGTTAACCTCGCCGGCGGCCTGACGCGCTACAAGCCCGCCACTCAGCACACGGTGGCGGACTGGGATTACGAGCTCGGCATCAACCTCAAGACGGCCTTCCTCTGTTCGCGGCAGGTGTTCCCCAAGATGCAGGCCGGCGGCGGGGGCGTGATCATCAACTTCGCCCGCGCTGGGTTGCCCCAGGCGAACATGGTGGCCTACAATTGCGCAAAGGCCGGGGTGGAGGCTCTGACCCGAACGCTTGCTCTGGAAGGCCGCGACGCCGGCATCCGCGTCAATGCCATCGCCCCAGGGCTGGTCGACACCAAGTCCAACGTGGAGATGATGAAGCCGAAAGATCTCGGCCGTTGGACCCGCCGTGAGGACATCGCCTCGTTGGCCGTCTTCCTGGCCTCGAATGCATCCAAGGGGATCACCGGGCAAGTCATCGGGGTGCAGGGGTGGGGAATCTAACACCCCCTCAATAGGCCACCACGCGAACGACCTGGTCCTCAACGAGCTGCTCGAGCAGTGCCCGCGCGGAGCGGCCATCCGGTAGCCGCGGGTGGAGATTCAGTTGGAGAAGCGGCTCTAGGACGAACTCTCAGTGCGCCAGTTCCTGATGCGGAACGGTAAGGCGCTCGCTAGCGATGGATTTTTCGCCGTAGAGGAGTGGGTCCGGCTCGATCGTCCGCGGTCTCCAGCGCACTTGTTGGGACCTGTTCCCGGGGCGGTTCCTGCCTCTTTGCAGGACCTCCAGCGACCCTGTGGGCGAGCATGGTCCCGAGCTGCGGAACCCGGTTGCGGACATGAGGCTGCTCGGTCGAGGCCGACCGGTTCGCTTTCGTGGATCGGCGAGCCTAAAAGTGTCGGATAATCGTTTTCGACCGTCGCCGCCGCCCGGGCCCGAGCAGGTGCATGAGGGTCTGAGCCGCTACACGCTGTCCGAGCTCGCGATGCTGTTGGAAGGTTGCGACCTCGCGTCGCACGACATCGCGGGGCTCGGCCGGCACAAGCCGTATTCCGCGTCCGGCCCCGTTCAGGCTGCGAGAGGGGCCGGGCCGGGCCATGCTTCTCTGTGATAGCACAGTGACACGGCAGCGGCCCCGTGTCCGGAAGGACGGCATCGACGAACACAAAAGACGGGAGGAGCCGGCGGGAGTCGGTGGCGCCCGCGGTTGAGCGACATTGTCCGGGTCGCCGAGGCACATGACCGACCGGCAAACGCGGATGCAAGAAGCGCGGCCGGGTTAGTGTTATCCAGAATATCGGTGAGCCGGTGCTCGAGGTCGCGCATTTGGCGCCGGTACTCGACCTCGACGGTTACGGCGTCTCGCACATAGCCCAAGATCTCGGCATCCGCGACCTTCCGGGTCTGCTGCTCCAGCGTCCACGTCAAATCGGCGAGTTGGCGCGCCAGATCTTTGAGCGACATCGATGCTCCCCCCCGATACGAGCGATCTTGTTCTCTTGTGCCAACCCCAGCCCAAATTTCCACCGATGATCCAAGTCAAGTTGAAGCGAGTGTTCGCTGTGGACTAATCGTCCCCTCCGTTCCTGTAGCGCGTATGGCTGGCCGTTGGATGGCGCCCGCGGGAGGCTGAACCCACGTCGTTGCCGCAAGTTGAATCCTGGTTGTCCTCTGCAGCTCGTGTTGCTTACGCACCACCAGCATGGTCTTGGCTGACCGATAGACTTCACTCTTCAGGGCCATACATCACGCTACGATCAGGCGTTTGCGGGCCAACGCGTGATCGTCTTAGGAGATCCGATTTGGCACGCCCGGGTTCCGGTGGAGTGAGGTCACTGACGGGACACGGATTCGCCGCTTTGGATCGTTGTAGTCCACGGGACCCTCCCTCATGTACCGCTCGATATATGCCAGGGGCTTTCGCTTGAGATCGAACGCGGAAGAGAAGATGCCCCGCGCAATGCAATCACGCTCGACTTGCTGACCCAGAGTTCGGTTGAGCCTGCCGGCCTGCCGAACATCCGCACGGTCGTGCTCCCCAGCGGGAGTGCGCCAGGATTTCCACCCTGTTTTGGCCCCCGCTGCACCAGTTCGTCGAATACAAGACCTGGGTCCCAGGCGAAGCGGGGTCACCTTGCGACCGCCTCACCCGCAAGGCCGTACCCGTTCCGACGGGATGCACGCGTCGGGCTCCCGCCGCCAAGGCCTGCACGGGTCACATGCCGGCGCAGGTCGAGACCACTACGTGAATCTATAGCCCCACGGCATGCGTGGAGATTGGGCGTGGACCCGAGTTGCGATCTACGGGCGGCGCTCTGCGAGTCGACAGAGCGGGAAGGCCCGGTCCGTCCCAGCTTGCATCTGGCGCGCTGCAGGGCATTGTCCACAGCCTTGATGCTGCACCCCACAGTCCGCGCGATCGCATCGTACGAGTGTCCCTCGAGGTAACCGCGAGCGGCGGCCCGTTCCAGGGGGCTCAGCGTTTTGCGCATCCACATCTCGAGCGCCCCGTCCTCGAGTTGCCGCAAGGCCACCGCGTCTGGCCCATCCGCCACTAAGGGAATGACGCTGAGGAGCGTCCGCCGGGCGGGCTCGTCCGGGCCGAGCATTTCGTCCAGTGACCGCGCCGTGTTCAGCGGCCGATGCTTGCCGCGCAGCGCACCCTTCACCGCCGTCATGATCTGCCGGCGGATGCACACCCTGGCGAACAGCGCGAACGGGACCTGCCGGTCGGCACGATAGTCCCGAACCGCCTTGCACAGGCCGATCATGCCTTCCTGGACCACGTCTTCTGGATCGCCGCCGGGGAAGAAGAAAACTGCCGCCTGGGATCGCACCAAGCCGCTGAAGCGGCCGACAAGCGTCTCCCAGGCCGCTCCTTCGTCCTGTTGCGCGCACTTGACAAGGGCTTCGTCCGGGACGTCGACGTGAGAGGGAACCACACTGCGGTACGTACAGTAATACACGGCGCGCACGGCTCTCTCGACGTTTGACGAAAGTATACGGGAGGAACGCTAGGGCTTCAACGCTCACCGTGCGTGGTGTTCGCGTCTCCGCGCTCGAACGCTGCGCGAGGGCGGGATCGCTCGCACCGCGCGTGGCCCGGCGCATCGTGGCGCGGTCTGGCGTGGTCCACCGGGGGACGGGCGTTCACTTTTGTCCTGTTCCGATCTCCGATCTACAGAGCTGCGATGCGCTGGCGGAGGAGGCGTGAGACGGTGGCCGAAGACCTCCGCCACACTTTGCGCCGGCTCCAGCCCGGCGTCGTTGAGACCATACTGCCCCATACCCCCCTACGGGTATCGCAGCGAGGGTTGCGCTCAGAAGCGGGTACACGGTGTGCGTCTCACGTTCAGGGGCGACGTTCGCCTGAATGGTGGTGGTTCCGACGAGGAGGAGTGTTGGGTTTCGGCGAAGGTCCCGATCGTTGTCACGGCGATGACGCGCGCAACGGTTGCAGAGGTGATAGCGGCCGGCGCTCAGGGTGATCGGCGGTGGCGTCTCGTCACCGTCCGTGTGATGCGGAGGGGCTCAGCGTGCCCGACTCGACACACGCCCGGTATGTTCCGAGCCTGCAGCCCGAGCGCTGTTCGTTTTGGCTTCGCTACCAGGTTCATCGTATCTTTGAGGAACCCCAGCCGTCTATGCGACAACGAAGACGTGAGGCGTGCATGAGCGATCCGTACGGGTACGCGAGGTTGATTGCCGAACAGACGGGCGTGCCCCCCCGGTGGTCTGAGCCGGTGGTTGCTTCAGCGGGTACGTTTCCCATGAACTTCCCGGCCCCTCTGCCGTTCTTTCTCTGCAGCCGTCGGTGACCATGATGCGGCGGGGCGCCCAAGTTTCGATCCCCTTCGGGCGTGGGCACATCGATGTTACAGTGCCGAGCCACGCAGTCGTAGCGAGTCCCCGACCCTGGCCCAGGATCGCCGAAGACGGGACGGCCCTCGTGGTTCGAGCGCTGGAGGCGCCGATTGCAAGTCCCCGTCTTGCCGATCTGGCGCGTGGCATGTCGCATCTCGTCGTCATCACGAGCGACCACACCCGCGCCGTGCCGAGCCGCGTCACGCTGCCGGTGTTGTTTGCGGAGGCTAGGCGGTACCGGCCGGATCTGCGGATCACGCTGCTGATCGGCACCGGCCTTCACCGGGCTCCGTCCGCGAGAGAACTGGAGGAACAGCTCGGAGGCGACGTACTCTCAACCTGCCACTTGGCGATCCACGACGCCACACGAGCGGAGTCGTTGGCAGATCTCGGCGAACTCTCGACGGGCAGTCGGCTGCTCGTCAATCGCCTTCTGGTCGAGGCGGATCTGGTTGTTGCGGAGGGCCTGATCGAACCGCATCTGTTTGCCGGGTACTCGGGCGGGCGCAAGAGTATTCTGCCGGCTGTCGCCGGGGCGGAGTCCATCTTCCGTAACCACCGCCCCGAGTTCATCGATCATCCGCGGGCACGCAACGGGGTCATGGATGGGAATCCCGTCCATGAAGAGATGGTGGAGGCGGCGCGACGCGCTGGTCTCAAATTCATTCTGAACATTATCGTTGCGGCGTCGGGAGCGCCGGCGGCGGCCGTGGCCGGGGAGCCCGGGGCGGCCCACCGTGCGGGCGTCGCACGCCTGCAGGACCTTGCTCGTTGTGAGGTGGAGCCCGCCGAGATCGTCCTGGTTTCCAACTCCGGCTATCCTTTGGACCGCGATCTTTACCAGTGTATCAAGGGGCTGGCCGTTGCCGCTGATGCGGCCGTCACAGGAGCCACAATTGTTCTGATAGCCGAATGCGTCGACGGCATCGGACATCAGGATTTCTGCAGGCTGGCCAGCATGAAAATCGGACCGTCCGGAATCCTCCAGGCGATACGTCAGGGCGTGGTACCACCGCGCGACGGCTGGCAGGTACAGATTCTGGCCAGAATCTTGGAGCGTCACCGCGTCGTTGTCGTGAGTCCGAACCTTGACGCGCACGACATCCGCGAGATGCACATGGAGTGGGCTCCCGATGTCGAGACTGCTCTTGCAGGTGCATACGCTCACCACGGCGTCGATGCGGGCGTTATCGTTATCCCCGAGGGACCGGCGACCGTGATTGTGCCCCAAAAGAGCGGGGTTCCGAAAGTCGTCTAAGGCTCCAGGAGAATTACGATCGAAACGTGTGAAGGGTCGCGCTCCTGCGGCGTCTCCGTCGACTCGCACCGGGCACGCCGCGTGCGGTCATCCGCCAACCGCTTGCGCCCGCTTTGACGAGCAGTATCGGTATCGGATGCGGGGATCAGCGATCGCATCCCCCAAGAACGCTCGCCCGCACCGGACTTAGGCCTTCGCACCCATCATGAGGCTCGTGGGTCCCGGCAGGCGGACTTGTCGGACCTCCCGGAATCCAACCTCGTGCATCCAGGCTGCATACTCGTCCGCGCTGTAGGTACTACCCGCCGGTGTGCCGACCAGCATGTTCAGGGCAAAGAGCGCGCCATGTTTGGGGGCGGTCTTGTCGGCTTCCAAGACGAAGTCCTGGATCACCAGACGGCCCTGGGATGCCAGCGCCTCAAAACACCTTCGCAGCAAGTCCCGGTTCTCCGCCGGGCTCAGCATGTGGCAAATAGCCGACACCAGGACCAAGTCGAACCCGGTGCCGAACCGGTCCCGTCGCAGATCCCCGGCGCGTGTCTCAATGCGCGCCGCGAGGCCTGCCTCGTCGATGTGACGTTGAGCGATCGGGAGCACATCGGGCAGGTCCAGCACGGTCGCATGCAGGTGTTCACTCGCGTTCGCGAAGGCGATGGAGTACGCCGCCGAACCGCCCCCCACATCCAGCAACCGCCCGACGGGCTCCGCTCCGACGGTCCGCACGACCAGCGGTGCGCGCTCCACGGCGTTGCGGTGCATGGCGGCGATGAAGGCGCCGGTCGAATCGCCGCTGCGTTTGGCCTCATGTTGGCGGCTGACGGTGGTACCGGCGCGGACGCAGTCTGTGAGCGTAGACCAGCGGTGCCAGAGGTTCGCGACGTGCAGCAACCCAAAGCGGGCGTTGTCCGGCGAGCTCTCCGCGAAGTGGCGTGCGGTCGCAGGGGTATTACGGAACACTCCCTGCTGCTTGACGAGCATGCCCATCGCCGCCAGCGCGTTGAGCAGCATCTCGGTGGCGCGTGGGTGGGTGGAGGTCTTTCGCGCCACCTCGTCCGCGCTCGATCCAGCGCCCACCGCGCTGAACATGTCCAGCTCCAGAGCCGTAAGCAACGCTCGGCTTTCCATGAAACCACGGAGTGTTCGATTCAAGTCGTCGGGAAGCACGCCCGCCGCGTCCCTGGCATGCTGCGCCGCCAGCATCCTCGCGCGCGTTGAGCCGATCTCAGCGCGCAGTGCGGCCACATCGTGATGGACCAAGCGTTCGACCGTTCGGCCTTGGATGAAATGTGACTCGACGAGTTCCGGAATGTCTTCGGCCCTCACGCCCGAGTACCAGATGCCTTGAGGGTACACGACGATATTGGGCCCGCGCTCGCACAGGCCCAGCGAACCACACGGGGTGATCTGAACTTCATCGCTGAGCCCTCGCGCAGCGACTTCCTTCCGCAAAGCATCAATGGTGGCCGACGAGCCCCGTGCGGCGCAGCAGGGGATTCCGTCCGGCCTTCTGTGATCGCAAATAAACGCGTGATACCGGAAAGGCTCCATGTCTTCCCCCGAGGACCGCTGTATTACGGGTCCCGCGGCCGGTCGAAAGCCAAGGGAACCCGCTCGGAGCGTATTCGCGGCGTGTTCCCTGCATCCTCGGCCCCGCGTGAGCGGATAGTGAGGCATGTTTGAACGGGGATTCCAAATCGCAGTGCCGTCGCTCGCCATCTGGCACGGACGGGTTCAGGCGCCGCGCCGGACGCCGCACCTCATTGGAGCCCTCGGCCGCGTGCGGCGTCGCAGGTTCTTCGAAGCCTCGGTCCGGGGATGTGACAGACGTTCAGCGACGACTCGCGGCCCCGAGGCTGAAAGGAATGATCGCTCCCTCGACGTGCCCTTTGAGGCATCGGTACCGGATGAGGACGCCGGCTGGTTCGGCAAAGAATGCTCCCTCGACCCGGTCGATCATGATGGCCCCACAAGTTGGGCAGCGCCGAACTGGAGCAACGCCGGAAAGTTCGCCGAGAGATGCGCCGTGGCCGTAACTCTCACGCATCGCGTGGACGCCCACGCTGTTCATGACTCCGCCCCCCTGCCTAGCGGTAAGTGCCATCGCTGCACCAAATCCCCTTCGTCGTTGTTGTGCTCACAGGCCACTAGCGTACTCGCGCCCACCAGGCTATGCCATCGGGCGCGAATTGTATTTCCCGTACAAAGACCAAAGAAGCGCCCCGAGAAGGGGGCCGCACCGGTGCCGGCGTATGCTTAATGCTCAATTCTCTACGGGGGACGCTGCGGTCTCGCGTGCCGACTATGCGGGGAGGGGATCCGTATGCAGAAGATCACTCCATTTCTGTGGTTCGATCAGAACGCCGAAGAGGCGGCGCGTCTGTATACCTCGATTTTCAAGAACTCCAGGATACTGGGCGTAAGTCATTACGGGGACGCGGGGCCAGGACCGAAGGGAACTGCGATGGTGGTGACCTTCGAACTCGAGGGGCAGAAGTTCATGGCGCTGAATGGTGGTCCGCAGTTCAGGTTCACGGAGGCCGTATCGTTTCTCGTGAACTGTGAGACGCAGGCAGAGATAGACGAGTTGTGGGAAAAGCTTTCCGAGGGCGGGGGAACAAGCCGCTGCGGTTGGCTGAGGGACAAGTTCGGGATGTCCTGGCAGATCGTTCCCACTGCCCTGGGCGCGATGCTGCAGGACACGGACCCCGAGAAATCGCAAAGAGTCATGAACGCAATGCTGCAAATGGATAAGATTGATATCCAGGGTTTGCGGCGGGCATACGATCAAGGATGACTTGGACGAGAGACGTGCTCCTGCTCCACGGTCATCAGCAACCTGGACAGACCGCCGACCCGATCGATTCCCACCATGCCTTGCCGGTCGTGCTCGACCGTCAAACGGTCCTCGTAGTGGCGCTTGGGCGCGAGGATGTTCCTTTGTGTGCGTTTGTTCTGTCGTGTCAACGTTGCCGTGAACGTTCACGCGGGATTACACTAACGTAGGAAGTACGTCGGGTCGATTGTCGGTACCGCGCGCCGCCGGCGGATTGGCGCGGTGTGCCGGGGATCGGAGAAGCCGCATCGGGATCGGTACATCGATCCGTCTCAGCCGGTTGATCGAAATCTGGGGATGCGCGGGTCGGGCCGCCGACGTCGCGACGCAATCCCCGGGAACAGGGGGTCTGAATGTCGTACCTCGTGAAGTCGGCACCACGCACGTCGTCATACACCCGGATCGTCGCCCCAGGGACGGGAGACTTGCATCACCTCGAGTTCGGGGTCATCGAGTTGACGCCGGGTGCCGCGGAGCCGTTGGCCACCGGTAACCGGGAGGCGGTTGTGTACCTCCTCTCCGGCGCCGGTATGATCACCGTGGACGGCCGCCAGGAACCAGTCCGCATAGGGCCACGCCGCGATGTGTTTACCGATCCGCCATCGGCGGTCTACCTTCCCCCTCGTACGTCCGCCCGCCTCGTGGCCGGGCAGGCCGGATGCTTTGCCGCGCTGGTGTCCGCACCCAGCGGATCCGGAGCACCGGTAGCCGTGGTCGGGCCGGGTGACGTCGCGCGCCGCAACGTCGGGGCGTCCAATTGGGCGCGGGCCGTCTACAACGTGATCGACGCGACCCGGGGCGCGCAGCGCCTCATGGTTGGAGAGACGATCAACCCGCCGGGGAACTGGTCGAGCTACCCGCCGCATAAGCACGATGTGCGCTCGGCGTCCGGCGAGTTGCCGATGGAGGAGGTGTATTTCTATCTGACGCGTCCGGCCGGAGGATTCGCGCTGCAAATGCTCTACACCGCACCTGGGGATCCCCATCCGATCGACGAGATCTACCGGGTGGAGAGCGGAGATCTCCTCCTTATCCCTCGCGGATACCATCCCGTGGTGGCGGCGGCGGGGTACGACTTATTCTATTTGTGGGCGATGGCGGGCGATGAGTCGCGCTACGGCGCGTGGAGCGACGACCCGGCGTACGCCTGGGTGAGAGAGCGTGAACGAGAGGTGACTCCCGCGCCGCGATAGGGGCTTGGGGACGCGTCGAGCGACAGACCGGCGGGCGGGAGCGGGAGGGAAATCCCTCCCGCTCGCCATTGAAAGGTGGTACCGCGGGAATCCGCGGGACTGGAGGAGGGATCATCAATGGGCGACGTGTTTTCGATCGTACGCGCCGCGGTGGTGCAGGCGGCCCCTGTGGTGCTGGATCGCGAGGCAACGGTGGAGAAGGCCTGCGACTTGATCGGCGCCGCGGGCTCCCGCGGGGCAAGGCTCATCGTGTTCCCCGAGGCGTACGTGCCCGCCTACCTGTGGGGTCTCTCCCTCGGCACAAAACTGGGCAGCCGCACGCCGGCGGGCCGTCGCACCTGGGCACGCTACTGGGCCAATGCCGTCGGGGTTCCCAGCGCGAGCACCGACGCAATCTGCGCCGCTGCGCGGGCCGCCGGGGCCTACGTGGCCCTGGGCATCATCGAACGGGAGACCGAATATGGCTCAGGGGCTCTGTACTGCACAGTCTTGTACGTGGGGCCGGACGGGCGGATCCTGGGCCGGCACCGGAAGCTGAAGCCGACTGCGGCCGAGCGCGTGGTCTGGGGAGAGGGAGACGGCAGCACGCTTACCGTGCTCTCGACCGAATTCGGCCGGCTGGGCGGTCTCATCTGTTGGGAGAACTATATGCCGCTTGCCCGCATGGCGATGTACGCGCAGGGCGTGGAGTTGTACGTGGCGCCGACCGCCGATTCCCGGGATAGCTGGCAGGCTACGATCCGTCACATCGCGTGCGAAGGCCGGTGTTTCGTTCTGTCGTGCTGTCAGTACGTGACCAAGGCCGCGTATCCTCGAGACCTTGAGATCCTGGATGAGCTACGCGACGCGCCCGAGGTCCTCTCTCGCGGCGGAAGCGCCATCGTCGGTCCCCTGGGCGAATATCTCGCGGGGCCGCTCTTCGACGCCGAAGGTATCCTCACGGCCGACCTGGAGCTGCGGCGCGTCGTCGAGGGCAAGTACGACTTCGACGTCACCGGACACTACGCGCGCCCGGATGTGTTCCGGCTGATCGTCAACCGGGCCGCCACGCCGCCGGCCGAGTGGACGGCGGCCTCCCAAGCAGGCGGCCGGGCGTCTGTGCCCGCACTCGTCCCTCGAGACGAGCCCTGTTCCGAGCACGACACGGGCAAGCGCGCGCGGGAAGCGGACGAAAGCGAAGGACGCCGTGTGACTCGGGGCGGGGAAAAGGCTTGAGATCCGGGATGGAGAGGTGCGGCCCCCGGAGGCTGCTCACGCGCGCGCATCCGTCCAAGCGGATCACGACGTCTACGAAGCGCCGGGGAGGGGCGAGGCGCCCAGCGTGATCACGCCCCGATTGTCGCAGTGCCCCGGCGGCGAGCGCCTCGGCAGTGGCGGCCGTTGCCAAAGAACGACCGCGGTCGGCAACGCGCCCGCCACCGTGGGGCGCGCACGCCTGATGCAGGCGCGGCCGGTTCAGGAAAAGGCCTGGTGTTCGGTACGCGCGATGATCTCGTCCTGCAACGTGCGGGTGAGGTCGCAGAAGTAATCGCTGTATCCCGCCACGCGCACGATCAGGTCGCGATACTCCTCCGGGTGTGCCTGGGCCTTCCTCAGTGTGTCGGCGGTCACCACGTTGAACTGGATGTGGTGGCCACCCAGCGCAAAATAGGATCGGATCAGGTGGGCGAGATTGGCGATGCCCTTCTCGTCCTCGAGGAGTTGCGGCGTGAACTTCTGGTTGAGTAGGGCGCCGCCCGTGCGGACATGGTCTATCTTCGCCGCCGACCGGAGCACCGCAGTCGGCCCCTTGCGGTCCGCGCCTTGAACGGGCGAGATTCCCTCGGAGAGCGGCGTTCCCCCCACGCGTCCGTCGGGTGTCGCCCCCGTCCTGGACCCGAAGTACACGTGGGCCGTGGTCGGCAGAAGGTTGATCCGGTAGTACCCTCCCTTGGTGTTCCTGCGGCCATCGACCGCGCCGTAGTAGATCTTGAAGACGTCTCGCACGACTGCGTCGGCATACTCGTCGTCGTTCCCGTATTTCGGCGTCCGGTCCAGGAGGAGGTGGCGAAGCCGTTCGTGGCCGACGAAGTCGCACGCCAACATCTCACGCAGTTCAGCCATGGTCATCGTCCGGCGGTCGAAGACGTGATAGCGAATGGCCGCCAGACTGTCGGTTACCGTGCCGATCCCGACGCCCTGGATGTAGTTGGTGTTGTACCGCGCACCGCCGTTGTTATAATCGCCGCCCTTCGCGATGCAATCGTCGATCAGCATCGAAAGGAACGGCGCGGGCATGTAGTCCGCGTAGATCCGCTCGATCACGTTGTTGCCGCGCATCTTTATGTCGACGAAATGCGCCACCTGGCGCCGAAACGCCTCCATCAATTCGGGAAATCCAAAGAACGTCGCTGGGTCTCCGGTTTCCAGCCCGAGGCGCGTCCCCGTGCGCGGATCCACGCCGTTGTGTAGCGTGATCTCTAGCACCTTGGGGAGGTTGAAGTACCCGGTCAAAATGTAGCTCTCCTTGCCGAACGCGCCGGTCTCCACGCAGCCGCTGGTGCCGCCGCTGCGGGCATCCTCGAGGCCCTTGCCCTGGCGGAGGAGTTCCTCCACGATGGTGTCGGCGTTGAACACCGCAGGTTGCCCCCACCCTTTGCGGATGATCCGGCAGGCGGTTTTCAGGAACTGATCCGGGTTCTTGCGGCTGAGCTGGATGTTGGAGCTCGGCTGGATCAGCCGCATCTCGTCGATGACCTCGAGGAGCAGATACGTCATTTCGTTGACCCCGTCGGTCCCGTCCGGCCGCAGGCCGCCCGTGTTGATGTTGGCGAAGTCGTTGTAGGTGGAACTCTCGGCCGCGGTGACCCCGACCTTCGGCGGTGCCGGCTGGTTGTTGAACTTGATCCAGAAGCACTCGAGGAGCTCCTTGGCGCCCTCGCGCGTGAGCGAGCCGTCGTTGAGCCCCTGCTGGTAGAACGGGTACAGATGCTGATCGAGACGCCCCGGGTTGCACGCGTCCCATGGGTTGAGCTCGGTGATCACGCCGAGGTGGATGAACCAGTACCCTTGGAGCGCTTCCCAGAAGGTCTCGGGGGCATGGGCGGGGACTCTCCGGCAGACGCGAGCGATCTCCTCGAGCTCGGCCCTGCGGCCCGGCTCCGGTTCCTGCGCCGCCAGGTCTGATGCTCGCTCCGCGTACCGCCGCGCCAGCGTCACGATGGCGTCGGCACAGACGGCCATGGCGTCAAGCTCTTCCTTCTTCTCGAACGCCTCGGGGTCGTTGTGGAAGTCCAGCTCGTCGGCACGACGCTGGATCTCGTCCTTGAAATCGAGCATCCCCTTGTGGTAGATCTTTCCGTCGAGCGCGGTATGCCCGGGGGCCCGCTGTTCCATAAACTCCGTGAAGACCCCGGCCTCGTAGCACGCCCGCCATTCCGGGGTCATCTCCTGAAAAATCCGGTCCCGAATCGTTCGTCCCTGCCAGTAGGGGATGATTTCGTCGCGATAGATACGCCACGTCTCCTCGTCGACCCCGAACGAGATCTTCTCGCGGCTGTTGAGGATCTCGAGATCTTCGAGGCTGTGGCAGCAGAGTTCGGGATAGGTGTACGTCGCCTTCGGGGCGGGGCCTCGCTCCCCGACGATCAGCTCGCCGTCATTGATGCAAACGGCCTTGCGCTCCATGATCGCCTTGAACGCCAGCGCACGCTGCATCGGTGCCGAGAGTGCTCCCCCGGCGCCCCGGGACCACTCCGTAACGAGGAGGGCTCGCTCGGGAGACAGGCGAGGGGCCGCGCGCAAGCTCTGAGATCGCAGTGTCCGGACACGCTCGTTCATCATCCTAGCCTCCTACGCCCACCGTATGGACGTATTCACGAAGCATCGCCGCGACTTCGGCCACTCGGGTCGGCGTCGGGCGTGTGACGCCGTGCAGTTGATAGGTTCGACCGAGACGATCGTACTTCGCGATGCCGGTGTCATGGTATGGGAGCACGTCGATTTCCGCCACGCCGCCAAGGGACGCGACGAACGCGCCGATCCCGCGGATGTTCGCTTCTTCGTCGTTGACGCCCGGAATGAGCGGAAACCGAACGACGACGCGCGCGCCGCCGTTCACCAGCCGGCGCAGATTGTCGAGGATCAAGAAGTTGGACGCCCCCGTGAAATGACGATGGCGAACCTCGTCAAACAGCTTGAGGTCGTACAGGAACAAGTCTGCGCACTTGGCGACCGCGTCGACCACCGCCGGCGCGGCACAGCCGGAAGTGTCCACCGCCGTGTGAATCCCGAGGGCGCGGCAGCCCCGCAGGAGCGCCAGCAGGAACTCGTGCTGCAACAGCGGCTCGCCTCCCGAGAACGTGGCGCCTCCACCAGACTCGTCGTAGAACACGGTGTCCCGGCAGATCTCGTGGATGACCTCCTCGACGGTCATTTCTCGGCCGATCAGTTCCCGAGCGCCGGTGCAGCAAACCTCGACGCAACGGCCGCACTGCGTGCAGGCTTCGCGAATGGTCACAAAGGCGCCGTCGTCATCTCGTCGGATCGCGCCCTGGTCGCAGGCGTCCAGACACGCCCCGCAGCGAATACACCGATCTGGGCGAAGGATCAACTCCGGTCGGGGAAGTTGTGACTCCGGATTATGACACCACCGGCAGCGGAGAGGGCATCCCTTGAGGAAGACCGTCGTACGAATGCCCGGACCGTCGCTCACGGCGAACCGCATGATATTGAAGACGACCCCGTTCACCGCTTACTGTCCACCTTTCGGTTCACGGCCACACGGCAGCGACAAGGACATCGTGCCGCCCTTTCCGATCGTCGTGCACCCGCACTCCGAGACGCCGGGCGCGCTGCTGCGTTCCTTCGCCACCGAGGGCTGCAACCGCCTCTGCTCGTCCCGACGCTGGCCTCGCAATGCTTCTCCAGAACTCAACGGCCAGGGTCACCCCACGATACTGCCGGCGTCCCGTGTCCTGAACGATGCCCTGGTGAGCTCGTCCACCGCCGCATCGTCGCGGCTGTCTACGCACGCTCGTGAGCGCCCGCCGGCCAGGAGCACGAGCGTGTCGGCCAAGGAACGCGCCCGCGGCACGCTCTGTTCCACGAGGACCGTCGTCATGCCCAGGAGGCGGATCTTGCCCAGATACTCGTAGATCTCATCGGCCAGCACGGGTGCCAGGCCGAGGGCCGGCTCATCGAGCAACAACAGGGACGGGCGTCTCGCGACGGCTCGCGCGATCGCGACGAACTGCTGCTGACCACCCGAGAGGTTGGCCACACGCTCGTTCAACCGCCCGCGCAGATCGGGGAACAGATCCAGCACCTCGTCCAGCGCCTGCCGGTCGGGACGAGGGGAGCCAACGAGGATGTTCTCCCGCACCGAAAACCGGTAAAAGAGCCCGCGCCCCTCGTGCATCGTCGCCACGCGGTGTACCCGTGCTCGCAGATGTGCGGGTGTGGTCGAAATATCGCAGCCGTCGAGTTCGACCCGGCCTTCCGCCCGCACCAATCCAGCGATGGCGCGGATCGCTGTCGTCTTGCCCGCGCCGTTGGTTCCGACGAGCCCGACCGCCTTGCCCGTCTCGACCGTGACGTCGACGCCAAACAGTGCCTGTGTGGAGCCGTACCACGCCCGCAGCTCGCTAACTCGCAACATGGCGCTCCACTCCAAAATACGCGACCCGCACCGTATCGTCCGCCAGGACCTCGCCCACCGGACCATTGCTGATCACGCGGCCGCTGTCCAGGGCGACGGCATACTGGCAGAGCCGCCCCACGAAATCCACGTTGTGCTCGACTACGACGACCGTCATGGCCATCTCCCCGTGGATGCGCCGGATCACCTCCGCGAGCGCGTTCCGGCCCGGTTCGTCGACGCCCGCGGCCGGTTCGTCGAGGAGCATCACCTTCGGTTGAGCGACCAGCACACGGCCGACCTCGACCAGCCGGCGGATCGCGAACGGCAGCTCGTCCACCTTGCGCTCGGCGAAGCCGGCGAGCCCGAGGACGTCCAGGATCCCGTCGACGAGCCGCGCGTCCCGCGCCTCCGCCCGCCTCTGCGCCGGCAGGTTCAGCAGTTGGCTGAGAATACTCGGATGGCCGAGTGGCTCGCATCCCACGGCGACGTTTGTTCTGACCGTCTCCTGGTCGAGGACGCGGGGCGTCTGGAACCCCCGCACGACGCCCAGCCCCACGCGCCGTCGAATATCGAGCGCCGTGATGTCGGTGTCTCCCAGGACGATCGCGCCCGAAGTAATCTCCGTGAATCCCGACACCGCGTTGAGAAGAGTGGTCTTCCCCGCACCGTTGGGCCCGATGACGCCGCAGATGCCGCCCGGGGGAAACGTCACCGTGACCCCCTCGAGTGCCGTCAGCGCGCCGTATCTCACGACCACGTCGCGCACGCCCAGCGCGTTGGCCCGCCCCGCGGCAGGCGCGTCAAGGCGCATGATGCCCTCCCGATGTTGGCGCAAGGCGGACCCGGATCCCCGCGAAGGGGGTCCGGGAGATCCCGCCGACGAGTCCATCCGGCATGAACAGAGCTACGAGCACGAGCAGCGCGCCGCCCAGGATCGGAAAGAGGTTGGGATGTCCGATGACATTGAAAAACTGCGGCGCGAGAACGATGTACGCCGCTCCCAGCCACGCACCCATCACGGTCCCGGCGCCCCCGAGGATGACCGCAACGAGGAAATACGCGGCCGGGAACAGGCCGAAGTTATCGGGCGCCACGAATCCCACGACGAAGGCGTAGAACCACCCCGCCACGGCGGCATACACTGAGGCGATGATGAACGCCTGGATCTTGATCCGCGCGAGGTCGATGCCGCACGCGCTCGCCGCAAGCTCGGAGTCTCTGACGGCGAGCATCCGCCGCCCCGCCTGTGTGCGTCCCAGCTGGCGTGTGACCGCGGTCGCCAGCAGCGCCAGCGCGAGACAGACCAGAAAGGCCGTGTGGGGGTCTCCCAGGCTGAGCCCCGCGACGCTCAGCGGCGGGACGGACATGCCCTCGGACCCCCCTGTGATCGGCACCTCGGTGATGAGAAACCACTGAAACACCTCGCCGAACAGGAGCGTGACCAGCGCAAGTCGCAGCCCCGCCAGACGCAGCGTGGGTACCGCCACGACGACCCCGGCGACGAGCGCCACCACAAACACGGCGACGAACTGCGCGCCCGGCCACACGCCGCGGGCGGTTCCGATGGCGGCCACGTAGGCCCCGAGCCCATAGAAGCTGGCGTGCGACAACGACAGCTGCCCGGCCCTGCCGAACAAGATGTCCAGCCCCATGGCGGCGACCGCAAACAGGAACACTTGAGCGAAGACCACCAGCCAGTAGGCACCCAAGCCGGCGTACAGCGCCGCGAGAAGAACCGCTACCGCCGCCGCCGTAAGCAGCGTGCGGCCTTCCACACGGCGGCCCGCCAGGGCTCCGTCCGGGCGCGGCGCGGAGGGCGCTCGGGCGGCGATGCCGTCCGCGGTTCCTGCTTCCTCCGGTATCTGTCCGTCAGGCACGGCTCTCGTACCGTTCCTCCACGAACCGCTTCGGCGCCACGCTCAAGACGATCAGCGCGAGCACGAAAATCGCGATCGTATCGCCATTCGGCCCCAGGATGTAGATGGCCCACGAGTCGTAGATGCCGAGTCCGAACGCGGCGATGACTGGGGGCCAGTACCGGTCCAACCCGCCGATCATGCCCGCGATGAACGTGTTGACCAGGAACGGCGTCATATAGAACGGGTCGACCGACAGCCGACTGGCAAGCAAGATGCCGCTCCCGGCCGCGAACAGTCCGGAGATCGCCCAGATGGTGCTGCGGAGTGGAGTCACGTTGATCCCGACGCTTCGCGCCACCGGCGGATTCTCCGAAGACGCACGCAGCGACAGTCCCGCCCCGGTTTTGTCGAGGACCACCTTGGTCACGATGGAAGCAACGATGCCCACCACGAGGACCAGGATGTCGTTCCCGTTCACGAAGACGCCCGACACGATGAGCCGGTGAGAGCTGAGCAGGCCAAGATACGTCTGCGACGTGGTGCCAAAGACGAGTTCCGCCCCGGCCGTCAGCAGCAGTAATACGCCGAGGCTGACGACCAGATCGTACCCGAATCGTTTCTGGGGAATGCGGCGGATCACCAGCACTTCGGTCAACCACGCCGCCGCGATCGAGGCCGCCACACCGATGCCGATCGCCAGCGGGACAGGGACGCGGATCTGGCTGTACAGCCACCAGCTGCCGAATGCGGCCAGCATCCCGAGCTGGCCGTACGAAAAGTTCACCATCTTGCTTACCTGGTACACGAGCAGTACGCCGATCAGGAACAGCGCGTAGAGCGCGCCGGTTTGGAGGCCGGACAGCGTGACCTCGATCGCGCCGCTAGGGGTGAGATGCATCTCCTACATCACCGTGTCGCTCTTCCCGGCCACGCCACGGCGCGAGCGGCGCCGGTGGGACCGATGTGCTCACGCCTACTCAGACCCGTGCAGAGACAGAAACCCCGGCACGAGGGGGACGAGTTTGGTGTTCTGGACCTGCATCAGGCCGATCGCATCCACGCCTTGGCGGTTTGTGGGACCAAACGTCACCGGGGGGATCAGGCCGGTGCGGAAGTTCGTCATGTGGTTCAACGCGTCATACAAGCACGAGCGGGTCAGTGCCGGGGCGGTTCTCAGGGCTTCGACCCCGATCTCAGCCTGGGCCCAGCCGAGCGCGTTGTTCGTCGTCGGCACGTTGCCCGTGAGTTGCTGAAAGTCCTTGACGAACTGCTGCACGCGAGGATCGGTGCCGGTCAGGTCGGCCGTCAGGACAGACACGACCATGCCGTTCGCAACGTCCTTGAAGGGCTGAATGAACGAGGCGTCCGCGTTGATCTGGTTCCCCGCCACGTGCGGAGTATAGCCGATGCGCTGCATGGCCTCGAGCAGCTGTCCCGAGTCCGCCGCCGTCAGGATGATGAAGACCCAGTCGGCGTTCGTGTCTTTCAACGTGGTCGCGATCGGAGTGAGGTTGGGGTTCCCGGGGGTCTCCGGGATGTACTTGATCGGGACGCCGCTGCTTCCTACGGCGAGCTGCATCCCCTTGTACGCGTCGTCGCCAACGTTGCCCGCCACCCCGACAAGCGCCAGAGACTTCGGATGGTAGTGCTCGATCACGTAGTTTGTCTCGATCTGGTATTGCGTGATGTAGTTGACGAACGTCGTATACACATTCGGGTACGACATGTTGCCAAGCTGGTCGGATTCGGCAGAGGGTGCGATCGCCGGAACGTCCTGACTCTTGAGAAACGGCGCTTCTGCGAGGAACGTCGGGGTCCCGTATCCCCCCACCACCGCGAGCACGTGGTATTCTTGCACAAGTAGCCGCATCTGCTGCTGCGCCGCGGCGGGTTGATACTGGTCGTCCAGCACGATGAAGCGGATCTGGTGGCCGTGCACGCCGCCGTGGGCGTTGACGTAGTCGAAGTACGCCTTCTCCCCGGCCTGCGCGCCCTGTCCGGATGTTGCGGCGGTGCCTGTCAGAGCGAGCGTCGCGCCCACGGTTACCGTGGTCGCGGTCACGCCGGGCGCTGGGCCGGATTGGTCACACGGGCCCGCGGCCCCCCAACTCGCCGCAGGGTAGCCTGAAAAACCGTACGCCGCCAAGAAACACACACCAACCACGACCGTTACCAGGTGCCAGGAACGACAGCGTTTCATCCGCACACACCCCCTGTTCCGAGCGGCAGGATTGAACAACGTACGGATCGGCGGGTGGCAGAAGCGCATGGACGTCGGGGCGAAAGAGCGATCCTTTCTCATGACGATCTCTCGTCCGGCGGCGCGGCACGGTCCGCCGGCGCACGGTGCGAAGCCCGATACGCGCTGACGTTTACCCGCTCCGCCCACGCAAGATGATCGGCCATCGCCTTTCGCGCAGCCTCAGGCGACCTTGCCGTAATCGCCTGAAAAATCGTCCGATGGCCTTCCCGGGAACTCGGGAGACGGTCTGCGTCGGCTGTGACACTGACCGTACGCGCGAGTACAAGCAGCTCGCGCATCCAATCGATGAGCTGCAGGAACAGTCGGTTATGGGTCGCCCGCAGCAAAGCATCGTGGAACGCGACGTCGTGAACTGCATAGTCCTGCGTGTCACCGCCGGAGCGGTCGAGCGCGTCGAGCGCCTGGTTCATGGCGGCGAGGTCGTCCGCCGTCGCGCGCTCCGCCGCAAGCGCGGCGGCTTCGGTCTCGATGACACGCCTGAGTTCCAGGCTGTCGCCCATGATGTCGTCGATCGCCCCGGTCTCGAGCCGCGCAGCCAGGACCTCATGCGAGAGATCGGCCCAGGATGCGCGCTCACGTACCCGGCTGAAGCGGCCCTGGTGGTTCTCGACCATGCCGAGGGTTGCCACGATCTTGAGAGCTTCGCGGACCACCGGCTTGCTGACCGCGAACGTGCGGGCGAGCTCGCCCGACGAAGGAAGGGGTTCACCCGGTCGAGAGTGGCCGAGGAGGATGTTGTTGATGAGCGCGCGAGCTACCTGGCGGGAAAGCGTCTGCCTGGCGACCGACGGGAACTGTGCCCCCGACGGCAGTCGTGCGGGAAGCCCATCGGCGTCTGCAGCCGGTCTGCTGCGGGTCGACGCAACTCGATGCCGCCTCGAGTGCGGGTCCATGGTTGTGATGAAATCTGAACTTCTACTACCTAGCTAACCAGCTTAGTAACCTAGTTGTCAAGTATCGAAACGGGGGCCGCCAGACCTGCTCTACGGCACAACGGCGTGGAAGGGCACCCCAGAATCTCACGCGAAATCCGGCTCACGTCCGGCTTTGCGGCCAGCTTGTCGTTCCCGCAACCCTTTCCCGGGATGGCGGGAGTTGTGCTCGCATCCATTACGTGTCAGCAACTTCGAAGACTGGAGGACATCGGTGAGGCTCTACCTGATGCAGCATGGAGAAGCCATGCGGGAAGAACAAGATCCTGCCCGTCCCCTGACCGAAAAGGGATGGGCCGATACCAGGAGGGTCATCCGGCATGCCGTGGAGCGTGCCGGCGTGCACGTCACCCGGATCTGCCACAGCGGCAAACTGCGGGCCCGGCAGACAGCGGAGGTGTGGCGGGAACATCTGTCATTCCCGATCCCGATCACTGAGGTCGACGGCCTCGATCCCATGGCCTCGCCCGAAATCTGGTCGCAGCGGCTCGGCGAGGAGACGGGCGACGTGTTGCTCGTCGGTCATCTTCCTCACCTGGCCCGCCTGGCCGCCCTCTTGGTCTGCGGAACCGGTGACAAAGAGCCGATCACATTCCGGAACGGCGGCCTTGTCTGCCTGCAGAGGGCTGAACGGGGAGGTTGGTCGGTCCGCTGGATCCTCACGCCGGACGTTTTGTGAGATACGCAGACCGGATGATCTTGGAACCGCGTGATTCGCCTCTGGGCTTGTGCCTGCGCCTACGGCGTGGGCCGGATCCGTGGCCAGCGTTTCACACGGCGGTGCGCAGTGAGGGAGCGAATCCGTGCTCCCGTTCCAGCGTGCTGCGCAGTTGACCTCCCGCAGTATCCGCTAGGGTGAGCAGCGGCGGGCGCACGTTGCGCCACCGCTCGTCCCCGGACCACGCGGCCAGCAGGTACTTTTGGGCCGGGATCGGACCATATTCTTGAACCCGCGTCCTGACCAGTTTGGCTTCTTCGTGCCGTTTCTTGGCTTCCGCCCCTCTGCCGCTGTCGTGGAGCGTGACGACATCGCCAAGCACGGTGGCATTGATGTTTGCAGTCGCCGTGATGCAGCCCGGACCGCCAAGCGAGAGCGCTTCCAGTAATGGCATCTCCGATCCAGGGTAGACGATGAACCCGGGTACTTCGGTGAGCAGCCTCCGCGTGTTCCCCCAATCTCCGGAGCTATCTTTGATCCCGACGATCCGGGCCGGAAAGGCCGCGTGAAGCCGTTGGACGAGCTCGATCGAGAAGCCGACGTGCGAGACCTGCGGAATGTGATAGAGGTACACGCGGAGATCGTCCGACGCGATGCTCTCGACGAGGCGGGCGAAATAGGCAAACAGGCCGTCGTCGGAGACATCCTTGAAGTAGAAGGGAGGCAATACCAGGGTGCCCGCGCATCCGTGATCCACGGCGTGGCGGGTCAGCCTGATCGTGTCCGGAAGGTTCGTAAGACCCGTCCCGGGAATGAGCTTCCTCGGATCGATGCCGGCTTCGATCAGGCGATCGAGCGCCGTGATTCGCTCTTCGATGCCGACCGACAGAGCTTCACCCGTTGTCCCGAACGGGGCGAGCCCCGCGCATCCCGTTGCCAGCAAGTGACGCGCGTGAGCGGCGAACAGATCATGGGCGATTGCCAGTTCCTGATCGAACGGCGTCAGAATCGGCGCCATCACGCCGTGAATTGGCTGAAGCGGTGCTGCCATTGCTTGCCCCCTTTGGTACGCCTCGGATATTGACGTTTCCTCGCCGTCCTGCTCATCGTATCACGCGTCGCGCTCTTGCGACTACGTTCGTCAACACGGGCATTCCACCGAGTTGCGCGCGCCGTGCCTCCGTGGTCTGGGCGCGGCGCCGACGGTCTACCGTGGGGTCTCCTTGGGCACGAACACCGTAGGATGCTCAGAGAACGTCGTAACCCCTCACGGCTCGGCCGCCAGCGTCGGGACGAGTTCCAGCAGTCGCTGCAGCGCTTGCGGGAGTTGGGGATGCCGGATTGGGCTGTGCAGTGCTATGGCCGTGCCGCCCGCATCGCGGGGCAGTTGCCGCACGACGTCGTGTGCCGCGTGGCGGTGTGGACGGCGAACCGGATGCTCGGCGTCAACGCGGCCGGTGATCAACCCGGGA
Organism: bacterium; assembly: GCA_035622635.1. Lineage (GTDB taxonomy): Bacteria > Sysuimicrobiota > Sysuimicrobiia > Sysuimicrobiales > Segetimicrobiaceae > JAJPIA01. The sequence continues at coordinate 63,472 of DASPUZ010000178.1, read as the reverse complement.
GCACCGGTCGGTCGGCCCCTTCCTCCGATCGCAGCCGCGTCGAGTTGACTTTTCCCCCGACGGGCGCCCGCAAGAAGAGCCGAACTCACTAGCCGCGCCGCCACCGGCGCCTCACCGGAGATCACGCCGGGTTCTCTCTGCCCGATCAGCCTCGACGAGGAGGCATCGGGACGGGAAGCGGCGTATTGTTCCAGCAAGCCGGGAGCCAAGCTGCATCGCATAACTTGTGGAGGCCTCGCTGTATGCGTTGTGGGCCGTTGAGCACACGCATAGTCGCGATGATTGCGTTCCCCAGCCTGGTGTGTCTCGCTCTGGTGAGCGGGGACGGCTCGCCGGCATCATCGCAATCTCTTGGGGCCCCCGGCGCGATAGCGATCCGACTCGGTTACCGCGCACCCGCGAGCACCGTTGTCCCCTCGGGGGAGATGATGCTCCTGGGGATGGTCAACCAGGCGCGCGAGGCGCATCATCTGGCTCCGCTGGTGATGAACACGGCGTTGCGGAAGGTGGCGCGGAGCCATTCCCGTGACATGGCGCTCGATGGGTACGTCGGACACGACTCGCCCCAGGGGCAGTCCTTTCTCGCGCGGCTTTCGGCGGTGTTGCGCGGATGGACGGAGGTCGGCGAGAACGTGACCGTCGCGTCGACAGTGCAGCAAGCCCACGACGCGTTCATGAGCAGTCCCAGTCATCTTAAGAACATTCTCGACCCGATGTTCCGGACCATCGGCATCGGCATCGCCACCGATGGTGACGCTGGGTACATGGTGACAGAGGACTTTGCAGAGTAGGGCGGTCGTATCGTTATCCTCTACGTGAGCGCTCAGGAGTGCCTGCGAGGCAGGGTCGGCGGACTCGATGCATCCTGCGTCTGGGAGCTGAAAGGATCCGGATACCATCGGGACTGAATACCCGCACGTGTGCACTTCCGTCCGGAATCATTTCCAACGTCAGCCGGGCGTGTTTCCGCGAGTCGATCAGCATCGCGATCGGATCCCCGGCGCTGTCACTCGCGCTCACTGCCAGCCGAACCGCATCCGTCTTGGGTCCGAGCCATTCCACGCACAACGTGCCGGTGGCAGCCGACCCCAGGACCATACGAAGACGGCGCTGGGCGTCGCGGAGTCGGCCCCGCGGAGTCTCCACCGTCGGCTGGCGGTGAGCCTTGCCGTCAGACTGTGCATTGTAGCAGGGGCGAATGTCCGGGTTCTGAAGCCAGCGCGGCTCTCACATTCTCGGAGCGGCGGCCGGCCTCGCCCGGGCATCCGACCCGGGAACACAGGAGGTGGCATCGCATCGTGCAGCGGACACGTGGCCTTCTTTTCATCGTGCTCGGGCTCTTCATTCTCCTGGGGCTCGCCGCCTACGCGCGGGAGTATTTTGTGCGGCAGAGCGGGCTTGTGGATCCGCCCAAGTGGGCGGTTGGCGATGAATGGACCTGGCGCAATTCCAACGGGCCCGACGTTTCGTTCAGGGTGATCGGCATCCAGGGGGATTTGTATCAAGTTCAGGTCAACTCAGGCTCGCGCACCTCGACGAATTTCATCGGCTCGGACCTTTCGCTCCCGAACGCCGACTGGTTCCGATTTCAATGGCCGCTGACGCCCGGGCACACCTGGACCTACCTGGTGGCCAGCGCGTTGAGCCAAGGCACGGTGACGTGGCGTGGGACGGCCCGTGCGGCCGCCCTGGAGTCAGTCACCGTGCCGGCCGGGACATTCGAAGCGGTGCGCATCGACGGCCACCACTGCAACCTCACCGGGGGTGGATGCGGCGACTTCAGCATATGGTACGCGCCAAAGGCCAAGTACGTCATCAAGCTGGTCGTCGGCAACACGTCGTACTGGGTACCATCGGCGCGCGGCCTCAGGCAGGAACTCGCGTCGTACCGGGTGCACTGACTGCGACCGACAGCGGGTCCGCGGGCGGCGATCATGGCGATCACTCCAACACGTAGCGGACATGATAGATGTGGTATGATGGATGCCATATCGCGGATCCTCGCGGCTGCAATTCTTTCGGTAAGGGGGTCGAGCACGATGGACGGTCGGTCTCTCCGGACACTGGTCGTTGGGTTCCTGGTCGGAGCGACGACGAGCGCGGTCGTGTTGGGCGCGCTTGCCGTGACTCGCGCGATGAACGCAGGAGCGATCGCCTCGGGGCGGAATCCCATAATCCTCACGGTCCGGCCCGTTCAGGACCAGGGGCCCGGCGCGTCTCCATCGCTGCCCCCCTCGGAGTTCGTCCCGATCCCGACCCCGCGAAACGGGGATAGCATCGGGCCCGGGCAGCCGTCACCGGGTGCGGGGGGCAATAACCCTGGATCGCAGGGCCCCTCGTCGAGCGGCGGCGGGCAGGATTGCAACGGCAAGATACTGTTCTTCTATCAAGGCCGTCTGTATCAGCTGAATCCCGGACCGATGCCGCCGAACGGCGGGAATCCCGAGTTCTTCTACATGCAGCCGTACCAGGGTCCACAGATTCCGGGGTTCCCAGAGCCGAACGCGCCGAGTGAGCCCATCCCGGGACTGCCGTCGATTCCGCCCACATTCAAGTTCTGACGGAGCCGCAACCCGGTCATTCTTCGCTCGCCCCGGGGGGCGATAGCGGGGTGTCAGGGGCGGGGACGCGCCGCGGACAGCGCGTCCGCCACGAATGCCGACGCGTCGGCCGTGAACTTCTCCAGCACAGCCTGGGACGTGTAGATCATGTGGCCACTCTCGTAGTAGCGGCTGATGACGTGACCCTGCGTCGCCGGATCGAGCTGGAGGTGGTTCAGGGCGTAGTCCGTTCCGGCGTACGGCACTGTGAGGTCGTAATAGCCGAGGGTGACCAGGACTCTCATGTTCGCGTTCTGCTGCAGCGATTGCTGTAGGTCTCCGGCCACATTGAGAAATCCGGTGACCCCGCCCACACTCCAGTCCCACGCGCGGCCAACTTTGCCGGATAGTGCCTCGTAGGCTCCGTTCGCCCGATACCCCAACTCATCTTGAGCGTATCGCTCGAACACGGACCCCAGGGGCTTCAACAGCGCGTCCGTGGTGAACAGTGACGCGGCGCGCGGATCGAACACGATTCGACCGTCCGACCCGCTGACCTCTAGCTGCCGGTCCCGGAGCAACTCCTGTCTGAACGTGCCAGGGAGCAGGCGCAGTTGGTGCGCCAGGATCACGGCCTCGGGCACCCCCGTGTACTGCGACAGCGTCCTGGCGATCCCATCCCGGGCTCCCTCCGTCAGGGCATCTCCCTCTACCAGGGCGGGCAGGTACTCGGTGATCGACCATCGTTCTGCCTCACGTACCACACTTTCGAGGTCGGCCGGGAGTCCGGGGCCGAGCTTCTTGTGGTACCAGGCCGTCGCAGCATACGTCGGGATGTCCAATGCGTACGCTAGGTCGGTGCTCCGGCTGGGGTTGCGGAACTGTGTGTTCAGCGTCTCGAAGTCGATCACGGGTGAGATGAGGATCAATCCGTTGAGGCTGGTGGTGCCGGTGTTCTGCAGCAGCCGGGCGAGGATGATGGCTCTGGTCCCCCCGTAGCTCTCTCCGGCGACGAACTTAGGCGATGCGTCTCGGCGGTTCGTAGTCACGTACAGGCCAATAAACTGCGCAAATGACCGAGCGTCGCCGTCCGGTCGATAGAACGTGGCGTCCGGCACGCCGGGCGCCGCGCGGCTGAAGCCGGTTCCCACCGCGTCGATGAATACGAGATCGGTGAACCCGAGCCACGTGGATGGGTTGTCCACCCACCGGGCCGTGGGAGACAGCGGCCTACCGTCGTCGGACAGCCGCACGTACTTCGGCCCGAGTGCGCCGAGATTCAGGAGCACCGACGACGCACCGGGCCCGCCGTTGAACGCAAACGTGAGCGGGCGCTTCGTCTCGTCCGGCACGTTCTGCTCCGTGTAAGCGACGAAGAACATCTCCGCCTGAGCTTTGCCCGTGTCGTCCCTCAGCACCTCGTCGCCGGCGGTCGCGGTGTATCTTAACACGTGTCCGCCGATGTTGATCGACTGCGCGGTGACCGCCAGGTGGGGCGCGGTTTCAGAGACCGGAGTGCCGGCTGGCAGTTGTGCCGCCAGCGCCGGTGCCGCCGCGAGCTGGGAAACCAGGATCCAGACGATCAGGCGGCGCGCGCCGGCCCGTGTCATTCGGGGTGCCTCCCTGAACGCTCTCGCGTATCCGAGTTCGGCGACAACATGATTGTGGTTGGGAAAGTTGGAGACATTACCCACGATAGTACCTGCGTGACCGAGAGACCTCAAGACCCCGTACGTCGGGGCCGCTCGCAGGTTATTGCGCGGAACCCGACACGGAGCCGAGATCGCCGTCGCAGGAGGTCCCGGGTTGTAACACCGTATAGGTCCCCGAAAGATGGTCCCCGGTCACCGTCAGGGCGAAGCTGATGCGGGCGACGCCATCGCTGTATCCGGTCAGCGAGTAGGTGGTGCTCTCGGCGGTGCCGCCACCGGTCGATCCGAGAATCTGCAGGTTGGAGTAGCACGTGGTCCCCGTCAGCGTGGCGGTTCCCAAGATAGTGGGGCCGCGCTGAGACACCGAGGCGGTAAATGATCCGTGCTGGCTCTGTTGGTCGCTTGTCCATTCGCCGGACCACGTGCGTGCGGCGCTCGGCGCGAGAGACGGCGGCGTCGGAGGGGCCGCTGGTGGCGCGTTCTGGATCGGCGGAGACACGCCGCCGAATTGTGATACGGCGTATCGCAGCAGATCTTCGATCGTCCCGCCGGGTACAACGCCGGAGACGTATCCGGCCTCGGCGCCACCCACCGCCGCCACGCTCACCACCATGCCGACCAGGTTGCCCTCCAGGTCGATCACCGCGGAGCCGCTAGTGCCCGGCGAACTCGGGAGCACGACCGTATACCGGCCGGCGCGATCGGAGAGGACGATCCCGGAGGACACCACCGGCGGACCGCCGCCGGCCGACAGCATCGAGAGGACGGGGATCTGCTGGTTGCTCCCAAAACTACGATACACACGGCACTCGTCGCAGTCCGCGAACGCCACGGGTCTGTCGACGTAGGAGGCCAGCAAGACGACCACGTCCGACGTGTCCGCTCCCGCTAGCTGGTTCACGCCGCCCCTGGTGCCGTTCGCGTACGCCACCTCGATCGTGACTCCCAATTGATCGAGGGATGCCGCGGCGGAGATCGACGTGGACGCCAGATCGTCGATGCAGTGCTTTGCGGTGACGACGTACGCAGCGTCGCCGCCGACCCCGGCCACAAATCCCTCGCAGAGCCCTTCCCGTCCCCGGCTGGGGTTATTGACGTGAATCCCCACGGTGATCGCCCGCAAGAGGTCGGCAGGCTGTGCGGGTTGAGCCCCGGCAGGAGGCCCCGCGATGAGACAGATCAGCGCCACGATCAGTGCCCGGCGCATCGCCCCCTCCCCTGTGACGGCTGGAGCGCATTCCCACACGTGCCCAGGCACACGCACCGCAACGGTACAATTCTGGCGCATGTCGACATCTTCCTCGGACGCCTGGATGTGACCAGGAGGGCGGCCTGACGTTCCCCCCGGCGGATCCACGAACGACGCGACGGGGTGTATAGACTTGATCAGACGAGCTTCTGGATGTTGTGGCTACGGCGGTGGAGCAAACCGCCCCGGGGGAACCGCGGGACGCCCCGAAGCGATTGTGATACGCGTAACGACGCGGACGCTTCGCCCTCGGGGACGGGGGTGAACCGATGCTTTAGTGGTGCTGGCGGACTTCGCCCGAAAAGGAAACGGACGGAGCGCCGCCGGAGCGACCGCTGTCCAGCATAACGCTGACAACCTTCGCATCCAGCAGACCGGGACCGTACAGCCTGACGGCATCCTTGATGATTTCCGATACCATCGTCGTGATGTCGCGGCGATCGGCCCGGGACACAGCCTCGAATTCTATCGTGATCCTGTACTTTTGAGCCCGCATGCCAGACCGACCTCCCAATCCGTGCTCACCGCACGCTACGGCGTTTTCCCACCGAGAGGCTCCTCGATACTGTGGGGAGAATGAAACTCCGGATCGATTGCGATTCCTTCGGTGGGCGCGACCATGCGATGGCGTCATTGCTCCCCGCCAAAGATTCGCTGGTGCGAACGACGCACATGAGAGCGCCTCCTGTCCAGGCAGACGCCCACCACGGCGGTTGAGTCACTCAGCGCTGCGTGTAGTATTCCACGTCCGCCCGGCTGTGAAACCACGCCGGGGGCAACGACATGCCCGTCAGGATGGCCATGATAAAGAGCACAGTTAGAATCAGGCGCTTCACCACAGCCTCCACTACGAGAAGTCTGTGCGACGCTGCACGGGTCGCGCCTACACCCTTCCTCGTTCATCATGCATGGACCGCAGCCGCGTTGTCCGGTATCGGTTGAACCAAACTGGGTTATCGTTGTGCCGATTACGACGGCCCGGAGACCTGCAACCGATCGGCCGCATCGTCACCGCCGCGCAAGCGCTCCTCGCCGCCACAATCTGGCCGATGGTGGTTGGCCCCGTGTCGTAGGCTGGCTCATGCCGCAGGCGCAGGGCCCGGCGGAACGTCCTACAACTGCGTGACGTCCGCCCTGGGTCCCAGGGCCGACATGCCGCCGTCCGCAACGTCTCTCGATATCAGCGGCCGATGACGCCCATTCCGTACGCTTGATTGTGCGAGAGCCGCCGGCTGTCGAGCCGGGTGACGGACCAGATCACCTGTTCATGGCAGAACAGGATCCTGTTCTTGTTTGCGTTGTCGTGACCCGGCCGGGCTTGCGTGGTCGCGCCCGGAGTGGGAGCAAGGCTCGGCTACGACGTCTTGAGCAGACCGCGGTTGGCGACGAACGCGACCGCCTGTACTCGATTGCGGACGCGCAGCTTGCGATAGATTGTCCGCAGATGGGCTTTGATCGTGGTCTGGGAGACATACAGCTTTTCCGCGATCTCCTTGTCGCCGAGCCCATGTCCCAGCTCCACGAGCACCTCGAGCTCGCGTCCGGTCAGCCGGTGAAGCGCCGCCCATCCGGCCGCGCCGTTTGCGCTGGCATCCATGTCGGCCAGCAGGCGCCGGGCCAGGCGAGGATTGATCATCGTCGCTCCGCCGTGGACCGCACGGACGGCGCGTGCCAAGTTGACGGCGGAGATGTCGTAGTTGACGTACCCGGCCGCCCCGGCCCGGGCCGCTTTTTGAAGCAGCTCGACGTCGGCATGAACGGTGAACACCAGTACCTGTGTGTCGGGAAGCTGTTCTTTCACGGTCCGGATCAAACCAGTTGCATCATTGTCGGGCTCGAACTTGATATCCATCACCACGACGTCAGGGCGCAGGGTCAGCGCTCGCTCGTACACCTCGGCGCCGGTGGTGGCCTCTCCCTGCACCTCGATGTCGGGTTCTCCCGCAAAGACGGCCTTGAGGCCCTCGAGCATCACGGGTTGTGCGTTCGCGAGCAAGACCCGAATTGCCATCGTTTGCTTTCCTCCATCGCAGTTTTGATCGTATAGGCGTGGAGCATTTCGTCGCTGAGGGCCTCGGAATGATCGCCGGTCATCCTGGCTCAGGGCGCCTCCGCGTAGGCTACACTGGACATCGTAGCCGGAGGATTTGAGTGCTTGGAACGACCTCCCATGGGTTGTTCGACTTTGCCTATTGGATCGTTCGATATAGGATTCCTGCTTCGAATGAATGATGGGGTCCAAGAATTATCAGGTTTTTGTGATCGGTCCCTAAGCTCGAGGATGGCCTGCCGAGAGCGTTACTGAGACGATACGCTCGGGCCAATAGTCTCGACCCGGACTTTACGTCTCGCCCCCCATCGCGAGAACGTCCTGCGCGCTTCCTCCGAGTCGTCCCGGAGCAAGACGGTAAGCCTTAGCTCTCGGCCGAATGTAATCCAGACTGCTCCGACCTCGACGCCGAACAAGGCGAACGGCCCAGCCTCGAGCTCCTCGTGACGATGTCCTCCGTGTTCTGACTGTCCCATGATGCGGCGGGTCATCCGTGCTTGAGCCCGTCGGTATTCCGGGCGGCGGCCGGGTCGCAAGGAGCGTGCTGCGCGGCCACCAGCGAGCGTAGGAGTCTCGTGACTCGACGCAGATACTCCATCGTTGTGTTTCGACCGATCATAGTCTGAGAATCGGTCTGCTGGAGGATCTCGTCGACCTCCGTCAAGGTGCTCAACGTTTCGGCGAGATCCGGCGGCGCGGACGCACGCAGATTGAACGCGGTGGCGATGAGATGAGCATTGGTGTGGTTCTCTCCTTCCGAGAGCGCCGAACATTCCGCGACGACACGCCCTTTCACGATGACGCGGCGACCCCGGTTCACCGGGTCGATCCCTTCGACGACGACGGCGACGGACGTGAGGGCACTGCTTGCGGTCGTCCCCCGTGATTGTCGCAGCGAGGTTTCGACGCGCGGCGGCCTGCCGGCGGGGGTCGAGGAATCCCGAGCGATTGCCAACTTTTTCTCCTTCGTAGCGCGGGAGACACCCATCTCAGGCGCTCCCCGGAGTCAAAACAGAAAAAGGGCAGTCCCTAGCTTGGGACAAACCCTCTTCGGCAGCGCAGCCAACCACGGCCTCCCAGTAACCGTGGTTCTGTCGCTTTGCGTCCCCGGATTACTCCGGGTTTGCCTTTTCGTGAGGTCTCCGAGCATCTAGACGCGCTCTACCGTCGGGGACCCCCTTCCTCCTTCAAATGACCAGCGCGCCGTGCTCTTTGAGAACTGTGAGGGTTATTCTGGGATCAAAGGGAGCCCCCTTCCCTCGTTCGGTCATCTCAGGCGGCGCGATTGAGCAGGGTCCGCAGACCTGTGGCCGCGCCAGCCGATAGTCCCGAACGTGCTTGGCGCTTTGAGTTCGGAGGAGTTGGGTGGGAAAGCGCGAAGTCGCTCGCAGATTGTGGGCGAGGTGTGTCCATGCGAATCGTGACGACCCTGGCGGTAGCAGCATGTCTCATGGGGGCGCTGGCGGGTGGCCAGGTTGCGGTTGGGCTGGCGCAGGGGGCAGCGACGAGCGGCGCGGTGCGCGTCGGTCTCGATGTCGACGCGGGCACCGGCGACCCGCGGTTCGCGGTGGACAGTAGCGCGTACCGGTTGGGCGAGCTAGTGTACGACGGTTTGGTCTATCTCGACACTCGGCAGGCTCCTCAGCCCGCGCTCGCCGTCAGTTGGGACAATCCGACGCCGACCACGTGGGTGTTTCACCTGCGGCACGGGGTCACGTTCCAAGACGGGCAGCCGTTTACCGCCGACGACGTCGTGTATACCTTCGACACCATCCTCGACCCCGCATCCAAGGCGCCGTACCGGAACCTCTACACGCCGATTGCCAAGATCGAGAAAGTGGACGCCTACACGGTGCGGATGACCACGAGCGCGCCGTACGCGCCGCTCCTGTCCTATCTCAACATCGGTATCGTGCCAAGACACATCGCCGAGAGGAATGACGGCTCGCTCGCGTCTCATCCCGTGGGTACGGGACCGTTCCGGTTCGTCTCGTGGGACCGTGGCTCGAGGATCTCTCTGGAGGCCAACGAGCGCTATTGGGGCGGGGTACCGAAGGTGCGCGGCCTGGTGATCAACATCGTCCCCGACAACTCAGCCCGCGCCGCCGCAGTGGAGGCTGGCGATCTGGACTTGATCCACTCGCCGCTGTCGCCGCAGGATGTTGCGCGTCTTCGCAAGTCAACCAGCCTGGTTGTGACGAAGATGACGGGTCTCGGCATCACTTACCTCAACATCAACACGTCCGTGTGGCCCCTCAGCGATGTCAAGGTCCGCCAAGCGCTGGCGCTTCTCACCGACCGGCAGGCGATCGCGGCTGACATCTACCAGGGGATGGATCAGGCTGCGACGTCGTTGCTGACCCCCTCGTTGTGGGCGTACACGACGAGCGTGCGGCAGCCTGAGTACAATCCGGCTAAGGCACGCGAGTTACTCCAGGAAGATGGGTTCACCCAGCAAAACGGCGTCTACGAGAAGGACGGGAAGCCGCTCGCCATCGAACTGTCGACGCACAGCGAGGATCCGAACCGCGTGCAGGCGGCGGAATTCCTCCAGAATGTGTGGCAGAAATACGGCATCCGGGTCAAGGTTTCCACGAGCGAGTGGCCGACCTTCTCGAGCGCGGTTTACGCGTCCAAGCATCAGGTGGCGCTGCTGGGATGGTTGAACATCGTGGATCCGGATCGCTTGATGTACAATCAGTTCACCACGAACGGCGGCCAGAACTGGGAGAAGTATTCGAATCCGGCCGTGGATGCGCTGCTCGCACAGGGTCGCACCACCCTCGACCGCGCCGCCCGCGCCAGGATCTATCAACGGGCGGCACAGATTCTCGCGAACGATCAGCCGTACGACGTCCTGCTCTACCAGGGGTACGTAGTCGTGCACAGCGCGCGCCTGCACGGGTTCGTGCCCAATCCGAGCGGCAGCCTCAAGATCCTGGACGCGGTCACGCTGAGCCCGTAGACTTGGCGGGCACCGGACACAGGTGACGCGATGCCCTGGAATCCGGCCGGCGTCCCGGTCCGTTTGCGGTGCTGACCGCCCGCGGGATAGGGCACCTCGGATTTGCGGGCTGACACGGGCAGGAACGTGCCCGTGTCAGCCCGGATGTGTCGAGTCCGTTGCCCCCCACCTCTGGGCCCTGGGCCTACGGTGGACCAGGGCGCCGTGGACTGGATCGTCGTGATCCGGCGCGGCGGCGGCCGAAACGAGTAGGTTGGGGGTAACCGGGCGACAAGGTTTGTGCATCGCGAGGCTCGACTATGTTAGGCTATGTGCTCCGGCGCTTGGCTCAGATGGTCATCGTGCTCCTCGGCATCTCGGTGCTGGTGTTTGGCTTGCTGCACCTCGTACCGGGTGATCCGGCTGCGATTCTGCTCGGTCAGCAGGCGACGGCTCAGGACATCGCGCGGTTGCGTCACGTGATGGGCCTCGACCGCCCGTTGTGGTATCAATTCGCGCGGTATCTCGGGCGTGCGGCCCGAGGCGATCTTGGGACCTCGATTTTTCTCGGTGGCCAGCCGGTCACCACGCTGATCGCCACGCACCTGCCCGCGACGGCGGAACTGGCGCTCACCGCCATGACGCTCGCCGTGGTGATCGGCGTGCCGGTCGGCGTGATCTGTGCGGTGCGGCAGTATTCGTTGGTCGACATCGCGAGCATGGCGGTCACGCAGATCGGCGTGTCGATGCCCGTGTTTTGGCTGGGCATGCTGCTCATTCTACTGTTCTCCCTCGACCTGCGCTGGTTGCCGACGTTTGGCCGTGGGGCGCCGCTGCCCCTTGCGTTCTTGGCCCTGTTCCGAGGCAACGGCGCCCCTCTGCTCGACACCGTAAGGCACCTCGCGATGCCCGCGACCACGTTGGGGCTCTCTGCCGTGGTGCTGATCACCCGCATGGTACGGTCGGCGATGCTCGAGGTGCTCGGACAAGACTACGTGCGCACAGCGCGGTCGAAGGGGTTGCCCGCGCGGGTGGTGACGTACCGGCACGCGCTGCGCAACGCCGTCCTGCCGGTGCTGACCATCGTCGGGCTCCAAGTGGGCACCTTGCTCGGCGGCGCGGTGGTGACGGAGACGATCTTCGGATGGCCCGGCCTGGGCCAGTTGCTGATCAATGCGATCGGGCAGCGGGACTTCCCGATCGTCCAGGGAACGGCGCTGGTGATCGCTCTCGTGTTCTCGGTGATCAACCTGGGGGTAGACATTGCGTACGCGTGGCTGGACCCGCGGATTCGCTACGGGTGATCGAGGACGGCCATGGATCGTCACCGGCCTCCGGCGCAGCCGGGCGGCAGTGGTGGGCGGTGGACTCGTGGTCCTGATCATTCTGGTCGCGACGCTGGCCCCGTGGCTTACGCCGTACGACCCATTCCAAATGGCGATGGCAGACCGACTCCAGCCACCGGGATGGCCGCACCCGCTCGGCACGGACATGTTCGGGCGGGACATGTGGGCGCGCATGGCGTTGGGGGCGCGCTACTCGTTGGCCGTGGCTGCCCTGGGCGTGGCGATCGCGTCAGGCATCGGGGTGACCTTGGGGTTGCTCGCCGGGTACTACGGCGGCTGGGTGGACACGGCCGTGAGCCGGGTCGTTGACGTGTTTCTCGCATTCCCGGTCATCCTGCTGGCGCTCGCGCTGATCGCCGCTCTGGGACCTAGCCCCTTGAACGCGATGATCGCGATCGGGCTGGTGTACTGGACCACGTACGCGAGAGTCGTGCGCGTATCGGTCATGGCCGTGCGTCACGAAGAGTACGTGCTCGCAGCACAAGCGGTGGGCGTGCCGGACGCCCGGATCCTTGTCCGTCACCTGCTTCCGAACGTGCTGGCGCCGGTGATCGTGCTCGCGACCCTCGGGATGGGTGGGGCGATCGTCATTGAATCAACGTTGAGCTTCCTCGGCCTCGGCGTTCAGCCTCCGGCGCCATCATGGGGATGGACGCTCGCGCTCGGGATGCGGTACATGCGCCAGGCGCCTCATCTCGCGGTCGTGCCCGGCGTGGCCATCATGCTGACAGTGCTGGCCTTCAATCTGCTGGGCGACGGGGTCCGCGACCTTACGGATGCAAGGGCCCGGGGCCGCTGACGGCCGAGGTCGCAGCGCACGGATTGCGGGTTCTCGGTCCTGGCATCCGGGCCTGAGCGGTGGCGATGGAGAGAGAACGGTCCGTGCCGTCGTGGATCGCAGGAGTCGTCGAACGATTCGTGGAACGAAGCGGCGGATGAGTTACGCCCCCAGCCCTGAAGTGTCGGCCCACGGTGGAATGCGGTGACGGTCACGCGCACGCGGAGACGGCGCGCCGCGGGCTTCCGGACGTTGCCGGCTGCGCTTCCGACCGACGCAGGACGCATACACGATGGTTGACCTGATCGTCAAGAATGGGACGATCGTCACGCCGGCGGCCAGCCACCGCGGGCACCTCTTGATCGACGGCGGGAAGATCCTCGAGATTTGGTCCCGGGACGACTTGCCCTCCGCCCGGCGCGTCATCGACGCGACGGGACTGCATGTGCTTCCCGGGCTCATCGATCCGCACGTGCATTTCCGGGTTCCGGGCCTGGACTACAAGGAGGATTTCGAGACCGGCTCCCGCGCCGCCGCGGCGGGCGGCATTACGACGGTCATCGACATGCCAAACGTCATCCCGCCGACCGCGACCGTGGAGGCGCTGCATGCCAAGGCGGCGTGCGCCCGCGGCCACGCCTTCGTGGACTACGGCTTCTACGCGGTGATCGTGGCGGGAAACTCCGATCAAATTCTCCCGCTGGCCGATGCCGGGATCATTGGGTTCAAAGTCTTCCTCGGGGAGACGGTGGGCAACATCCCGGCGCCCGAGGACGGCGAGATCATCGAGGCGTGGCGGGTCGTGGCGCAGACCGGGCTGCGCTGCGGCGTCCACGCCGAGGACAATGGCATCATTACATATCTTCGGAGAAAACTGCAGGGGCAAGGACGTAGGGATCCCCTGGCTCACCTCGAGTCCCGTCCGGCGGTCGCCGAGGCCGAGGCGATCTCGCGCGCGCTGTTGTTTGCGCGCGAGGCTCGCAGCAAGTTGATGATCTACCACATGAGCTCGGCGGAGGGCGTCGCACTGGTGCGCGACGGGAAGGATCGCGGCGTCGACGTGATGGCGGAGACGAGTCCCCACTACCTCCTGCTCGAGGCCGAGGACATGGTCCGCAGGCGTCTCGGCTCGTTGATGAAGATCAGTCCACCCGTCCGATCTCGTGAGCACGCCGAGGCTCTCTGGCGGGGCCTGCTCGACAGGACGGTGGAAGTGATGGGAACCGATCACTCGCCGCACACGCGCGAGGAGAAGATGGCCGATGATCCCATGGGGGACATTTGGAAAGCAATGGCCGGGTGGCCAGGCGTCGAGACCAGCGTGCCCCTCATGCTCACGCAGGTCAACGCGGGCCGGTTGAACCTCAACCACTATGTGAAGGTCCAAGCGGAAGGCCCGGCGCGGGCCTGGAACCTGTGGCCGCGCAAGGGTCACCTCGGCCGCGGGGCCGACGGCGATGTCACGATCGTGGACATGCGGCGGGAAGGTACGATCGATCAGGATCGGCTGCACAGCAAGAGCAAGATCACGCCGTTCCACGGATTTCGCGTTACGGGCATGCCGGTGTGCACGATCGTGCGCGGGCACGTCGTGATGGAAGAGGGCCGCGTGTCCGGGCCGCCGATCGGGGAACTGCAGTGTCCGGTCGGCTAGGGCGAGTTCTGAGGGGCCGCGCCGGGACCGCGTTGGGCATTTCCCAGATGCCCCACAGAGTGCCGGCAGGCCGGCGCCGAGTGCGCACCGGTACCGGTGGGGAAGACGCCGCGCGATGAGGCTCGAGAAGGAGATCGAGGTTCCTAGTGCTCCGGAGACGGTGTGGGCGTTTCTGTCGGATATCGAGCGCCTCGCCCATTGTCTGCCCGGGTGCCGGGACGTCCGCGCCCTCGTACCCCACGAGCGGTACGAAGCCGTGATTTCCGAGCGAGTCGGCCCGTTCAGCGTGCGGATTCCCTTGGACATCCAGGTAACCGAGGCGGATGAGCCGTGTCGCCGGCTCAAGGCGGAGGCGGCGGGTCGTGACGAGGTGATGGGCACCTCGCTTCGGGTCACCCTCGATCTCCGCGTCGAGGTTGCAGGTGCCGGTTCCCGCGTTATCATCGTCTCCGATGCAAGCCTCTCGGGCCGGCTCACCGCCCTCGGGGACGGATTCATTCGGCAGCAGGCCGACGGCATAATGACGAAGTTCGCCCAGGCGGTGCAACGCGAGCTGGAGGGTGCCGGCTAGTCCGGCGCTCCCGGCCACCCTTCCGCCGCCGCTGGCCGCGCGGGTGGCCCAGCGGGCGTTCGAGCCGTGATGTACGAGCGGTTCATCAAGCCTGTGTTGTTTCGGCTCGATCCCGAGCGGAGCCACGACCTTGTGCTTGCGGGCCTCAGTGCTGCGGGGTGGGCGTGGGCGCGCACCGGTATCGCTCCCGTGGCCACGGACCCGCGGCTTGCCGTCGAGGTGTGCGGCCTGCGGTTTGCCTCTCCTGTGGGACTTGCCGCCGGGTGCGACAAAACGGGTCGCGCGCTGTGGGCGTGGCCGCGGCTGGGGTTTGGGTTTGTCGAGGTGGGCACGGTGACTCCTCGGCCACAGCCCGGCACCCCCAGGCCGCGGATCTTCCGTCTTCCCGAGGATGAGGCGCTCATCAACCGTCTCGGCTTCAACTCTCCCGGAGCCGAGGTCGTTGCGGAGCGTCTCGCGGCCGCGCGTCGTGCGGGAGCGTACCCGATCCCGCTCGGCGTCAACATCGGCAAGAACAGAGTAACGCCGCTCGAGGAAGCGGCGGGTGACTATGTGCGCGCGCTGGATCGGCTGCACGGCCATGCGGATTTCTTTGTCGTCAACCTCTCCTCGCCGAACACGCCCGGGCTTCGGGACCTGCAGGCGCGCGAGGCCGCGGCAACACTCCTGGCGGCGCTCGCCGCGCGAAACCGAAGCCTCGGCGAGAAGCCGGTGTTCGTCAAGGTGGCCCCCGATATGACCCGTGCGGAGCTAGAGGGCGTCGCGGATGCGGTTCGGGGACGCGCCCATGGGTTCGTTGCTACGAACACGACGGTGGGCCGCGAGGGGTTGCGCAGTCCGTCGCGCGTCGAGTCAGGGGGGCTGAGTGGAGCACCCCTGCGACGCCTCGCGACCGAGGTGATCCGCATGCTCGCCCGGACGACCGGAGGGCGCGTGCCGATCATCGGCGTGGGCGGCATCATGACCGCAGAGGACGCCTATGAAAAGATCAAGGCCGGCGCAACGCTCGTCGAACTCTATACCGGTCTCGTGTACGGTGGTCCCGCCGTACCGCGCCGCATCACGGCGGGACTCCTGCAATTGCTGGAGCGCGACGGTCTACCATCGTTACGCGACGCGGTCGGACTCGATAGCCGGTAGACTCCATCGGCAAGCTCCACGGCGCCTGCCCGGCGGAGGAAGATGGGGCGCACTGGCGCGCGTCGAACTTCAGAGGTGGCGCCAGTTCTTCCGTTTCTTCCAACGGGAACGCGGGGCCTGGACATGTTTCCTGCTTGCGAAGCGCTGAGCGGGACGGCCCCGCTACGTCCGCGCTGGCCTGGCGACCCGAAGCGGAGGTGGGGATGTGGGGGGAACATCGTTGATTCTGTTCCGCAATGCGACGATCATCGACGGCACCTCGTCGGAACGGCGAGAAGGGTACAGCGTGCTCGTCGAAGATGGCACGATCAAGGAAGTCTCGGACCGCCCGCTCGCTGCCGCGTCCGCCGACACGTTTGACCTACAAGGCCGGACGCTCATGCCGGGGTTGATCGACTGCCACGCTCATGTGAAGGCATCCTTCGTCAACCTCAGCATCGTACTCTCGGAGTCGCTCATGACGCTCCGGGCTCTGCCAATCCTTCGAGGCATGCTGGAGCGCGGCTTCACAACGGTGCGGGACGCGGGCGGGGCGGACTACGGGCTGGCCCAGGCCATTGAACAGGAACTGGCGGTCGGACCGCGGCTGTTCGTGTCGGGCAAGGCGCTCAGTCAGACGGGCGGTCACGGTGACTCCCGGAACCGCTTCGACGATGTCCCGGAGCCTCCGCGCGGTCGCCCGGGCGGGATGAACCGGATTGCCGATGGCGTCGAGTCAGTGCGCCTGGCGGTGCGAGAGGAGCTGCGAGCCGGGGCACATCAAATAAAGTTGATGGCGTCTGGTGGGGTTGCGTCTCCTACCGATCCCATTGCCAACACGCAGTACTCGCGCGACGAACTCCGCGCGGCCGTCGAAGAGGCGAGCGCGGCCCAGACCTACGTGATGGCGCACACTTACACCGCGAAAGCCATGAGCCGCGCCGTCGAGTGCGGCATTCGTACGATCGAGCACGGCAACCTCGTCGACGACGCCACCGCCGCGCTCATGGCCAAGGCGGGCGCCTACGCGGTCCCGACGCTCGTGACCTACGAGTTCCTGGCCAATGAGGGGGCGACGCTCGGTCTGCCGCCGGATAGCGTCGCCAAAGTGGCGGCCGTCCGCGAATCAGGACTCCACTCACTCGAGATCTTTCGCCGCGCCGGTGTCAAGATGGCGTTCGGCACCGACCTGCTCGGTGAGATGCACCGGCACCAGTCGTCTGAGTTCACGATCCGCGCCCGGGTACTGCCGGCATTCGAGGTGATCCAAAGCGCCACCACGATAGCCGCGGAGGTGCTCCGCATGGAGGGCCGTCTCGGGGTTGTGGCGCCGGGTGCGATCGCCGACCTGCTCGTCGTGGACGGCGATCCGCTGGCACGTCTCGAAGTACTCCTCGACCAGGGGGCTCATCTCGAGGCGATCATGAAAGCCGGCAAATTCTACAAGAACCGGTTGAGCAGAGCGAGCGCAGGCGTCCGCTGATCCTCTCGGTGAAGCGGGACCGAGTGAGCATGAAGGGTACGAAGACTTGGGGCTCTCCGGCATGGTTCGCCCCAGGAGAGCCCCAACATGGTGCCGATTTCAGGTGTCTCTGCTCTAGCCTTTAACCCAGCCGACCCGACCGTCACCTAGTGACATGGTTGATTCTGCGACTGGTTTCCGCAACTCCTGCCACGTCCGCGGTAGTTCTGCCCGCCTGAGGATCTGGTGTTGTAATTGCGGTAATCGGTTCGCGGCTGCTGTCCCAGGTTGCGATATGCGGGCGCGGGTTGGCTGACCGGGCCCCGGTACGTGGGCGCGGGTTGGCTGACCGGGCCCCGGTATGTGGGCGCGGGTTGGCTGACCGGACCCCGATACGCGGGCGCGGGCTGGTTGGCCGGCTGCGCACGCAACGTGTAATTACTCGGAGCGGGGTGTGACGTACGTTGCGGGTCGCTCGCGCCGTGGAACGCCGGCGGCACATTCTGAGTGCCCGCGTGAGACGGCCCGTCCCATCGAGGATCACCCTGCCGCACCGGTGCGTCGAGAACTGCGTTCATATAGGGGCCCCGATATGGTTGATAGGCGGTGCGGTAGTAGTACTGGTGATACGGGCCGTAGTACGGATACCGGTAGAAATTCCCGGCGCTGTCGCGCGAGACAAGATAGGCAAGGGTGCCCACGACAATCGTACCCAGCACGACGCCAACGATCGGCGTGGGCACGACGATGATCGGACAGAGTGCCGGGAAGTACCCGTAGTAGGGATAGTAGTACGGCCGGTAATAGTAGTGGTAGTACGCACCGTAGTATGGGTAGCGGTAGTACCCACCGTCAGGCCCGTGCACGAGGAGGTACAGTAGCCCGGCTACGACGATCGTGCCGAGCACGACTCCCACGATCGGAAGCGGAGAAGGCGCGTACGTGGGCACGGAGGGCGGAGGCGGCGTGTACGCCACCGCGGACACGTCGACGCGCGTCGCGACGAAATCGCTGCCGCTGGCAACGAGCCAGACAGTGACGGGCACTCCGATGTACTGCTGGAGCGCGCACAGGGGTACGGCGGATGAGTTGATCAGGATCGCGGTGTACGGTGCCACGGTGATCGTGTTCGTCCCGCTGGAGGTGCCCAGCGTGATCGTCTGCGCGTTGCAGTCGACCGTTTGGAGCGTCCCCTGGACTTCGATCGAGGACTGAGCCTGGCCGACCCCGGCAAATCCGAGAAGCGGTAGAAGCACGCCCAGCATCAACGCCACGGCACTTCGCATCGCACATCCCTCCTGTGCTCGCCCCCGATCGAGGACGACGGGCGCAACGCCGGGGCGGCCGTTGCCCCACCCTTACCCTAGCAGCCTGGGTTGAAGAACTCGTGAAGAAGTCGTGAAGAGGAAAAACATTCACACCCGACGCAGTCGGCCAAACGATCCCACGTCGGATCGACTGATCCGCGTAGTCATGGGCGGCAGGGGTGCGTCCCGCTCACACCAACGGTTCTGATGGAGCGGGACGCGCTTTGATCTCGCCGCGGGCTGACCTACATCAGTCCGATCACGTTGCCCTGTTCGTCGATGTCGATCCGCTCCGCGGCAGGGTGTGACGGAAGCCCCGGCATGGTGCGCAGATCGCCACAGATTGGGTAAATGAAGCCCGCTCCCACGGATGCGCGCACCTCGCGGACCGACAACGTCCAGCCAGTAGGCGCCCCCTTGAGCCCGGGATCCGCCGACAGCGAGAGGTGCGTCTTGGCGACACAGATGGGCAGCCGTCCAAATCCGTTCCGCTCGTAGCTTTCCAGCTGGCGGGCTGCAAGCGGGGAGAAGGATACGTCCGCGGCCCCGTAGATCGTGCGCGCGATCGTCCGGATCTTGTCGCGAAGGGGCATCTCGTTCGGATAGAGGAGCTGGAACTTGCTCGGCGTCCGCGCCGCCTCGAGCACCACCTCTGCCAGTGCGATCGCGCCCCGGCCTCCTTCGGTGAAGTGGTTAGATACAGCCGCGGTCGCGCCCGCGGACTCGGCGATCTCCCGGATCGCGGCGTGCTCGGACGGGAAGTCCTCGGGGAAGGCGTTGATGGCCACAACGGGCCGGACGCCGTGCACCAGGACGTTCTCGATCTGCTTACGCAGATTGGCGCCGCCGGTGTGAACGTCGTCGGGATTTTCCTTGAGCAGTTCTGGCGGCAGCGGCCGCCCGGGCAGGACGCGGTACCGGCCGGAGTGCGCTTTCAGCGACCGGACCGTCGCAATGACCACGGCGACGTCCGGGTGCAGTCCGGACGTCCGGCACTTGATGTTGAAGAACTTCTCCGCCCCGATGTCGGCCCCGAACCCGGCCTCCGTGATGAGAAAGTCGCCGGTGTGTATCCCGATCAGGTCCGCGACGATGGACGAGTTGCCGTGGGCGATATTGCCGAACGGGCCGGCGTGGATCAGGACCGGCGTCTGCTCCAGCGTCTGCAGGAGGTTGGGTTTGATCGCGTCCCGCATGATGACGGTCATGGCCCCGGCCGCCATGAGCTGCTCCGCCGTCACAGGTTCTCCCGAGCGGGTGTACGCGACAACGATCCGCCCGAGACGGCGACGCAGGTCTCCAAACGAGGTCGCCAGCGCCAGGATGGCCATCACCTCCGACGCGGCCGTGATGTCGAATCCGGTTTGCCTCGGGATACCGTCCTCTCTTGCTCCCAGACCGGCGACGATGTTGCGAAGCGCCCGCTCGTTGACGTCGAGCACGCGCCGCCACGTGATGTTCGCAGCATCGACGCCGAGTGCGTTGCCGTGGAACAAATGGTTGTCGAGCATGGCCGCGAGCAGGTTGTGCGCCGCCGTGACGGCGTGAAAGTCACCGGTCAGGTGCAGGTTGACCGTCTCGAACGGCACCACCTGGCTGTACCCGCCGCCCGCGGCGCCGCCCTTGATGCCGAACGTGGGACCCATCGAGGCCTGGCGGAGCGCGATCGTTGCACGCCTGCCGATTCTAGCGAAGGCCTGACCGAGTCCGATAGCCGTGGTGGTCTTCCCCTCACCGAGCGGGGTTGGGGTGATCCCCGTCATCACCACGTACTTGGCCCGCGGGCGGTCAGACAGGTGCTCCATCGCCTCGAGTTTGATCTTGGCCGTGTGCTCGCCGTAGAGCTCCAGCCACTCGGGGCGGATTCCCATGGTTTCGGCGATCTCGGTGATTGGCTTGAGTCGTGCGCGACTGGCGATTTCGAGAGCGGAAGGCAGGCTTGTAGTAGTCATCACTCACTCCTGTCAGAATCTTGGTCCCGTGCCAACCACAGGCAAGGCGAGCGCTACACCCCTACGCCCCCAAGAGACCGCGATCCGAGCGCGTCAAGAAGCGGCAGCCAGCGTCCGTGACCACGACGGTGTCCTCGACTTGTAGGCCGATCCAACCTAACTCGTAATACGGCGTTTCCACATTGAGGACCATACCGCGCTCGATGGACGTGTCGACGCCACGTGAGAGGAGCGGCGGGTCGTACAACTCGATCCCAATCCCATGACCCACGTGGTTCCGGTCGTAGCCCGGGATACCACCGGCCCGCGTGGCCTCCACCGCCCGGTCGAACAGCTGGCTCGCGCGCACGCCCGGCTTGACCAGCGCGAGTGCCGCCTCTTCTCCCGCCAGGATCGCATCATAGTAGCGACGCGTCCTCTCGTCGGGATCCCCGAAGCAAGCGATTCTCGCGATATCCGCATTGTATGAGCGATACGCGCAGCCCACGTCGAAGCGAACAGTGTCGCCCTTGCGCAGCTTGCGGTTGGACGCGTGCCCATTGGTAAACGCGCCATGCTCGCCGATCAGAATATGGGCAATGCTCGGTCGGCCGCCTTGCGCCAACACATCTCCCTCATACACGCGGAGGAGCGCGTGCTCATCGGCGCCCTCCGTGAAGGACGCCACGCAAGCGAGCAGCGCATGTTCTGCGATTTCGGTGGCCCTGGCCAGCCGTTCGATCTCCTCAGTGGTCTTCACCATGCGCACCTTCTGCAGTGCGGCGCACCCGTCCGAGAACGTGGCTCCGGGCAACGCAAGCCTCAGCCGCTGCCTTAGGTGTGGCAACAAGCCTGACTCATCAAGCCCCAACCGCCCGTCGGCGAGCCCAAGCTCGCGCAGCACCACCACGGTGGCCTCAACGACGTCAGGATACGATCGCAACTCACGCAGCCTCACGATCTCGCGCTCAAGGTCCCCCATCTGACGGCCCTGAACCATGTAGAAGTTTCCATAGGGCTGCACGCGATCGGCCGTAGTCCCATATTCGGCGACGACGTCGAGTTCGCCATACGAGACGACCAGTGTCGTCGGTGCGGACGCGCCTCGTGGAACTACGGTCAGGGTATGCGCACTCGGCATGGCCCACTGACCGTGAGAGTGGTAGCCGGACGCGTACTCGGAGTTCTCTTTGGACGTGGCGATCAGCGCGTCAAGCCGTTCGGCATCCATCACGTCGTTGGCCCGGTCGCGGTTGAACAGCGCCATTGCGTGTTACCCCCTTTTCTTGGTACCGGATGGCCTACCGCTCCTTGCAGTGCCGACCACCAACCAGAGCTAAGTCCGCGCCTCGGCCGTTCTGCGCGGCCGGGCGAGCAACTGTCCGAAGCCGACAACGGGATCGCCGATACCCACGATCGAAAGCATCTCCCAGATCGTGGCTTGGTTGCTTGTGACCACAGGTTTCCCGAGGGCCTGCTCGACCATCTCCGCCGCCTCAAGGCCGCGGAAGTCGGTGCAGCTGATGAACACGCCGTCCGCATCGGCCCGATCCTCGCGACGCGCCGCGTCCAAGATCTGCGCTGGAGTAACTCCAGCAACATCACGAGGAGCCGGAAGGCCAAAACCCATAACCGCAGCCACCTGAAAACCGCTACCTTCGAGGAAAGTCACCACTTTCGCATTCAGCCATTCTTCGTACGGGCTGATAATCACTGGTCGCTGGATCCGAAGTTCGCGGAGCCCGTGCACCACTGATGTCGAAGTAGTCGTCGCTCGGATGCCCGTCTCACGCTCGATCGTGTCGATGATTTTGCGGTCATATCCGGGCCCACCGTCGAGACTCCCGGTCGTGCACGCGAACCCGACAACATCCACTGCAGCATCAGCCAGCTCGCCAGCGGCTTGTGGAACATGGTTGACGAGACCGCTGATTCCCTCCGGCGTGTCGCGGGTGAGCTTCATGCGCGCGAAGTGGGCGGAAGTCCCCGCTGGCAGCGCGATGCGCGTGTCGCGTTCCACAACCGAGTTCGCCGACGGCACCAAGAAGCCGAGTCGCTTGTTCCAACTCACCATGACGCACCTCTCTTTCGGCTAGGCCGGGAGTCCCAAATAGGCTCGCCGAACTTCGGGATTCTGCAACATCGATGGCCCGGTACCCTCGTGCCTCACGACGCCCAACTCGATCACGATGCCACGATTCGCGATGCGGAGTGCCTGGACGGCATTTTGCTCCACCATCAAGATCGTCGTGCCGAGATCTCGCAACCGTGTGATGGCGCCGAAAACCAGTTGCTGCATGCCCGGCGACAGGCCTAGCGAGGGCTCGTCGACCAGGATAAGCTTCGGCTTGATCATAAGCGCCATTGCCATTTCCAGAAGCTGCTGCTCGCCACCGCTGAGGTTACCGGCCAACACTCGGCGTCTGCCGGCGAGCAGCTCAAACTCCTGGTAGATTCGCTCGATGTCGCTCCGGACGCCCCTATCGGTTCTCGTAAATGCGCCCATCTGAAGGTTCTCGTCAACGGTCATCATCGGAAAGTTGCAGCGTCCCTGAGGCACGAGCACGAGTCCCTTACCGAGTCGCCCATGACTCCCGAGGTGAGTGATATCCTCGCCGGCAAAGATGATAGTGCCCGACGTGGCTCGTAGGAGGCCGAAAATCGTCCTGAGCAGCGTGGACTTGCCCGCTCCGTTTGCCCCGATGACAGCAGTGATTGTGCCCGGCTGGAGCGCCAGATCCACACCTCGGAGGACTACCACCTCCCCGTAGCCGGCACGGAGGCCTCTCACCTCGAGAGCGGGCAGTTCAGCGGCCAAAGTAAGCCTCCTGAACACCAGGGTCTTTCATGACCGCAGTCGGCTCACCTTCCGCAATCTTCAGCCCGTGGTCGAGTACAATAAGCCGTTCGCAGACGCCGAGCACAAACTCCATGTTGTGCTCGACCAGGAGGATCGACACGCCGTCCGAGTGGAGTCGAAGAATCCACTCGCGAATCACGTTGGCGGTAGTCGGATTAACCGCTGCGACTGGCTCGTCGAGCAGCAGCACCCTTGGGGGGATGACCAGGGCTGCAGCAAACTCAACGAGCTTACGCTGCCCGTAGGAGAGGTGACCGGCGGGCGTGTCGGCGACGCGCTGCAGACCAAAGAGGGCGATCAGCTCGCGTGAACGCTCATGCAACACCGGCCATCGATCCTGGCGGCGCAAGTATTGCCGCCACTCATCCCAGTGCGATGCCCGCCCGAGACCGGCCACCAGAAGATTTTGCTCCACGGTCAACATGGGGAAGACCCGGACCGTCTGGAATGTCCTCGCCAGCCCGTGTTTCGCCAAGTTGTAGGTCGGCGTGCCCAGAACCGAGCGATCACCAAACAGGACAGCGCCACCATCGGCCGCTTGCACGCCAGAGACGCAGTCGATTGCAGTCGTCTTCCCCGATCCATTCGGCCCAATGAGCCCGACGAGTTCCCCAGGCTCAACAACGAACGAAAGGTCCTGGAGCGCGTGGACCCCCTGATAGAGTTTCGTTAAACTGCGAACTTCAAGTCGTCGTTTGTCGAACGACTGTATGAGCTGGCCTCGCGGACCATCTTGGCTAATACCCTGACCCCCGCGATCCCGATGCTCTTGGGATTTCCCGTCATTGTGGGAGGTGCTGCTCACGCGATCGGGCACCTGCATTCGCGCTTCGCGTTTTTCCGAACTATCAGTCACAACGCGCTGTGGAACCGTGGCTGCGGAGCTTCCTTCTCCCTCCAGGCTACCCGCCGGACCGCGTCCCAACCCGAGCTTTCGGCCGACGAAGCGCTCAAGAATGCGGTAGAATTCCTCAAGTCCGCCCGGAAGGGTTATGACGATCACGAGCAAGAGCGCTCCATAGATGACTAGACGCCACTGATCCACTACCCGTAAGAACTGGGGGAGCACAGTGAATAACAGCGCGCCGGATACGACCCCACGCAAACTAGCAACCCCGCCAATGAAAACCATGATTAGCAACGCAACCGTGTACGAGATGTCCAGCGAATCAGGACAAATCACTGTTTGAAAGTGAGCGACGAAGGCTCCAGCCGTCGCCGAGAGCATAGCAGACAATATAAAGGCAGTCAGTCGCACCTGGTTCGGCCACAGGCCCCGCGCCGAAGCCAAGAGCGGATCATCGCGAACGGCGGCGAACGCGAGCCCTAGCCGCACGCGCGTTACGAGTAGCGTAGTCGCGATGGCAATGGCCGCGATCAGTAAGATCAGCTCGTATTGCGCCGTCAAGCTGATCACCTGCGTCGAACCCCCAGGCCACGAGAGCGATACTGGCGGGATCGCCGTCACGCACATGGGGCCGCTCGTCACTGACATCCAGTTCTGGGCTACAAGCTGGGCACTCACTTGGAATCCCAACGTGCCGATCGCGAACGAATGCAGCGAGAGCCGGAAGGCTGGGATCCCGATGAACACGGCCAGCGCCGCGGCACCCAGCCACGCCACCCCTATCTCCTGCCAGAAGCTGGTCCCGAAACGGACACTAAGTAGTGCGGCGGCATACGCCCCGAACCCGAAGAAAACCGGCTGCGCAAGGCTCAGCGCGCCGACTCGCCCCAGAACGAGATCGAATGCGAGCGCGAGCGTGACGAACATCAGGGCAGTGATCCCGGTCCTGATGAAGTACGGCACACTCGTCAGGGCGGGGAAGAAGGCGAGGAGCACGAGAAACACACCCCAACCCAGCACCTCGCGGCCCGGGAGCGGTAAGGTCCTGGCGGTACGCGTGATCATCGACGCACGACGCGCCCAAAGACACCCTGCGGGCGCACGACAAGCACGAGGATCATGACACCGAAAACGACCAGATCCGCGTAGTCACTTGCGATGTAGGCGATCGAGAACGCCTCTACGAGCCCTAACACCACAGCGCTGACAATCGCACCGGTGACGTTGCCGAAGCCTCCCATGATGACTGCAGCGAACGCCTTAACAATCACTG
Source organism: bacterium (assembly GCA_035622635.1). GTDB lineage: Bacteria > Sysuimicrobiota > Sysuimicrobiia > Sysuimicrobiales > Segetimicrobiaceae > JAJPIA01. The sequence goes on along the minus strand of DASPUZ010000178.1, from coordinate 37,889 downwards.
CAGTACCCATCGAGGGCTGCACATTGTAGAGAGGCGCGATGGTGGCTCCCGCCACTCCCGCGAGCAAACAGCTAGCTACCACGGCTGCGAGGCCGACGCGCTCCGTTTGGATACCAACGACGCTCGCGGCCTCTCGGTTCTGCGCGACCGCTCGCATCGCCTTGCCGAGCTTTGCGAAGCGAAAAAAACAAAACAGGAGAACGAAGGCTATGACCGCCGTGATGAGCACAAGAATACGCTGTTCAGATATTCTCATGCCACCAATCACATACGTAGTCATCAGCGGACTCGGCACAAGTTTCGCGGGCGCACCGAGGACGACGATTACGAGGTTCACCAAGAGGACCGACACGGCTAGTGTCGCCACAAGCTGAACCTGCCAGCCGCGGTTTAGAATGCGATGCACAACCACCGCGTAAAAAAGGGCGCCAAACGGGAGCATGGTAGCCACAGAAAGTACCGCTGCGGACCGGTAAGGGAAGCCAAGCGAGCTCTCTGCGATGTACAAGAAGATAGCCCCGAGCATGTAGAGCTCGCCGTGGGCGAAGTTCACGATCTCGAGCACGCCAAACATCAACGAGAGGCCGGCAGCGATCAGCGCGATCTCTGCTCCAGCGGTCAACCCGTTCATCAGCTGATCGAACAACACTTGCATCTGACGCGGCCTCTCGCTACCCTTCTCTCTGTACGAACGGCGTTGCTGATCTTTCCCTACGTAACCTACTGCGTTGGCACTTCCTTCAACAAGACCGGCTTGCCATTCTGGACCGTGACCAGGAACAGATCGGGATGGGCCTGATTGTGATCGTTGAATTTGATGGGTCCGATCGCGCTCCGCCAGTTCACGGCGCTCAGACCTCGCTCGATTCCGGCGGCCGTGGGGCCACCCGCCCGAACCGCCTGATCGATGACCATCATTCCGTAGTACGCCAGTGCGGCGTTGTAAGGTGGGTACACCTTGAACATCTGTTGGTACGCAGCAATCATGGGCTGGCTGGGCGTGCCTACCCAGTATGTAGCCTCAACGAAACCATTCAGCAGGTTAGGATCGCCCGCAAGCTTCAACGCTTCCGTGTCGTAGCATGCCGATCGGCTAAAGACTTTCGCCCGCTGCCCCAACTCGTGCAGCTGACGGGCCAACAGCGCGCAGTCCTTGGCTTCACCGAAGACCAGCAGTGCGTCAGGATGGAGGCTGAAGATCTTTGTCAACTGCGGACGCAGGTCACTCGCATCGAGTGGGTAATATTCGGAGTCGATCAGCTTCACCCCGCTTTGGGGGAGATCGACTGCATACACCGCCTGGGCTCCCCGGCCGAAATCGTTATTGTACCCGAGGAAAGCAACCGTCTTGACACCCGCGCTCGCGATATACTTTGAGAAAGTGGTCCCGATAATGGAGTCGTCAATGTTCATTCGCCACATGTATTTGTTGCCTCCGACTCCAGCCTGCTGAGTGATCGCGGGGTTGGTCGAGCCGAATGTGATGGCCGGTATCATGGCGCGTGGGAGAAGCGGCATGCCACCCAATGTCGGACCCGAGCACGCGGAGCCCAAGATGACGTCAACTTTCTGCACGTCGATGAGATTACCGAAAGCCGATGCCCCACCGGAGGGCGTACATTCATCGTCGGCCTGCACAACATCGTACGTGACCTTCGGGTTCAAGGTCTTGAGTTGCGATATCGCTAGTTGGACGCCGTGCAGCGAGTCTTGGCCCATCTGCGCCTCAGACGTGCTGAAAGGCGAACTTAGTCCAACCTTCACCACTTGCGGGGCGCTCGACTGCGCGACAGCGGTGCCACCCCAGATACTAAAGCCGAGTACGGCAGCAATAGCAAGAGCGAACTGGCGCCTGACAATAGCTGTCATCATCTGTCCCCCCTCCTCTCGTCCTGTCCGAATTGAGCTGACCGTGCCGGACGGGCCCTGAGTCGAGCATTCGCTACGTATCCAACGCAGCTACTTTCCGGACCCGTTGCATCGTAGCCAACCCTCGACGGGTCGCTACGTCGTGTACTTCTCGACCATCAAGTAACGATCTCGGCTATCGGGCAGAACAGTGACAATTCGCTTCTGAGGTCCCAGTTCTTGGGCGATACGGATGCATGCCAGGACGTTTGCGCCTGAGGACATGCCGCAAAAGATACCCTCCTCTTCGGCGAGCCGATGAGCCATGGCAATGGCTTCCGCGTCTGTTATGGAATAGACTCGGTTTACAAGCCCGCTGTCGAAAAGTTCTGGAATAATGCCGTCTGTAATCCCAGCAATGACCGGATACGCGTCTTTCCCGGATGCTAAGAGCGGTGACCCTGCTGGCTCCACACCTGCGATGATCACGTGGGGATTTCGCATTCGGAGCGCCTGGGCGACCCCAAGCAATGTGCCCCCCGTGCCAACGGAGGCAGCAAACGCGTCCAATAGACCATCTGTCTGCTCGAGAATTTCCTGAGCAGTCCAATCGCGGTGGGCAGCCGTATTTTGAGGGCTACTGAACTGCCGCGCCCACCATACGTCTTTGCGTTCCTTTTCAAGATCGCGACAGATCTTGCGCCCGAAGATCTCGACGCGGCCGCCGTGAACGCTGGTATCATCGCTAGACGACGCGGCGATGATTGCGTCGGTATCAACTTTTTCTACCCTGCACCCATATGCTTGCATAATGGCTGCCCGGGCGGGATTGGCAACCTTGGCAGGCGAATAAACCACCATGTCATATCCTTTTACTGCCGCGACAAAAGACAATGAGGTCCCCGTATTCCCCGTGCTCGCTTCAATGATCGCAACGCCGGCTTTGAGCTTGCCTTCTCGCTCTGCCTCTTGAACCATATACAATGCAATCCGGTCCTTGATGCTACCGCTTGGATTCAAGAATTCGGGCTTGACAAGGATTTCGCAGCCGGTGTCTTTGCCAATACGATTGAGACGGACCAGTGGAATGTTTCCGATCAAGTCAAGCATGCTCTCGGCAATTTTCATATCGCTCTTCATCTCATCACAACTCCTCCTACGCTGCCGGACCATCTTGCTTCTTCCTAGCGACGAAGGTTGTGAAGAACCGCGCAGGGGAGCGTCCTTGTCCTCGATGACCAACGGAGCGAGGAGCAGGCAACTTGAGGATCAATCGTGGCACTGGACAGCAGTCGATACCCGTACGTCGGTTTGTCATTGACATTGTACGTAACTACTCCCCGCGCCGATACGCGGACGGGAATCCACCAGCACGGCGTCATAGCAGTGCGGCCGCTCTTGCCGGACGGCCTTTACCGTAAGTATCGCCAGCAGGGGCGGACGGCGGAAGCCCCGAAATACTAATAAGACTTATTATCGAATCGATTGAGCCCCATGCGGTGGTTGCATGGAACTTCCGGAACTACTGATGTTCCTGCACATTGTGCGGCACGGGAGCCTGCTGAAAGCCGCTGCCGCCCTTCGCGTGTCGCAACCAACCGCCTCTCTAAGAATTCGCACGCTGGAACGACACATCGGTGCGCGACTCTTCACGCGGACCCACGAAGGGATGGAATTGACTCAGGCAGGAACGCTGCTAATCCCATTCGCGGAGCGCATTATCCAGCTTACAAACGAAGGCCTGGCAACGATCCACACCAGTATCGGACAAGCACGCTTGAGGATCGCAAGCATCGAATCCATAGCCGGCCTCTTGCTCCCGGAGGTCTTGATAAGATTACGGCACGACGTCCCCGACCTCGATGTCAAGCTCGTGACGGGCCAGACAGATGAGGTGATCCATATGGTCCTGGACGGCGCCGTGAATTTGGGCCTCATCGGCAATCGGAGAAACTACGCCGGCTTGCAAAGGCTGGAGATCCTTTCCGCGCCGGTGACTTGCGTCGTAGCGAAAGAGCATCCGCTATTGACACTACCGGGTTGCGGGCTCAGTGATCTGGTCAAGTACCCGATCATGATTTACCAATGGCAATCTGACCTTGCGGGCTTCGAGTCCGCACTCAAGAGCCGGACAAGAGACACGATTCGCGTGTGGCGAATCCTGCCTTTGGAGGCTTTCAGAAGACTAATAGAATTGGGCGCTGTCGGTTTCATTCCCGATTTTCATGTTCGACGCGAGGTAAGGACAGGGCAGTTCGGCGTTCTCCCGTTGGCGGATATGCCAACGGGCAACTACCATGCTGCGATCGTCTTGCGACCCACGACGAGACAGGACGTCGTAGTGAGTCGCTTTCTGAAGCTGATGTCGACTTTGCCAGACGTCCTGCACTCCTGGTCCCCAGAGCTCCAGCGACTCGCACCTCCCGACGCGATCGACCCGCGAGTTCGATGGTTTCCAGAGACACAGCGCCTGGGGTCAGGGCCACGACAGCAATTTCCCGAGACCCCTTGGACGATATCGGCTGAGTTCGGCTCACGCGACAAGCGTGTCCCACCTGGGGGGCGGTGAAATGAACCGATCGATGTCCGTCCGCTGCACATCCACCGGCGTAGGAAGAGACGGACGTCACTACTGTAGTGGACAACGGTCGTGGTCCCAGGGAAGCGACGGTTGAGATCAGCGGTGAACGCACCGACAAGGTCGACCACTGCGACAACACCTCCGGCTGTGGACTCTCGCCCACTCTACACCAGAGGCGCTGGACCTTAATGTAACCACCCCATATCGCCGGATTGGAGTCTGGACGCATGCTTTTGCCACCTCTCGTCACTCCATGCCGTTGTCACCCCAAACTCTTGACAATGCCGAAAGCCCTGATATATTGCCAATATGCTGATCGAAATCGGTCGGAGGCTGAAGGCACGGCGTGCACAATGAACTGCAAAAGTGGCAGCGGCTCGTCTCAGTACTCAGACGTGTGAAAGTTGGTCCCTCGTGTCAAGCGGAAGCATGAAACCAAATACGTGAATTTCTCACGAGAGTCACCACCGAAATGCGAGTTTCCTCGGACGAGTTGCTCACCTTTCTCAAGAACAGCAACATAAACGCTTTGACAGTCGAACATCCGCCGGTCTTTACCGTCGCAGAATCCCAACGCTTGCGCGGCGAGATTCCGGGCGAGCATACCAAGAACTTGTTTCTTCGTGACAACAATAGGAACTATTTCCTCGTTGTCGCAGGTGAAGATCGAAGCGTGGATCTAAAGCGGCTGTGTAAACTGATCGGGGCACGTGGCCGCCTGTCATTCGCACCGCGGGAAGCCCTGGCAGAAGTACTAGGGATTGAGGCCGGCGCCGTTTCCCCGCTTGCAGTGATCAATGATGAGGCAAAGAGAGTGCAAGTGATCATCGAACGAGAACTTCTTACTTGTCACCTTATTAACTGCCATCCATTGGTCAACTATCGGACAACATCGCTGTCACCGCAACAGCTCCTGGATTTCTTGAAAAACACGGGTCATGAGCCGCTACGTGTAGACCTGTGATCGGGTGCCAAGAGGCGAACCTTCGATGACTATCTCCGGTACGGGATACGCGCATTTGTGAGTTACTATCCGCGCTGTCACCGAAGGAAGAGGCGGGCGGAAGCGCGATGGCTCGCGGGAGACGTCCTCGACCTGGAACGGCATGCCGCAGCGATCGTGAATCGCAACGCCAACGGGGTACTCGCGGCGGGCCGTCCGGTCGGGCCGCCTGATCAGCGCGGCTTCTTCGACAAGTAATCGATCAACCCAACCACATCAGCGGCCACATACCTCCCCGCCGGCCCGGTACTGTACCCTGCGTGCGCAACCACACCATCCGCTTGCAGGATGAACCCGGTGGCTTGCAAGTATCCCTTGGCTTCATCGAAAAACGCCCCAGTCTGGGATGCGAGCGACGGACCGTTCACCCCGTAGCCGAGAGGAAACGTGACATGATGACGCTCTACCGTCTTTCTGGCTTCGTCCAGCGGGTCGACCGACAGGACAATGATGGCCGTGTTGCGCCGGGCAAATTCCTCGATGGACTTCTGGAAGTCAGCCAACTGCTGACGGCTATAGGGTCACTGGTGGCCACGGTAGACCAAAACGACTGCCCACCGGCCACTGAAGTCGGCTGGAAGCGCCGCAGCCCCTCCATCAACCAAAGACACGTGAAGGGCCGGGAACGCATGCCGCGGTCGAGGTTGACGATCGTGCGGCGGCTTGCGGCGCCGTCGGTGCCCCTAGGATAGCGGAAGCTTTCGTTGCAGGTAACTCGAACGGCAGAGAGGGCCGAGGGAGGCATTCTGAGAAATCGATTGCTAGGCCGTCTGCGCCGTGGACCGGGGCGCGGAAAGGCCGAAAACAGGCATGCGGGGGGACGATATGCGCCGACAAAGAGCACGGCTTGGTAACGGTGTGATACAAGGGGGCAAAGCCACATGTGGCCATTGACGTCTCGTGGTTGTTGCGAGGGGCTCGGGGCGTTCGCCGACGTCACAGCCGGCCCTGGTGGGCCGTGGCACTACAAGAACGGCGGACGAGAACTTTCGACCGCGCACCCGCGTGCCCAGGTGAGCGGGGGTGGCGTGAAGGTTCTGGTGCTCGGAGCGAGTGGCCTACAGGGACGGGCGATTCTCCGCGACCTGTCGCGAAGCCCGAGTGTCAAGAGGATCGTGGCCGCCGACCTGACCGACGAAGGGATCGTCAACTTCAGGCGCCACTTGAACATGGATGTGATCACGTTCCGCCGGGTCGATGTCCGCAACCGGGGCGCGCTGGTCTCCCTGATGCGGGAGGATATCGATGTCGTGATCGACGTCCTCCCGGTGTCTCTCATGATGGCGGTCGTGGAGGCGGCCCTCGACGCGCGTGTTGACGTCGTCAACAGCATGTACGGGCATGCGCTGCCGCCCGGGGTGCATGAGCGGGCGCTGGAGCGAGGCGTGGCGATCATGCCAGAGGCCGGGCTGGATCCGGGAATCGACCTCGTGCTGTGCGGGTACGGGGCCAGTCTGATGGACGAGGTCTACGAGCTGCACTCCTACTGCGGAGGGTTCCCAGAGCCGGCGGCCGCCGACAATCCGCTGAAGTACAAGATCACGTGGACGTGGAATGGGGTGCTGTTGTCCTACAAGAGGCCCGCGAGAATCATGCTGGACGGCCACGTCATCGAGATCCCGGCCGCGGACCAGCACGCCGCGCGATGGATCCGCACGATCGACTTTCCGGGCGTCGGTGAGTTGGAGCTGATCCCCAATGGGGACGCCATCTTTTTTGCGGAGTGCCTCGGCCTGCCCCGGACGCTGCGAGCGACGTCACGATACAGCATGCGGTGGCCGGGGCACGCGGCGTTCTGGCGAAGTCTCGTGGCGCTGGGCTTCCTCAGCGACGAGCCGGTGCGGGGGCTGCCCGGCGCCGTGACGCCGCATGAGTTTATGGTGCGCCACCTCGAACCGCGGCTGCAGTACGCCGCGGGCGAACGAGACATCGTCGCGATGAGGAACATCGTCGTCGGCTCCCGGGCCGGGGTGCGCACGACGATCACATACGAAATGTTGGATCGTCGCGACCTGGAGACCGGGCTGTTCGCGATGAACCGCACGGTGGGGTTCGCCGCCAGCATCATCGCGCAGATGATCGCGACGGGGGAGATCGCACGGAAGGGCCTGCTGACCCCCATCAGAGACGTGCCCTATCGCCGGTTCATCGACGAGATCACGCAGCGCGGCATCGTAATCCGCGAGACCGCGGAACCGGCCGGTAACGCCGGTGGCGAGCGGAGGGTCGCGGTGTGAGGGCGCAGTTCCCGGGAAGCGAGGTTACGGCATCGAGCCGAGGCCCTGGACTGGCTGAAAGGATCGAGAGGAATACTCGGGTGCCGCGGTAAGGCCGGATTCGCACCGAGCCGACAGGCGGGTTCTGCGGCCGACCGCGGAACTCGTTGGGTTCGCCGGCACTGCTCCAAGATTTCGAGGCGCCGAGGCTGGCAGGGTCTGGAAGGTATCGTGGCAGGGCCCCCACGCCGCGTGTGCTGGAGACACCACGCCGGCAACCTCGACGCATTCTGCCGGCGCCCCGCTCGGCGCGGCCCATCCGGCGGGTGCTATGGTGTCCGCCCGGCGGAGAACTCGCGTTACGACATCATGAACGTGGCGGCGCTACGGATCACGACCGCCAAACACGGGCTCCGCAGACTCAAAGACCTAGCACTGGCAGGTGCCGGCAGTCACACCATCATTTCCTGAAAGGTCAACTCGAACATCCAGATGTCATACTCGAGCACATCATCAAACGGTGGCGGAACGACCGACATCAGCCGGAACGCCCGTGACGCAAACTGCTTCTCGAACCGCTCCCGAACGTCTCCCGAACTTGCAAATCGAGAGTGGACCACCACTACCTCCACATTGTCGGCGTCCGTCAGCAGCGCAAGCTTGTCGACGGTGGCAGGCGTGACCGCGGCGGGTTCACAGATCGCAAGCACGACACGATCCCCGTGCCGGGCTGCGGCGTCGACATCGAAGGTATGGTCGCCGAGGCGCACGACTGGACGAATCAGCACGGCGCCCTGGGCCGTCTTGGACAGGGCGCGGGCAACGTAGAACCGCAGGATGTTGCGCAAATGGGCCTCTTCGTCCGGCGGTTTCGGCATGGCCGCACGAAAGGCGAGATAGCTCCCCATTTGCGCAGGTGCGATCGCCTTCCCCACATTCTCCGGGAGATCCAGCTCGACTCGCACGGCGCCTTTCCTCCTTCTCCGGGTTACGGAACCGCTATCCCCGCGCCACGTCGAAGCCAGCGGGGATTTCCGTGAGAACCGCAGTAAGCAGCTCGACGGCCCCCCGCACGTCGTCAAGCGAACACGTCTCGATCGGTGAGTGCGTGTAACGGGTGGGAACGGCGAGATCCACGGCAGGAATACCCCGTCCCTCGAGTTGCGCGTACGACGCGTCGGTCAATCCGCCAAAAAAGATGTGCCGCTGCAGCGCTATCCCGTGCGCAGCCGCACGCTCCTCGATGAAGCGCGCAAACTTAGGATTGGGAAGAAGCCCGTTGAGCGTGCCGCGACCATGGAAACTGTAGTATCCGAGGCTCGGGCCCCGCCCGAGGGCCTCCCCCTGCACCGACCGGGTCGATCAGGGATGCCCCGGTAGGAGACCGACGGGGCGCCCAAACAGATCCGCCGCAACTTTGCTGGCCCCTGCCCGTTGGGCGCCCTCGGATGAGAATGCTGCGGATAGACGGCAAGGCCGATTCCCGGGCACGAGAACGCGGACACCCGGACGGGAAATGACTCTCAGGCCGTCGCCAAGATGACTGAGTTTCCCCCCGCTTGCTTTGCCGCGTACATGCGCTGATCCGCCGCATGCAGCACGGCATCGGCGCTACCTCCGTCCTCCGGGAATGTCGCCACGCCGAGACTCGCGGTAATGATCGGGCGGCTGTCGCTGAAAATCGGCGATGTGGATTCGAGGACCTGCCGGATGCGCTCGGCGACCACCCCTGCAGAGGCGTGCGTGGTCTGCGGCAGTAGCAGCATGAATTCGTCCCCACCGTAGCGATAGACCGTGTCGGCCTGCCGGTGTTCCCGTTTCAGGGCTTGCGCGACAAGGCAGAGTACTTCGTCACCCTTCAGGTGCCCATAAACATCGTTGTAGCGCTTGAACCGATCGATCTCGATGATGACGAGAGACAGGGGAAGCTCGTAGCGCCTGGCGCGCTCCACCTCACTCCTAAACGTCTGCCAAAATGCCCGGTGATTCAACAAACCAGTGAGGCCGTCGGTCACCGCAAGCTCCCGAGTCTGCTCGTAGAGGCTTGCGTTCTTGATCGCGACTGCGGCGTACTCTGCGAGGGTTGTCAAGACCCGTTCATCGCGCGCCGTGAGCATCCCCGGCGCGTCGACGCCGACGCTGAACACGCCAATGGCCTGATCCTCGCGTATGATGGGGACCGCGAGCACCGTCCCTGGATAGGGCGACACGCTTCCAGGTGCCGTGGCCATGGTCGTGGCGCGCATAGCCCGTCGGCGACGCACCGCGGCAACTTCCACAGTGCCCTCGTCCAAGAGGCGCTTCCCCGTCGGCACGCGGCCGCCCCTCACCGACCGGACCACGAGCGCGCCGTCGGCGTCGTCGAGTAAGGCTATCATCCCCCGCGCATACCCGAAGCGCTGGCATGTCGCAGACACGAGTCCGTCGAGCACGGCTGGCAACTCCAATGACCGGTTGAGGGCCTGCGATGCCTCCGCCAGGGCCTGCAGCTCATCCCGCGCCTGGCTGACCTCGGCGAGCAGCGCGGCGTTTCGCATCGTGAGTGCAGCTTGCGCCGACAGCGCCGTAATGCTCTGCTGTTGCGTAGCCGTGAAGTAGTTCGGAACCGGCTTGGTCACGACCAACGTTCCGAGGACCTCGTTCGCGAACACGAGCGGAGCGACGACGACCGAGCGCACGCGTCCCTGGCCCAACATCAGATCAACGTCCGCGCTCCATCGGGGATGAGTCCGGTAGTCGTCGATTCGTTCCGTCTGGCGCACCGCCAGGGTCCAGCCCAAGCCCCGATTGGCATCGGCCCAGATGCGCTCCAGCACGTCCGACTGGAGCCCCTGCGCCGCGGCCACGTACGGCGGGCCGCCGGGCCGATTCAGGACGATCCACAACAGATCTGGCTTGGCGATCCGAACAATGCGGCCGGCGAGTTGCCTCAGCAGTTCGTCCAGATTCGGCGCCCGCAGCAAGTCCGCAACCGCATCACGCAATTGCGCAGCCTCGACGACCGCACGGCGATCGAACATCGCAAGCAACGCGGCGATGCTGGCGAACAGGATAGGGCCAACCGACTGCAATTCGCTTCGGTAGGATATCCCCGCCAGCGGCAATGCTGTCGCCAAACCGCATGTACTCACGCATACCGTGCCAGCGACGTCCCACAGTCCATTGGCGCGCACCACCCATCGCAGCGGCACGTTCCGGCGTGAGGCATACCGAACGCACACCTGCACCGCGGAGGCAATTGCGTACGCCAATACGGTAGCGACGGTGGCAGGAAGCAGCGCGTCCCCTTGCGCCACGGGGACGGGACGTGTTAGTACGACGGACCCGGTGAGGAATGCGCTCCACGCCGCGCCGGCAAGCAGCGCGGAAACGCCGCGCTGTGCGATACTGAGGGCGGCCACCTCGAGGGACGACCGTCGAAAAGCGAGGTGATAGATTGCAATGCCGCCGGCGCCGGTCAAGACCGCCGGAACGGCACCGATGAGCACGACTGCCGGCAGAAGCACCGCGGCAATCAACGTCTGGTACCCGCCTTCGGCGAACGCGTAGACTCTAGTTCCACCGACCACGGAGGCGGCGGTGAAAAGCGCCAAGACGATGATGCTGGGAAACGTGGTGCGCGGAATCAGGCACGCGAGGAGGATCCCACCCGCGATTGGTGGAGCCCACACCCCTGCCACCCTTAGAACGACAGATCTGCGCACGAGCGACTCCGCTTCTCACCTCGCCAAACCCGGCATCTCGCTCTGCGAGTGCGCCTGAACGGCTCCGCGAGGAACCCGGGCGTCGGTCAATCTAGGATATGCCCACCCTGCTCGTGTGGCAGCCGCTCGTGGTCGTGCACGCCGGTGGTCGTCCGGTTTACCCATCGGTGATCGCCTCTCGGAGCCCCAAGTACTGCAGCGCGTCGGGACTAGGGCAGACGACTATTCGTTCGGCTGGCGCAGCGGCCCGACACTCGGAGCTCCCGCCAGGCAGCGGAGCTGGCACACGGGTCTCACAGCTCGATGACACGGGCATGATTATCTTAGGCCGCGTGGCGCCGGCGGGAGGAGGAGCTCGTGGAGGACCCGAGTGTCCGAAGCATCACGCCGGGCTCAGGCGACAACGCCGAGCCTGGCTCCCGCAAGCACAGTCGGAGGGATGTCGGCATACGGTATCACGAGCTGTTTACGGCTGCTACGGTGGGGCTCTATTGGTCATCGCCAGATGGACAGATCCGGGAAGCCAACCCCGCGTTTGTCGACCTGCTGGGATATCCGGATTTCGAAGCCCTGCATGGCGTGAATGCCAAAGAGCTGTATGTGGACGGGGCTGTGCGACGAGAGATCGTCGACCGCCTCGAGCACGATGGCGCGGTGATGGGGGCCGAGGCGGCGATGCGCCGGCACGACGGGACGGTGATCTGGGTGCGGTCCAGCATCCACCTGGTTCGCACGGCAGACGGCACACCCTCGCATCTGGAAGGTGCCGTCGTCGACATCACCGACAGAATCCGGGCCGAGGACGAGGCTCGTCGCCAGGCGACACGGTTCGAGACGCTCAACGCCGTCATCGCGGCGGCGGCGCAGGCCACCGACTTACAGGCTCTGTTCGAGTCCACGATTGACCGTACAATCAACCTCCTCGGCGGCGATAGCGGCGCGATCTACACCGAGACGATGTCGGTCCTCCGCGGACTCCCGCGCGAGGTCGACGCGATGTTGTTGAAGACGCAGCAGCCCACCGGTGAAGATCCGTGCGGCGTGCAGGCGGTGAATGATTGGGCCGAACACCCCTCCGCCAGCGCCAGCCCACTGATGACGGCCACGCACCGAGCCGGCTTTCGTGCCTCGCTTCGGGCACCCATCCTCGTAGACGATCGCGCGATCGGAGGAATCACCATCTTCTCAGCCGTCCCCCGGGTGTGGGCGCCCGAAGAGCTGCAACTCGTCGACGCGATTGGGAGACAGATTGGCCCGATGGTGCACCGCCTGCAGCTCCTCGAGACGACGCTGCGCACGGCTGAACTCGAAGCGTTCTCGGACCTCAGCCGCAGGTTACGAGAAGCGCGCAGCGAGCCGGAGATGTATCCGATCATCGTCGACCGTGCGCGAGAGCTCTTGAACGCCGATCAAGGCGGGCTGGCGTTCGCCGCGCCAGACCGCGAGACCCTCACCGTCGTCCACACGGTCGGCGTCGAGAAGGAACCACCGGAGGGCGTACTCAGCGCGCAAGACAGTCGTTCGGGCCTTGTGCTGCGAACCGGAGCCACCTTTGTCACGTCGGACAACAGCGCCGAGACATCGGCCGGCCCAACCGATGGCCCTCCCCATCACCTCGCCGGGCCGCTCGCCGTCGCCCCCGTCAGGTCGCAGGACGGAGTTATCGGAACTCTTACAATGGGCCGGCGGCAACGCCCTGGTGTGCAGCCCTTTTCGGACGCGGAGGTGCGCCTCCTGGAGGAGCTCGCCGAGATTGCCGGGACCGGGATCACGCGTGCGCGGCTCCAGAATCACCTTGAGCATGCGTACATCGAAATGGTGCTCACGCTCGCCCGCGCCGTGGACGCGCGCGATAGCTACAGCAGCAATCACAGCGAGCAGATCGCGGCTAGGGCCGTGAGGCTGGCGCGAGCGCTCGGGTGCGCCGAACCGGAGGTGCAGGACGTTCACTGGGCGGCGCTCCTGCACGATATCGGCAAATTGGGCGTGTCCGACAGTATCCTGCGAAAACCTGGCCCGCTCGACGCCGGCGAGTGGGAGATCATGCGGCAGCATCCTGCTGTCGGCGCGGAGATCCTACGCCCGGTCGAGCGCATGGAGACGGTCGCGCGCCTGGTACGCCACCATCAGGAGCGCTGGGACGGGACTGGCTACCCGGACGGGCTCCAAGGCGATGCAATTCCACTCGGTGCCCGCATTCTGGCCGTGGTCGACGCGTTTATCACAATTCTCGACAATCGGGCCTACACGCGCGGCCGAAGCCCCGATGAGGCACTGACGGAGTTGCGCCGTTGCGCGGGAGCGCAATTCGATCCCATGGTGGTCGACACATTCTGCCGGGTCGCGTTGGACGAGGACACGGAGGTCCCGACATTGGAGAGGGCTCCGCGGGAAGGGACCGGGATCCCGTCCCCCGCGGCCTCCATCGCGCGCTCCCTGTCGTACGCGCGCCGGGCCGTCCCTGCGCTCACGTACTTGGCCAAGCACCTGTTGCGTCCGCTCGACCTGGCCACTGTCCTTGACGAGGTCCTCCAACAGATCCAAGAAGTGTTCGGCTATCCTATGTGCGGGGTGTTCTTCATCGACGAGGCTACAGAGGAACTCTACGTGATGGCCCAGCGCGGGTTCGCCCCCGAGGTCAGCCACTGGCGGTTCCCCGTCGGGAAGCGCGGCGTGGTGGGGTGGGTCGCCCGCCACCGGCGGGCCTACTACGCCCCCGATGTCAGCCGTGATCCCTACTACGTCGTCGCGTCGCTCATGACCCGATCCAACGCCGCATTTCCGCTTCTGGTCGACGACCGGATCCTCGGCGTGTTGAATGTGGAGTGCCCGCTGATCGACGGGTTCCCTCAGGAAAGCCGCGAGTTCCTGGAGGCGTTCGCCGTGCTCGCTGCACTGGCCATTCAGCGGGCCCAGCGGGATGATGACCTCAATCGCCTCGCCCGTACCGACGGGCTCACAGGGCTCGCCAACCGCCGAGCCCTGTGGGACGCGCTCCAGCGCGAGATCGCGCGCGCCCGTCGCCTGAACACACCGGTGTCGGTCGTCGTCGTTGAAGTCGACAATTTCAAACGCTGCAATGACGTACTGGGACATCTCGAGGGGGACCGTGTGCTTCAAGCAGTGGCGGATGCGCTGCGGATGAGCACGCGCGACATGGACCTGGTCGCTCGCTTCGGGGGCGACGAGTTCGTCCTGCTCCTTCCCGGCACCAACACGGCAGCAGCTTGCCAGATCGCAGAGCGCGTACGGGCCAGTGTGGAGCGACTGGCCTTCCCGAGGGTGCCCCGTATCACGGTGAGCATCGGGCTGGCGAGCATGCCGGAGCACGGCAGCACCGCCGAGGCGCTCGTCGAAGTTGCGGATCAACACATGTACGAGGCGAAACGCGCCGGCGGAAACTGCTTGGGCGCCATCTAAACGGCCGACCCATCCCTCGGCCGACGGGGCATCCCGAGAGGGACAGGCGGAAGTGTGGCCGCACAACGGCCCCGGGCTCCACTCGGCCGGAGGCGTCAGGATAGCACTCGCAGGTAACCGGTGACTTGTGTCCACAAGACCGGCCCGGTACAGTCCCGCAGTACGCTCCAGGCACCATGCACCGGACCAGCAGTCAAGATCCGAGTAGAACTAGCGGGGACCCTCCTGCTGGACCGGAAGCGCGGTGGTCACGTCAGAGCGACTGACAACCACGCTGATGCCGTCGCTGATTGTGGCTTCGTGTCCTCTCCCGACCCCGGGCGCAGCCGCCCAGCCTATCCTTTCCCCCACCCTTCCGCCAGCCCGCGCACGAATCGCCGCTGCGTAGAAATGAACAACACGACCATCGGCAGCGCGGCGATACACAAGCCGGCAAGGAGTACAGGCCAGTTCGTCCGCTCACGATCCATGATGTCGAGCAGGCCCACCGGCAGCGTCTTGAGCGCCTGGTCCTGAATGAACGTCAACGCGAACAGAAACTCGTTCCAGGAGAACAACGCCTGCAGCAAAGCCGCGGAGACGACGATCGGCAGGCTCAAAGGGATCACGACGCTCCAGAACACCTGCCAGTGGTTAGCCCCGTCCATGTAGGCCGACTCTTCCAGTTCGCGCGGCAGCCCGAGCATGTACGCGCGCATGAGAAAAACGGTGAACGGGATGCGAAACGCCACGTCGAGCACAATTAACGCCCCATACGTGTTGTAAAGATGCAGGCGCGTCATCAACCTGAACAGCGGGATCAACGCAACCTGTGGCGAGAGCATCATACCGCCGACGATGAAGAAGAAAATGGTTGTGCGGAAGGGGAAGTCAAACCGGGCGAGAGCGTATGCCGCCCACGCGCTCACAACCACGACGCCGGCAATTGACGCCGCGGTCACGATGATGCTGTTGAGAAAGAAACGGCCTACCCCATAGCGCCACGCCTCGACCCAGTTCGACCACTGCGGATTCAGCGGCAGTCCCCATACGTTTGCGAACAGCTCGATGTTCGTCTTCAAGCTTGCTACGAGCATCCAGAACAATGGATAGAGAATCGCCAGCGCGAAGGCAAACAGGAGAAGATAGAGCACACCGGCCTGAAGGCGTGCGGTCGCTTCGACAATTCCTCTCGCCAGCGTGCCGATCTCCACCCACGCGGATCCGACCCCTTCCGCATGGCCGCTGCGATGCGCAATAGACTTCATGCGATCTCCGCCCGCCATCGCGTCAGGTCGCCGAAGCTTCGTCGCGACCGCTGCGAGCCAGGGTCAGCTGGATCACGGCTAGAGTGAACGTAACGACGAAGATGACGGCAGCGATGGTCGAGGCATACCCCATCTGATCGTTCAGGAAGGCCGACTGATACAGCCACGTGCTAAGCACATGCGAAGCATTATCCGGGCCGCCTTGCGTCGTCACCATCACCTCGTTGAACACCATGTAGGCTCCCGAAATCGTGATGATCAACGCAAGGAGCGTCATTTCGCGGACCAGGGGCACGGTGACGTGCACGAACGCGCGGAATCGGCTCGCCCCATCAATCGCGGCACTCTCATACAGTTCGTGCGGAATCTTCTGGATGGCCACGACGAAGAGCAGCGTGATATAGCCGGTGTACTGCCACTGCGACATGGCGATAATCGACCAGATCGCCGTCCCGGCCTCTCCCAGCCAAGCGTGCGTCCAGCTGCCCCGCCCGATGGTCACAAGGAACTGGTCGATCAAGCCCATTTTGGGATCGTACAACGTCTGGAACAGCAAGCCGACCACGGTGATAGAGACGACCGCCGGGATGAAATAGACGGTGCGAAAGAACACGCGGAGTCGACGGACCAGTGTTTCCTCCAACACCGCGGCGATCACCAACCCCAGCCCCACCTGAAACGCCACCGATACGATCGCATAGTACGTGTTGTTCAACAGCGAGGACCAGAAGACAGGGTCGCCCATGAGCTTCTGGTAGTTGCTCACTCCGACCCAGGTGGGGCGAGGGGAGAACGCACTCCACGCGTAGAGGCTCAGCCGGAAGTTATCGATGACAGGATAGTATACAAATACCCCGACCAGGAGCAGCGCCGGCGTAAGGTACAGCCACGGCACCAGTCTGTGGCGCCTACGCATCTCGGTGCTCCTTCCGCGGCATCATGACACAAGTCGCCAGCACGTGCCCGATCCGCAAAGTCACATCGAGAAACAAACGGACGGCACGCCGCCGTCCCCCTTACTTGCCGGTAACCTCTTTCTTGGCAGCCTGCGCGGCCTCCTGTACCGACTTCATCACCTGCCCCGGCGTCTTGGTACCGTTGATGAGCCCCTCGGTACCGGCGAGATAGGCCTGCGCAACCAACGCGTTCGTGGCCGTGTCCAGCCAGACCGCCATTCCCCTGGCCTGATTGATGTCATCGATCGACTGCCGGAGCAACGGGAACGTATTCTCCGCGGTCGCCGAGCCAATTACCGGGCTCCCCCACCCCAACATCTTGGTCATCAGCTGGGCATTAGACTTGCTGGTGAAAAACTGGAGGAAGTCGATGACGACGTCCATGTGCTTCGTGCGGGACGACACCATGAAACCATCCGGAGCTCCGGTGAGAAACGCTTGGTCACCCCGCGCACCCGGCACAGACGGAAACTTGAAGTAGTTCCAGTTGTCGACGATGGTACTGGGCGCGCCCCCGGACGTGGTGAAGTACGGGAACCAGTAGTTGTTGTTGTACATGAAGGCGGTACGGCCGGTCTGAAACTCAGCGATCGCCGCGTCGTTCGTGACACCGTTAGCTTGGGTTGGAGATACCATGCATGTGTCGAGCAGTTGCTTGAGAGTCGCCAGGGCCTGCACGTAGCCGGAATCGGTAAATTCCCCGGTCTCGGGCGTATAGTCCCTCTGCAGAACTGCCTGCGGTACGTAGACAGAGTTCAGGGTGGTAATGTAGTGGATCGCGGGCCACCCGAACGTGTTGCCAAAGCCGAGTGGCGCAACGCCGTTGCGCTTCAGCTTGTCACACGCCGCGAAGAGCTCCGGCAGCGTCTTCGGCGGGACGATCCCATTATGCCGGAAGATTGCGACATTGTAGGTAAAGAACTTTGCCTGCACGTCCATAGGGATGCCGTACAGGCGCCCCCTGTAGGTAAACGCCTCGACCGGTCCCTGACCGAGCCTCGTGTGCCAGTCGCTGCCGTAGAATGCCTTGGTCAAATCCGCAGCCAGCCCGGCACGCACAAACTTCGTTGCAAAATCGCCCGGCCACGCGAAAAAGATGTCCGGCAACGCGCCAGCCGCAGTCATCACGCGGATCTTGTCCTTGTACGGCTGATCAGCAACGGCCTGCAGGTCGATGGTCACGTTCGGATGCAACTGCTGATAGTCTGCCACCACTTTGTGGAAATAGGGCGCGTACTGAGGCTCCGGCCACTTCTCCAGGAAGCCGATGGTCACCGGCCCCGCCGGGCCCGCGCTTCCCGGGAGGGTGAAACCGGGCAACGCAAGGGCAACGAGCATGGCAGCTCCCACTCGCCACCATCGTGACAGCTGACTCATCCTCTTTCACCTCCTGCTTGTTCTTCGTGCGCCACTGGCTTCGGGCGGCATAATCCCCGCCATGCTTACCGCATCGATCCGAAGGTACACCGGGGCACAAGGACGCCCACGGCAGCAGTCGCCTAATACTCCACCTTGAACATGTAGCGTCTGACTTGAACGGAATGGCCGCGCACCGCGGCAAAGTGCGCCAGGAGTCGCGTCGTCATTGCAGACAGGACCAGCGGGCTCACCAGGCCCCGATACGGATCCGCAATACCAGGCAGCGCCTTGTCTTTCGTGTCGATAGCGACCACTTTGCGGGAGTAGCGTTGTGCGAAGCGCAAAGCCCGCTCGGCGATGGGACGTGAGACATCCTCGCCAAGGAGCACGATCAGCGGGGTCCCCTCTTCGACGATCTCAAAAGCTCCGTGGAAAAACTCGGCAGCATTCACTGCGGCAGCGTGAATCCACTGCTGCTCTTGCAAGGCGCACATCGCAAGCGCATAACCGACTCCATAGTTCGGGCCGGCGCTTAACGTGTAGATGAGAGGTTCGTCCTTGAGCCGCGCGGCGGTCTCGGCGTTCTCGGCCTCCGTCTCCTGCTTGACGCGATGGAGAGCAGGCGGCAGGGCGGCGAGGGCGGCCATCGCCCCGGCGTAATCGTTGCACTGACCAAAGCGCGCGAGCAAGGAAAGGCCCAGTTGATGAAGCAACAGAAGCTTGGCCTCGGTGATGGTGCGTTCGCTATGAGTGGTAAAGACCACGTCCGCCGCCGCGCCCAGCCTGCTGTCCGGCATGCGTGTCAGCGCGACGACGCGCGCCCCACGGGCGCTCGCCAGCCCGGCGGCTTCAACAGTCTCAGGGGTTTCGCCCTTGTGCGAAACGACCACCACGAGAGAGCGCGGCCCGAGCGCCGCAGGCTTGGAGATGACGAATTCGGCGCTGGTCAGCAGTTGAGACGCGAAGGAGGTCGCGTGCTGATTGAGCAAGAACGAAAGTGGGTACATGTTCGCGAGGGAGCCGCCGGCACCGACCAAGTACACCCTGTCCATCCCGGCGTCCCGAAGCGACGCCACGAGTGCTTGGACCTGGGGCCCCTGGGACAGCACGAAGTTCAGAGTCTCCACATAGTCGGTTGGAAGCGGGTCGAGGCGGCCGGTCACTTGTTTCATTCGGACTCTCCCTTCCGATGCCATCAGACTGCTCGACGGAGTTGCACGCTTGATGACCACGTGGTAGCGTTATCTCTAGTATTGATAACGCTTTCATGATATCGTTATCTGTGTCCTATCATACCGACACAACAAAAGTCAACGGGGCTGGAAGACGCACTGGAAACACGAATACGTGTTCGCTAGAGGGGTTGAGGTGAAACGGCCTAAGTCTGTGACGATCAAGGAGGTCGCCCAGCTCGCCGGGGTGGCGCAAGTGACGGCGGCGCGCACGCTCGGCGGATACGGACATGTGAGTGCGGAGAACCGCCGGCGCGTGCTCGCAGCCGCCGAGCAGCTCGGGTACTATGCCGATGGCGTCGCCCGAAGCATGGTAACCCGGACGACCCATACCCTGGGGTTGGTCATCTCCGATATCCAGAATCATTTCTTCGCAAAGATCGCCCGCGCCGTGGCTGACGTAGCGCGGCAGCGCGGGTATGCTCTGGTCCTCGCAAACACCGACGAAGACTTTGATCGCGAGCAGGAAGCTACGCGTGTGCTCGCAGAAAAGCGGGTTGACGGCCTGATCGTCGTACCAGCCTCGGGCGCATACCCCTCCCACCTGGACGTCCTCATCAGGCGTCATGTCCCGATTGTCCTGCTGGATCGGTCCGTGCCGGACCTAGGCGTCGACGCCATTGTGGTGGATAATGCGGCGGCCGCGTACCGCGCTATTCGTCAGCTGACGGACCTCGGTCACCGCCGGGTCGGCATGATCACGGCGTCGAGGACCCTCATGACGAGCGCCGCCCGTGTCGCCGGTTATCGCACGGCGCTTGCAGAAGTGGGTGTCCACGAGACCTCGCCCTGGCTACGGGTCGCACAACACGGCCAGGCTTCCGCAGAGGCCGAGGCCCGCGAGCTTCTGGCTCTCTCTGAGGGGCAGCGACCGACCGCCATCTTTGCAACCGACAGCATCCTGACCGCAAGTGCGTACCGCGCGATCCAGATGAGCGGATTCGCTATTCCAACCACCATGTCTCTCATTGGCTTCGATGACGCGGACTGGATGTCCATGGTTCGTCCCGCGATCACCGTCGTCGAGCAGCCTGTCCGTGAGCTCGGGGAGCGAGCGGCTGAACGGTTGATCGGACGAATCGAGGGCGACGACAGCCCTCCGCAAACCGTGTGCCTGAACACTGCACTCATCGTTCGCGGGTCTTGCGCCCCGCCGGCATCTGAGCACACCGCGATGGAGCCCTGACTATCATGGAGGTCCTGGCGATCGGCGACAACTGTATCGACGTCTACCTGGACCAGGGAGCCGGGTATCCGGGTGGTGGACCCGTGAATACCGCCGCGTACCTATCGAGGGTGGGCGTGAAGGTCGCGTACGCTGGGGCCGTCGGGGAGGATCCCAGCGGTCGCCTGCTTCTCAGCTCACTGGTGGAAGAGGGGGTCGACACTTCCTGGGTTCAGGTACTTCCAGGACTGACGAACCTGGCATTCGTTCGTCACGTGAATCATGACCGTACCTTCGTCGGTGCCCGCGCCGGGGTCCGCTCACAATTCCGGTGGCAGCAAATTCCTATGTCCGTGTGTACGAGCGCCCGAGTCGTCCATACGACCGTGTATGGAGGCGTGAACGACCTGCTTCCCCACCTGTCCAAGCGGAAGGTCTTGGTTACGTACGACTTCTCGCGGGAGTTCAGCCCAGAGCACTACGATCTCTTGCCCTTTGTCGGTGTGGCCTTTGCCTCAGCCGCGCATCTGACAGAGCTCGAAACCCTCGAGGTTGCAGAAGATTTGCTGGACCACGGAGCCTCAACCGCAGTGCTCACCCGCGGCGAACACGGGAGCCTCGCGGTGACAAGAGGAGTCACGGCAAAGTGCGACGCCCTGAACGTCCATGTCGTGGACACGTTGGGATCCGGTGATGCGTTTATCGCTGGTTATATCCACGGCCTTCTTCGCGACGAACCCATTCAATCGTGCCTCGAACGAGGACGCGATATGGCCGCCGAGTCGTTGCAAAGCTTCGGTGCCTACGGCCACGGAATGGACCTCGAGGCCCTCGGGCTTGCAAGCGATGTGCTCCCGTGGAAATAGCGCTAGGCGCCCTGCCCCCGGGTGGGCCACTACCGGGGCCGGCGTGACCACAAGAAGGAAGCTCACGCCGGTGGGTGACGTCAGTGCCGACCCGGCGTGCGCCATGGCGACCGGGAGGCCATTCACGGCACCACCCGTCCACGCCGCCCTCCGCCGGCGGGGAGGACCGAACCCGCACACCAGGAACGCGGGGATTGCGTCCGCTCGCCGCTCAACGTTCTGCCGCCCGCGAGCGCGGCGGACAGCCCCGCATCGGCCGACGGGCACGCATGCGGCAGCGTGCGGGCGCTGCTCGCCGAGCCGCTACTTCGCGAACGTTGCGGCTTCCAGTTCCCCGCCCGAATAGAACACCAGGAACCCCGGCAGCACTCGGAATCCCTCCACGCCCTTCTTGTACGCGTACCCCTGCTCCCGGTACGTGAGAAAGACGTACGGGGCGTCGTTCAGCACCTTGCGCATGACCCACGCGTACATGGTCTTGCGGCTGGCCACGTCCAGCGTCGCTCGCGCCTGCTCCAGCATCACGTCCAGAATGCGGTCTTGATGATGGCGTCGTGGTCCACCGGGTACCCGAGCGCCCGCCGCACCCGCGCATCGGCGAACGGGGCCTACGTCACGTTGAACTGGAGGTACATGAACGGACCGTTCGTGCCCTGGTAGCCGAACTGGGGGTTCTAGCGAATGGCCGCGATCGCCTGCCACGGCACGTACTCGATCATGTCTGTGGCACCCGACTCCAGCGCCGCAACGCGGGAGTTGTCGTCGGGGTAGAACACGAACCGGATCTCCGGGGCCTGCGGCAGCCCTCGCCGGTAGTAGTTCGGGTTCCGGATCACCGTGAGCTCCACGCCGCGCTGCCACTCCCCGAGCACGCCACCGTGAACGCCTTGGACACGACCGCCGCCTGCGGCATGGCGAGCAGTGTGATGAACACGGCGTCCGGCGCGCGCAGTGTCACCTTGACCGTGTGCGCGTCGACCGCGTCGACGGTCTGGATTCCCGCAAGCTTCGTTCGGAGATACGCGCCGACCTTCGGGTCCGCGATGCGCTCCAGGGTGAACACCACGTCGGCGGCGGTCAGCCGCGACCCATCGCTGAACTTCACGTTTGGACGCAGATGAAAAACGTGCGTCGTCGGCGTCGGCTGCTCGTATGATGCGACCAAGTCCCGCTCCATGTTCCCCGTGGGGTCGAACCGGAACAGCCCCGTGTAGAGCTCCATCTTGACCGTCTGCGCCGCTGCCCCAACGTTCAGATGAGGATCGAGGTTGACGGGCTCCGCAGAGAGACCGAAGATCAGCTGCGACGCGGAGGCGCCCCGCGCGGAGGGAAGATCCCCAGGGAACCCCTGCGGCCAGCAGTGCCACCAGCGCCATTGCGGCCGCCCATGTCCGCGAGCGAATCCGTGCCGTCACGCACCCACCCCCAGCGGACCATCGATCAGCTTCGCAAACTGGTCTATGATGCTAGGACGCCGGGGTGCCGCCCCTGTCAACTTAGGCAACGTGGCACGTCAGCGATTGATGATCGCCGTAACCGCATCCCGCAGTTCTTCGGCAGCCCGCGTCAGGTGCCCCCGTCGTTGGCCGAGACGATCCTGATCCTCCGCGAGAACCGCATGCCTGACTTCGATCATCCTTCTCACTTCGTCAGGGGCCGGACCGCCAATAGTACTACGGATCCGCACATTCTCGGACGGATCCAGGGCCTTCTTGGCGACCTGGTCGTCCAAACCCAACGGCCTTCCGATGACCTTTTCCGCAGCAGCATCGAGCATGGCGCCAGTGATCTCGTCGGCCTTCTTTCCCGTCTTGACGGCTTCGAGGGTAGTCAGGCCGACAATATGGTGCGCTTGACGGAACGAGAGATCGGCGTGGCGCACGATCTGGTCGGCCAGCTCCGTGACGGTGGAAAACCCCTCGGCCGCACGGCGAGCCATGACGTCGGGCTTGACAACCAGCGTCGAGACGATGCCGGCCATCGTTTTGATCGCTCCCAGAGCCGTGTTCACGCAACCGGGGAAGGCCCGATCGACATAGCCCCATTCCCGCCCTCCACCAGGCGGGAGCGCCTTGAGCACACCCATCATCCCGTTCAGCTGACTGGCGACAAGGATGCTCTCCCCGCGGATCATCTCCAGCGCCACGGGATTCTTCTTCTGCGGCATGATACTGCTGATCGAGCAGTACTCGTCCGCCAGCTCGAGCATCCCGAATTCGGACGTGTTCCAGAGGTACAGGCCTTCGGACATCCTGCCGAGGTTCGACAGGGCTATCGCGATGGCCGCGGTGCTCTGAAGAAGGAAGTCGACGTGACCCGTGGCGTCCAAAGAGTTCTCCACGATCCCGTCGAAGCCGAGCAGGCCGGCGACACGCCCCCTGTTGATCGGGAACCCGGTACCGGCGAGCGCACACCCCCCCATTGGGCTGAGGTTGACCACTGCGTACGCTTGCTCAAACCTCCGGATATCGCGGCTGAAAGCATCGTGCGACGCCAGCAGATAGTGCGCAAACGTGATGGGCTGGGCGTGCTGGGAGTGATGCGTGTAGCCCGGCATCACCGTCTCGACGTGGTCGGCTGCCCTGAGCAGCAGGGCCCTTTTGAGTTCGATCAACGCCTGCACAACCCGGTTGATGGCGTCTCGTACGTACATACGACTGTTGGCCGGCTCGAGATCGTTACGTGACCGCGCGGTATGCATCCGACCCGCCACGTCGGCGCCCAGCCGGTCGACGAGGCACTTCTCGGTGCTCAGATACAAGCCCAGGCTAGGGTCGAGGAATAGAGCGTCAATCCCGAGCCGCTCAATGTCCAGCAACTCCGCCAGGATCGCCTTGGCCGTCTCGACCGAGATGATGCCCTCCTCCTCAAGCATGACCACGTGCGCCTTGTGAAGCTGCAGGTCGCGGTTGAGCGCATCCTCCGCGTCCCGACGCGGGTCCCCCTGATAGAAGGGCGTCGCTGGAAAAGCTGGCGCGCTACCTAGACGTGAGGTGAATCTCTCAGAACCCCATCCATGCGCGGTCACCATCCGACTGCCTCCGTCACGGCTTCTTCGAATGCATTCACAGCAAGCTCGACCCCATTCGGGAGGGGTGACCGGCGGTGAAATCACGCGGATCACCCGTCCATGTGATCTGGCCGACTCGTCCGGTGGACGCCACTCCGATCCCGGAGCTGTCGTCAAGAGACCAATCGCCGTCGACGGTGAACAACCACGATGCCCCCGCCGCGTTCGACGATCAGATCCGTATACTCGTGAGATCGGCGACTGCTCGCTGGGGGGAGGCTTGCATCGTAGTGTCGATACTGAAATCGGACATTGGGAACTGACGTACTGTTCAGATTCCATTTCCGTAACTCCTCCCTGACCGCGCTGGGCCCCGCCGGGGGTGTGAGATTCTCTCCGCTTCGGCGGGGCGCTGCTATACGATCGGATCACTCGCGATTCCCGGGACGGAAGGAGTTGGGAAATCACGTTGGAAATTCCGTTGGAAATTCCGGCTGATGAGCGTCGGGGGTCGCGGACCGCCACGGTTATCGAACGATGAGGCCGATCGACAAGGCAAGAAGAGTTCCCATGACGACGTTGAAAACTCTCAGTCGGCGGCGCCCGTGGAACATCCGCTGGACGGCGGCCCCGAACGCCAGCCACAAAAAGCAGCTGGGCAATGCGGCGAGAAGGAAGAGGCCGCCGAGGAAAGCTGCTTGCAAGATGGGGCTGCCCGCGTCGGTGCTGAGGAATGTCCCTGCGGCGCTCGCAGTCACGAGCCAGGATTTCGGGTTGACCCACTGGAAGGCCGCGGCGCCCATGTAACCGAGCGGATTCGTTCCCGGAGCCGATTCGATGCGGCTGGAGGACGTCGCGATCCTCCAAGACAACCAGAGCAGGACCGCGGCGCCACCGAAATTGAGGGCCTTGAGCAGCAGAGGATGCTTGAGAACGAGACTCCCGATCCCGAGCGGTACCAGGAACATCATGAGAGCCGTGCCTGTGGTGACACCGAACAGGCAGGGAAGCCCTTTCAAGACGCCTGCATGCGCGCCGGCCGCGGTCAACATGACGTTGCTGGGGCCCGGGGTGACCGCGGCCACGACCGCGAACAGAAGGAACGCCACGACGTGCTCCGTCGTCATACACCGCCCCCACGAAGCCAGGGTCCCGCTCGAGGACCTCTCTCGAGTCTGCAACCGATGCAGCCTAAGCAAACCAGATCGGCCGGCGAAGGTCTTGAACGATCGTGCCAAGGGGTGGTCGAGGGGTGGATCGCCAGTGCGCGGCCAGTCGGAGGCGTCGAGCTATTCAGCGCGTGGTTCGCCGGTGAGGCCTATCAGAAGCACCGGCACGGCACCTATGCCATTGGAGTGACCGATTCGGGGGTCCAGGTCTTCGACTACAGGGGCTCGGTCCACGCGAGCACGCCGGGGCAAGTGATCGTGCTGTATCCAGACGAGATCCACAACGGTCGCGCGGGCACCGACGACGGTTTCGGGTACCGGATCCTCTACGTCGAGCCTGCCCTTCTGGCCGACGCGGTGCGGGCTCTCCGCGGAAGGCCGTATCCGTTGCCGTTCGTGAACGAACCGGTGTCGACGAACGCGCCGCTGTCACGAGCAATCGAGGCAGCCTTTCGCGCCCCCCTCGAGCCGTTGGCCATCGATAGCCTCATCGTGGACCTGGCAAGAGGATTGATCGCGGGAGAGCGGGATGGCGCCGGACCATCCCTCTCGCGACGCGTCGACGTCCAGGCCGTCGAACGGGCTCGTCAGTTCCTCGACGCCGAAAAGACCCGTGTTGTACATTCGACGGAGCTGGAGTCAATCACGGGGTTGACACGCTATGAGTTGTGCCGTCAGTTCAGGATTGTGTTCGGGATCAGCCCGCACCGCTATCTACTGATGCGCCGTCTCGAGTTCGCACGGGACCGGATTCAAGGGGAGCGTCCGCTCGTTGAAGTCGCGTGCGACGCGGGGTTCGCCGATCAAGCGCACTTCACGCGCGTGTTCAAGTCGGCATTCGGCCTGACGCCTGCGCGTTACCGTGCCTTGAGGACAGGTCAGTGAGCGACGGCCAACGCACCGCTCTTCTTCAGTGCACGTTCGCGCGAAAATCGCATCATCGCGCGCAAACCCGCCTCCCGCAACGACATTCGGCGCACCCCGACGTCCTTCGTGTATGGTCAAACCGGGAATCCAGGGTTAGAATTGGGTTGAGGTCAGTGTTGGGGAGGGAGTGGCAGGCCTGAAGCACCCCTTGCTCGCTCGGCTCTCCGCCGGCGATGTCTTGATCTCCGACGGCGCGACGGGCACGTACTTGCAGCAGCACGGCCTGACGCCCGGCGGCTGTCCGGAGGAGCTCAACTTGAGCCATCCGGGCGTGGTTCGAGGCATGGCTGCCGCGTACTTTGCGGCTGGCTCGGACATGGTCTTGACGAACTCGTTTGGCGGCAACGTCTTCCGCCTGCGCCACTACGACCTCGCGGACCGGGCCGCGCAGATCAACCTCTTGGCCGCGAGCCTCGCCCGGAGTGGCGCTCCACTTGGCCGTTTCGTGATTGGGTCGGTCGGGCCAACCGGTGAACTCCTTGAGCCGCTTGGTGACGTCAGCGCTGAGGCGGTGCGTGACGCCTTTGCCGAGCAGGCCGTGGCCCTCGAGGCGGGAGGAGTCGACGGGATCCTCGTCGAGACGATGAGCGCCCTCGACGAAGCGACCTTGGCGGTCCGGAGCGCGCGCGAGCACGTCACGGGCGTGGTCATGGCGACGATGACCTTTCACCGCGGGGTACGAGGCTGGGCTACCTCGATGGGGGTGACACCGGAGCGCGCAATCAAGGCGCTGGGGGATGCGGGGGCCGAGGTCGTCGGCGCGAACTGCGGCGTCGGGGCCGGCCGAATGGTCGAGCTCGCGCGGATCCTGCGCGACCTGACCGACGGCCCTCTGCTCATCCATGCGAATGCGGGACTGCCGGAGGTCCACGACGGACGCATCGTCTATCCGGAAACGCCGGAGGTAATGGCGCCGCACTTCGCCGAGATGAGGCGTATCGGCATCGATATTCTGGGGGGCTGCTGCGGCACCGGCCCGGCCCACATTCGGGCCATCGTCCACGCGGTGCGCGGCGGCCCGGGAGATCCCGCGACGCCCAGGGGCGAAGAAGGATACTGACCGATGGCGCCCCTGTCCTGCGAGCGAAAGCAACTCGCGCTCACGGCAGGGAAGACGCTTTTCGACCACGCCGATGAGTTGCAGATCAAGATTCCTACCTCGTGCGGGAGATGCGGAACCTGCCACGAGTGCATCGTGGAGGTCACCCGCGGGATAGAAGCCCTGTCGGAACGGAGCGAAGCCGAGCAGTTTCTGCCGCACCACTATCGTCTCGCCTGTCAGGCGCGCGTGCTCGATGCGACCGCGGACATCGCGTTCACCCTGATCAAGCGACGGCGCCAGATCGTCACCACGGGGCTGTCGCGCGACGTGGAACTGGAACCATCGACCCGGCGGGTGGGCGACGACGTATACGCTGGCGGGCAACGGATCGACATCTACCGTGGTGGTATCTACGGCTTGGCCATCGATGTGGGGACGACCACCGTCGTTCTCAACCTGGTCGATCTCGAAACGAGCGCCGTGCGCTACACGAGCGCGCTCGAGAACCCTCAGCGCTTCGGCGGGAGCGACGTGATGCACCGCATCTCCTACGATCGCGGACCCTGCCGTGGCGAACTGCACCGAGCGATCGTCAATGCCGTCAATGCGGAGATCCGGGAGATGTGCCGGCGGCTGCGCTTCATTCGCCGGCTCATCTACGAGGTGGTCGTCGTCGGCAACTCGACCATGCGCGACCTCTTCTTCAATCTGGACACCCGCTCGCTTGGCGAGAAACCATACCACTCGCTGACCGAGCTCGCCGTGTCAAACGGCGAACGCTCGACGACCTCGCTGACGGCGGCGGCGCGCGCGCTTCGGATTCGCATCAACCCCAACGGCACGGTCTACGGCGCACCGTTGATCGGCTCACACGTCGGGGCAGACGCGGCCGCCGATCTGCTCGCCATCGGCGTGGACGAGTTGGGCCGCGACGACGCGTTCATGCTCGTCGATATCGGGGCCAACACCGAGGTCATCACCGGCACGCCTCGCCGTATGCTCGCCGCGTCGTGCCCGGCGGGTCCGGCGTTCGAGGGCGGGCACGTCACCAATGGGATGCCCGGCTACGAGGGCGCGATCGAATCGGTCGCATGCAGCAACGGGCGCATGCACTATAGAGTGATCGGCAACGGGGAACCAGAAGGCATCTGCGGGTCCGGCCTCATCGACCTGCTCAGCGAGCTCGTCCGCCACCGGCGCATGAGCCCGCGCGGCACCTTTCAAGGAAGCGCACGCGAGATCCCGATCGTCCCGGAGAAGGGCATCACCTTGTCGCGAGGCGACGTGAGCGAGCTCGCCCAAGCCAAAGCGGCCAACTATGCCGGGCAGTTGATCCTGCTGCGGAGTCTGCGCATCCCCCCGGAACGAATCGGGCGCGTGTACCTGGCCGGTGGCTTCGCCAACTACATCAACGTGGCCAACGCGATCGCCATCGGGCTCGTCCCCAATCTTCCGCCGGAGCGAATCGTGAAGGTGGGGAACGCCGCGCTCGAGGGCGCCACGATCCTCCTGCGCTCGCGGGCCAAGCGCGAGGCTCTGGAGCGACTCGTTCGCCAGATCGAGCATGTCGAGCTCGAGACGGTGCCAGATTTCTTCGACCTATTTGTCGAAGGATGTACATTTGAGCCAATGAACGGCGTGGGGCCAGGGTGAGGGGGAAGCGTCCATCGGGAGAGCGTGCCCCGGCGATCTGGGAGGGAAGACTGTGACCATCCATGCGGATCTCGGCGTGCGCTCGCGAGGAGGACCACTCGGCGGCATCGAGCCGAGACGTGCATTGCGCGCACGTCTCGAGGGATCGACCGCCTTCGTCCGAATTGTCGAGTTGGTGACCACTCGCGGCGCGCTCAGCGACACGCGCCCGTCCCGAGTGCGCGCGCTGGCATCTGGGCTGGCAGAACTGGGGACCGCTGATGCGCTCAGCATCACCGACAACGCCGGTGGTCATCCGACGCTCGCCCCGGAATCCCTCGGCCTCAGTCTGCGCGGCCGCGACCAGGAAGTCATCATCCACCTGGCCTGCAAAGACCTCAATCGCAACGGATTGGAAAGCCGGATCTGGTCTCTCGCCAGCGCCGGGTTCGACAACATCCTCTGCGTTTCAGGCGACTATCCCGCCGTCGGACATGCGGGTCAGGCACGACCAGTCTTCGACCTGGATTCCGTCGCGCTTCTGGACATGCTAAAGGAGATGAATCAAGGGATCCGGACGGTCGGCCGCAAAGGAAAAGAAGTTGCGCTGCCTCCCACGCACTTCTTTCTTGGGGCGGTGGTCTCGCCATTCAAGCAGCAAGAGCGCGAGTTCCTCCCGCAGCTCTACAAGCTCGCCCGGAAGGTCGCGGCCGGCGCCCGGTTCATCATCACGCAGGCGGGATACGACTCGCGCAAGCTTCAGGAGCTTCGGCAATACTGCGCGCTGAAGCAGATTGACGTTCCCCTTATTGCGAACGTGTACGTCCTCTCCGCGTCGACGGCCCGCTCTTTTCATCGGCGGATGGTGCCCGGCATGGTGGTGAGCGATACCCTCCTCGCACTGGTCGAGAAGCAGGCCGGTTCGCCGGACAGGGGTAAGAAGTTCTTTCATGAGTTCGCGGCTCGCCAGATTGCCATCGCCCGGGGGCTCGGCTTCCGCGGTGCGTACCTTGCCGGACCGCTGAAGGCCGAGGAGTACCACACCATCTTTTCGCTCGCCGATTCCTACGGGCCGGACGACTGGAGAATCTTCGCGCGCGATATTCAGTTCCCGCAGCCGAACGAGTTCTACTTGTTCGAGCCGGACCCGTCCACCGGCCTCAGCTCAGGCGAACTCAATCGCGCCTACGTCGCCTCGCTGAGACCGGCCAGCCGCCGGACGCTGCGGTGGAGCATCTCGCCGAGCTACAAGTTCGCCCGTGTCGCCCACGATCATGTGTTCACGAAGGGAACGCCCGGCTACGCGCTGGCGCGGCGGCTCTACGAGCGGATCGACAACGCACCGGTGGCAACGCGGTCATTGCATCGTTTCGAACAGGTGATCAAGACGGTGCTGTTCGCGTGTCAGGACTGCGGCGACTGTTCCCTGCCCGACATCGCCTACCTGTGTCCGGAGTCCCAGTGCCGCAAGAACCAGCGCAATGGCCCGTGCGGGGGAAGCCGTGAAGGCGACTGCGAGATCGCGAAGAGACCGTGCATGTGGGCACGGGCCTACGATCGGCTGAAGGCCTATGGCGCCGAAGAACAGATGCTCGACCGTCCCCCCGTGATCACGGACGAAAGTCTGCGGGCCACGTCCGGGTGGGCGAACTACTTCCTCGAGCGCGATCATAGCCTGCGCAGGTCGCGCGAGGAACGATGACCGATGGCCGGGGACGCCGAACTCGCCCGTTTCACCATCGTTGGAGAGAACCTCCATACCACCCGGATCGTCCTCCGGAAAGGCACTCGGGTGACCGTCTTCGCAGACGGGACGGAAGCAGTCCGGTTTCGCGACGCGGGCGGCACGATTCGCTATCTCGCGGTTCCTGGGCAGTTTCGGCAGTCCGACACTTACCAGCGGGGCCAGATCAAGCACCTGTTGCTCGCCGTGCAGAAGGGGCTCTCATCTGACTCCGTCGACCAAGAAGAAGGGACGGAATACGTGCGCTACGAGGCACGACGTCAGATCGAGGCCGGGGCCGACTATCTCGATCTCAACGTTGATGAAGTCTCGTCGGAAGTGGACGTTCAAAAGGCGGCAATGCGCTGGCTGATCGGAGCGGTGGAAGAGATCTCGTCGGTCCCATTGAGCATCGATTCGTCCAACACCGACCTTCTCCGAACGGGCCTGGGCGCCTGCGATCGAAAGGCAGGACGACCGCTGCTCAATTCGGCGTCGCTCGAACGACTCGACGTGCTCGACCTTGCGCGGGAGTTCGACTGCCAGGTGATCGTGACTGCGTCCGGCCACTCGGGCATGCCGGCGGACGAACGGGAGCGCGCCACGAACGTTGAGGAACTACTTCGGCACGCTCACGACATCCCGCTGGCGGACATCCACGTCGATCCCCTGGTCTTTCCGATCTCGGTCGATGGCAACTACGGTCGTCACTATCTCGACGCCGTGCGCATAGTGAGAGAGCGATACGGAACGGAGGTCCATGTCACGGGGGGACTCAGCAACGTCTCGTTCGGTCTCCCGAATCGGCGTCTCGTGAATGAGACGTTCTTTGCGCTGGCGCTCGACGCGGGGATCGACGGTGCAATTGTTGATCCGGCGCAGAACAAGCTCGAGGACATTCGCGCGTTGGATCGCGCCTCCGGGCCATTTCAGATCACCAGCGCGATGCTACTGGGCGAGGATGACTTCTGTACCGGCTATCTGCAGGCGTGGCGTGAGGGGAGGTTGCGCCCGCGCCCCGGAGGGTCGGCGGAGTAGCGGACGGACACTCCGAGCACAAGGAGCAGCAGGCAGCGTGGAGAATCGCGAGGTGGGGAATCGTGCGTCGCAGTCGACCGGCGCGGCGGCACAACCGCGCCGGAGTCGATCGACGGCGTCACGATACGCCTGACGGCAAGATGTTGGGCGGCGCGATTCGAGGAGATGACGGGTGACAGAGGCGAGATGTTACTGCAAGAGGCGGTCCTGGGAGGAGAACGATGAACCTGGCTGACCTCGAAGCCGCGGTCATCGCGGGAAATGCTAAGGCTGCAGAAGCCCTCACGCGGGAGGGCCTCGCAGCCGGATTGTCCCCGATGCAGATGATCACTGACGCCCTCGTGCCCGGCATGCACGAAGTGGGGGAGCGCTTCAAGCGCGAAGAGTACTACGTCCCCGAAATGCTGTTGTCGGCCCGAGCGATGAAGACCTCCCTGGCTCTGCTCAAACCGCTCCTGGTCAGCGCCGACGGCCCCAAGCAGGCATCGACCCACGTGGTCATCGGGACCGTGCAAGGAGATTTGCACGACATCGGCAAGAACCTGGTGGCGATGATGCTCGAAGGCGCCGGCTACGACGTGCACGACCTGGGCACGAACGTGAAGCCGGATCAGTTCGTGCGCGCGGTCATCGACAAGAACGCCCAGGTCGTCGCGCTCTCCGCGCTGTTGACGACAACGATGACCAATATGCCCTCGGTAATCGCGGCCCTCGGCCGGGCCAACCTGAGCGAGCGAGTGAAAGTGATCGTGGGGGGGGCGCCGGTGACCGAGCAGTTCGCGCGTCAGATCGGCGCGGACGGCTTTGCGCCGGACGCGCCAACGGCGGTCGACGTCGTGCAGGGCTTGCTGAAGGATGCCGGTCCAGGGGCGATCGAGGCCACCGGCCAGGAAGCCGACCGAGACGGCGACAAGCAATGACGTCGACGTTTCGGACGATTGGCCCGGAGTCCGCCTCCACGCCGCGGGAGCGCACAACGTGACGACCCGCTCCCTCATGGAACGGATCGAGCGAATCGCCGAAATGGTCGAGGCGTCCAGGACCTCTCTGGTCGGCGGTCCCAAGGTGGTCAGTGCGGATTAAGGCCATTGCGTGCGAGGTGCTCGCCCGGGCGGTGTATCTGAACGCTGCCCTCAGCCCGCACGTGGTCGATGTCGAGTTGGTGGACAAGGGATTACACGACGTGTCTGCCACCCTGCGGGAAACGCTCCAGCAGCGAATTGACGCGACCAGCGCGCGAGAGTACGAGCGGATCGTTCTGGCCTACGGACTGTGCAATCGGTCCCTCGACGGACTGCAAGCGCGTGAAGTTCCGATCGTCGCGCCGCGCGCCCACGACTGCATTACCCTCTATCTCGGTTCAAGGGCCCGGTACAATAAGGAGTTCACGGAGACGCCCGGCACGTTCTATTACTCGGACGAGTATCTCGAGCGCGGAGGAATCAGGGGAAACCACGCCGACGGGCGGATCGTTTCGCTCGGCTCGGTGACGCCCATCAACGAAACCTATGACGAGCTCGTTGCGAAATACGGAGAAGACAACGCCGCGTACCTGTTGGAGGTGCTCGGCGCCTGGCAGAAGCACTATCAGCGCGCGGCCTACATCGACACGCAGCTTGGAAAGTCCGGGGACTACGTCGCTCGGGCCAAGGCCGACGCCGCGCAGCGTGGCTGGCGGTTCGAGGTGCTTCCGGGCGACCTCGATCTGATTCGTCGGTTGCTGTCCGGCCAGTGGGACGATGAAGACTTCGTCACCGTCCACCCGGGGCGACGCATCGTGGCCACGTTTGACGAGCGCATCATCGCCGCCGAGTGAGACGCCGTCCCGGCGGGGACGGCGTCTCACTTCCGCAGCGCGCCGGTCCTACGGGGACGTCGCCTCTCGCACCGCCTCGACCATCGCAGCGATGTTCGACCCCGGCATTCCGGGGCTGACGCCGCCACCGACGGAAAGAATGAGCCCGTCGCGGTCCGCGTTGCGGAGCTCGTTGGACACGGCGGTCTTGACGTCCTGGGGCGTGCCGCGCACCCCGATCTCCAGCGGAGCGATATTCCCCATCAAGCAGATCTTTCCACCCGTCCTTCTCCGAACCTCGTTGAGGTCGAGCTTGTGCGTCCAGTTCAGTACATCGAAGCCGACGTCGGCCAGATCTTCCAAGAAGGGGCCAATATTCGCGTCGTTGTGGTACACCTTCACCCACTCTTTGGGGAAACTATCGAAGACTTGTTTGAGGTACGGATGCGCGAACTCCTGGTAGTATTGCCGCGACAGAAAACCCGGGATGTCGTCGAGGATGAACATGCCTTCGATACTACTGCCGATGACGTCCGCTTGGGCGCGGAGCCATCGAACGGCGGCGTCGGTTGTGTAGGACATCAGTTTGTGCACCCCGCTCGGGTCGTCGGTGAGATCCAGCATCAGCTGCGTCAGCCCACGCATGAACGCCGCCGTGCAAAGGGGACCACGAGCCGTCACCATGGGAATGGTGTAGCCTCCCTCGAGAATGCGCGTTCGTTGCGTTCGGTATCGATGGAGCGCCACGCTCATGAGACCATCGGCGTAGGGATCCACCTCCGGGAGCTGATCCACGTCTTCCAGGTGGAACAACATTGGTATCTGCGCAGGAGGCTGATCCGGCAGGAAGTGGATCCTGCAGCCCAATGCAGACGGCTCTATGGCCATGCCGAATTCCACCCACCACGACGGAAGTACGATGATGTCGGGAAATTCCTGGATGATTCGGAGGTTCGAGTGAAACCACACTTCCGGATCAAAATAGTAGTCCATATGGCCGATCCCCAGATATCCCGGCATCCAGGGGCTATCGATGATGAGGGCAATGGGCACGCGATCTGCGTGCCGCGATTTCGCCAACGTCTTGAACAGCTCCCATTGTTCGATACGCACCGCAGACCTCCGTCTCAGTCGATTGTGACCCCACATTCCCCGCCAGCGAACCTGGGCGTCTCGAGTATACTGGAGCGGAAGCCCCGGTAAGAACCCCCGGCGTCAAAGCCAACAACGCGCCCGCGCCGCCGACAGCGCGGCTAGAACAGGGCAAACTCGCCGCCGCCGACGATCACTGCGGCTCCGCCGACCTCGACGCGCTCGACGCCGCCGCCCGAGGCCGTGACACGCGCGTGCAACGTCGACGGACGGCCGATCTCCACGCCCTGTGTGATCCGGATTTCCTCTCCCGAGGCGAGGCGGCCGTGCCGGAGCAGGTGCACCGCGAGCGGCCCCGCCGCGGAACCGGTCGCCGGGTCCTCGACCACCCCGTGGCCCGGCGCAAACATCCGCGTTTTCCAGCGGGAGCCACCGCCGGCGAAGCAGTTCACGCCGTTATCACCGAACCGTCGCCGGAGCACGCTCATGTCCGGTGTGAGGCGCGCGACCTCGTCCTCGGTCTCCAGCGCGACGTATGCGTGCCGGATGCCGTTGTCGTACACTTCGACCGGGAGGACGGAACCAGCGACGCCGAGGGCCGCGAGCAAGGTGGGCGCGTCTGCGAGCGGCGCGACCGACGGAACCGGCTGGCTCATCCACCCGAACGTGGGCCGGCCCGGCACGCGCGTGAGTTGCACGGGTACCGGCCCGCGTCCCGTCTCGAGCCGGATCCCCTCGCGGCTGCGCGCTTCTCCCAGCACGATCGCCGTCCCGAGCACCGGATGGCCCGCGAACGGCAGCTCGTGAGCGGGCGTGAAGATCCGGATCCGCGCATCGCCGCCCGCGGCAGGCGGATAGACGAACACCGATTCCGAAAGATTGAGCTCACGCGCGAGTTGTTGCAGCCGTGCTTCAGGGATCCCACGCGCGTCGGTGAACACCGCCAGCGGATTGCCGGTCAGCGCCGTGTCAGTGAACACGTCGCAAATGACGTATCGGTAGGCGTCCACAACGCTACCCTCCCGTACCGGTTCGTTCAAAGCGCGTCCAACGATCGCGCCCTCAGATCGGTGTGTCCAAATCCAGATCCAGACGTCATCCGGACAGTCCGGTCGCCGCCATGGAGCGGAGCGCCTGGATCAGCGCGCATGAGATTGACCGGATGCCCGCTGGCTTGTCTTCGTCGTCGGGGACGAGGACTCCGGCTGGGACGCGGGTGAGATCGATCACGTTCCCCGGCGCCACCCCGGCGCAGGCGATTCCCATAAGTCCGTGCTCAAATACTTAAGCCCGGAATCGCTCAACAACACGGCGATCGTGGCACCTCGGCAGGCGCCCTGGAGCAAGTGCCAGGCGGCTGCGACATTGGCACCCGAAGAGAATCCGGCAAAGATCCCTTCTTCGCTCGCCAGCCGGCGCGCCATCCCGACCGCCTCTTCATCCGTCACCTGAACATACCCGTCGATATGCTCCGCTCGGAGCAGAGGAAGCGCCGCCATGGCATACCCTCCCCCCTGGATCCGGTGGGACGGGTTGACGACGGGGTGACCTGCCAGCGGCGCCGCGCCCGCCGGCTCCACAACGAAGCACCGTATCGAAGCATCGTACTCTTTGAGCGCGGCCGCACACCCCGCGAAGGATCCCCCTGTGCCGACGAAATCGCAGAAGGCGTGAATGCTCCCGCCGGCCTGCCTGATCATCTCCGGTCCGGTGTGCAAGTAGTGGGCACGTGCGTTGCCGGCAAGCCGGAATTGATCGGCTCGGAATGCCCCTCGTGCCTTGACGATCCTCTGAGCTTCTTGTTCCACGAGTTCCAAGTCCCCGCCGGAGACTTGCCCCGGCTTGGAAGCAGGCAGTTGATCAACGAGGACGACCTCCGCACCGAGCGCGGACATCATACGTGCCCTTTCCATCGAGTTTCCTTTGGACATCACCGCCACGAAGGGATACCCTTTGATGGCGCATACGATCGCCAGCCCCGTTCCCGTATTACCGCTGGTGAGCTCCACGACCGTTTGACCGGGCTTGAGGACTCCCCCGGCCTCCGCGTCTTCGATCATTTGACGCGCTATGCGGTCCTTCTTCGAGAACCCGGGGTTCAGATATTCAAGTTTGGCGAGGATTCGGCCGTCCGTCCTCTTGGTCAGTCGAGCCAGCTCGACCAATGGGGTGTCGCCAATGGCATCGATCACGGATGGCAACGGCCTTTCCTGTTGGGGCATGTGGACTCGTTCCCTTCGGGTTCCACTCCCAGGGCGCGCAGGGCATAGAGTATCCCGTCTCTTTGGAAATCTCCTGCAGTACTGGTCGGTACGACCTTCGAGGACCCATCCGGCGAGCCGGCAAGGAGGCGGTGACTCAGGAGTCGTTGCGCCCACAGTCACACGTGGCGCTAGAGATGTCGCGAGGATGCGAACGGATTTCTAGGAAGGCCGGGAGAAACCGGGCCAGGCTCCTTCGTGGGGAGGAGTTCACAAATCACAACGCAAATTCGGATTAGTGATTAAGTACTGTCAGAATGGCGGTCGTGCGGCCGCGGGAGGTTATTATGTCTGTAATCGCTCGCTACAACATCCTGGAAGCCGTGGACCGCGAGGCCCTGCGGCGGGCCGAGCCTGAACGCCTGCAATATCGTCCCGAAGGGGGCGCCTACCTCAACGTGAAAGGGCTCGGGCTCGATCCTCTGCCGGAGATCGACGAACCGAAAATCGCGAGGCTGTGTGGCGTGGTGCGGGCATTGATGTTCGCCGCGGTGGACGCGGCGCAATCCGGCCATCCGGGCGGCTCCTCCTCGAAAGCCGAGCAGGTGCTGACGCTGCTGATGAGCGGAGTCGTGGGCTTCGATGCGTGGCATCCCAAGCATC
>DASPUZ010000177.1:0-23600 GCA_035622635.1 bacterium | reverse complement strand
TAGTTCGAGGATTTGTCGAGCACTCAGACTTGTCGAAACTGGGTACAAACATCCAGCTGGGATGGGGGCTGGACGATGGTAGGCAGGTATCATCCCTGAACCCCAAGGTGGAGTTCATTCGGGAATTCTCCTCTTAGAGGGTCGCGAGCAACTGCTGCCAGAGTACATTCGACAAAGGTTATCCTCGTCGATGGCCAAAAACATCGCAAAAATCGTGCACGTACGGTTCTTGTGATGTGGCGGCAGGTCGGAGCCCGGTGGATGCTTCGTGTCGCCGCCGCACTCGACTGCCGAACGCGTACGTCGTGCAAATCCAAGCTGGCGTCGGCGGCGTGGCCGTAGGCTCAGCGAAGGTCCCAATGGGCTACCTGAGTCGGCTCTGGAAGGGAATGGGTCGCCGCCCCAAGCGGAGCTGCAGCCCCGGCGCGGCGGTCGTCGGCGATACCAGTGGCAATGACGAACAGCGTGCCAGAGCCAGGAATGAATTAAAGAGGCTGAGGAGAGCACCTGGATGAGGCAGCTTCAGATCACTCCGCCGTCTGCTCCGGATTCTGAGATTCGGCTGTGGATCTACTGGTACTTCGCCAGCACCGGTCGTGCTCCCAGCCCCGTTGAGGTCGCAAGAGAGTTCGTCCTGACGCCAGACCAGGCCGAACGAGCGCTCACTCGTCTTCAGCGAGAGGCCGACGCGCTGGTGCTCATCCCCGGCAGTCCGTACATTTGGATGGCCGAACCGTTTTCGGCGGTCCCGACTTCATTCCTCGTGCGTTCCAGAGAGATGCAATGGTGGGGGAACTGTGTCTGGGATGCGTTCGGCATCTTGGCCCTGCTTGGCGTTGACGGCGAGATATCGACAGCCTGTCCAAACTCAGGGCAGGCGCTGCGGGTTACGGTGATAGGCAACGGCTTGGCGGAGACGGCGGGTATCGTGCACTTCGCGGTGCCGGCACGCGACTGGTGGCGTGACATTGGGTTCACCTGAGGAACGATCCTCCTCTTCCGGTCGGAAGACGATGTGCACGCGTGGTGCAAACGGCGCGGGCTGGCAGCGGGTGCGATTGTCGATTTGCAACGGCTTTGGAAGCTTGCTGGCAAGTGGTACGACGATCGCCTCGACCTGAGCTGGCGGCGGAAAACAATCACCGAACGTCAGGCGATCCTTAACGATGTTGGCCTAGTTGGTCCGTTCTGGTCCCTCGGTCGCGACCCTTGAGTTTGACGTTCGGCCCTGGTAGTGGCCCGTGGGATGACGGCGGGCCCGAGCTTGGGAGGCGCGGACTCATGGGAGCCGAACTGTCTTACGCGATCGGCTCGACGTGCGCTTCGGCCCACTCGGACTCATTGATGTGCGGGCGCTCGCCGATGCCTCCGGGGCTCCGATGACATCGCGGTGGCGCATGAAGGTCAACGTCTCGACAGGCCGACGGCAAACTTCCGCGCTTCCTTGTGCAGGAAGTCGCCTGGCATCGGGGGACAGACCGGTCGATGCCGCGCGGGTATTTTCAGAGTAACGTACCACCCCGATTGGTCCCCGTGGAGACCTTCCCGCGCTGCTTCCCGGAGCAGACGTTTCTCGACGGGCTGCTCGCTCGGCAGAAGCTTGGGCCGGTACGCCACCTCCGCGGCGTCCTTGAGCTCGCGCAGCACGAGGCGCTCGAGGCGCTACACCCGGCATTTCGCAGTGCGAACAATCGCTACGATTGGCCGCGTCGGTCGCGTAGGCTTCCCAAGCAGCACGACCGCTATCGCGGCTCTTGTCGCGTTGCTACGTTATCATTCTCCTCGCCGTGTACGGCGGTCGGAGTGTGCGACCGTTAGATACAATCCGCGCAAGCACTTACTGCGTTTTCCCGAACTTGGCTTTGCAGAGAGCACGCGCTCGCTGCGTAATTTCGGCTCTGTGTCGCGATCCTGCGAGGATTCCACGAATTTGACAGGATGCGACGCGGACAGAAATCGCACCGTTACTTCCACGTGGCGTAGATGGCCGCCCACTTCTCTGTGGGCACGATGCTGACACCCTGGAGATGGCTACTGGTCACCACGTAGAAGTCCTGGCTCCACAAGAAGATCCACGGCGCATCCTTCCAGATCAACGCCTGCGCCTCTTTGTAGATCGCTTCGCGTTGTTTCGGGGCTATCGTCGTCTCTCCGGCGACCAGCAGCCTGTCCACCTGCGGGTCTTTGTAGAACTCGGCCGCGAAGGCGTTCGGCGGCCACATGCCCGAGTAGAAATGTGCCAACAGCTCGGCGTCTGCGTCGAGATACGGCCCGGCCTGCCCCAACATGAACATCTGGATCTGACTCCGATCCTCCGGCACCCCGAGCGCCGCGATGTAACTCGGCCAGTCCGCGGTTTCCACGGTAGCCTGGACCCCGACGTTTGCGAGTTGCGCAGCGACCCCCTGGGCCGCTTGGTAGTCCTGAATGTAGCGCCCGGTGGGGGCTCGCAGTACGATGGCGAAGCCGTTCGGATACCCCGCATCTGCCAGCATCTTTTTGGCCCTGGCGGGGTCGAACGGCCAGCCGCCCGGCTGGATCCTCGTGTAGCCGAAAAGATTGGGCGTGGTCGGCGACTCAAGCACGTTGGCGAGCCCGAAGACCACGCTGTGAATCAGCGCCTGTTTGTTGA
This sequence comes from bacterium, assembly GCA_035622635.1. Taxonomy (GTDB): domain Bacteria; phylum Sysuimicrobiota; class Sysuimicrobiia; order Sysuimicrobiales; family Segetimicrobiaceae; genus JAJPIA01. The sequence continues at coordinate 20,968 of DASPUZ010000177.1, read as the reverse complement.
CGGCGTAGTTGAGCGCCTGGCGCACGCGCACATCCTTGAGCGGCCCGTAGAGGTTATTCATCCCGATGAAGATGTCTCGATCGGTCAGGCCCTCCACCACCCGTAGCGACGGATCCTTGCGCATCGCTGGGACATCGGGTGCCGGCGGCTCAAACGCCATTTGCACGTCGCCTGCCCGCAGCATCGTTTCGCGGGTGCCCGCGTTCGGAACGACGCGGAATATCACCTGATCGAAGTACGGCTTCCGGCCCCAATAGTTGGGATTGCGCGCAAAAGTCAGGTGGTCGCCGTGGATCCACTCCTTGAACACGTACGGTCCCGTGCCTGCATCGACCGGCCCGAGAGCCAGCTTCGCGTTCCCAAGCGTCTTGACAGCGGTTGGCGACACGATATCCACGGTCGTTGTTGCGAGCTTCTCCAGCAACGTGGGGTCAGGCTGCCGGAAGTGCAGCACAATGGTATAGGGGTCTGGGGTCTCGATGTTGCTGGGATCTAGTAAGTTCCAGTAGAAGCGGGAAGGATTGCGTACCGCCGGGTCCAGGTCTCGTTCGATGTTGAACTTCACGGCGGCGGCGTCGAAGGCGGTACCGTCTTGGAACTTGACGCCCTGCCGCAGTTTGAACGTATATGTTCGTCCGTCCGGACTCACCGTCCATGCGCTCGCGAGTTGCGGCACGATCTTCGTGTATTGCGGTTGGTCGGCAGCGACCCCGGAACGTTCGTCGTTGTACCACACGAGCGGGTCGAACAGGTAGTCTACGATGTTCGACACTGTCGCTGTCGACTGCCCTTCAGGATCAAGCGTGTCGGCGTCAATACCGAGCGCAATCGTCAGCGTGGTAGGGGCTGCCGCGTTTCCACTTCCACTCGTACCGAGCAAGACCAACGCCAACACTGCGGCGATGGCACAGGTCACCGCGCAACGCGGGAGCGACCGTTTCATTTCATGTCTCCTCCTAGCCATGGGCGTGCCGCTGTTGGACCGAACCATACTGTTGACCGCTGAGGTCCGCCGCTCATTATCGTGAAAACGTTTTCTGACACCGCTTTCGTCTTCAGCAACGAAGGGGGGCGTCCCTTCTGACAACCGCCATTGATGTCGCCAAGCAGGCACGCGTTTCGCCGGCGACTGGTTCGCGAGTGTTGGGCGGATACGCGAAAGTTAACATTCCGGGTGGTTCGATCTGAAGGCGGCGCGCGGTCAGTTTGCCTGATGGCGCATTCAGTTCCGAGAGCCCTATCAAGCTCGCCGACACTTCAACCGCGTCGTCATTTGACCAGGCGCTCATCTGAGGCGAACAGGGCAAAAACCGCGACCCTTTGCATGGATAAGGAAAACGTCGAAGCGCTGGAGAAGATGGGGGAAGTCGCTGCCACGGACGGTATCGCCGTCACCCTGAGGGCGATACAGGTCCGACACCGAGCTCTGATGGCGAGGACGGCATGACGGGACCTGCAACTGTGCTCGGTGTCACGCAGACCGCCCCAAACTTCGATGTGCCGCCGGGCGCCTGCGATTGCCACGTCCACGTCTTCGGTCCGCCGGAGCGCTTCCCGTTTTCTCGGGACCGCGTCTACACGCCCGGCCCCGCTTCCGTCGAGGATCTGGTGGCGTTGCACCGCACCCTCAACCTCGATCGCGTCGTGATTGTACAGCCGAGTCCATACGGCACAGACAATGCCTGTCTGGTCGATGCGCTTCGGCGGGTCGGCGTGCGTGCGCGTGGCGTCGCGGTCGTCGACGCGACGGTGAGGGACGCCGCGTTGCGTGAGCTGCAGGAGGTCGGCGTGCGCGGCATTCGCGTAAATCTTGAGACAGTGGGGGAACGGGATCCCGCGGTCGCGCGGACGCGGCTGGAGCAGGCTGCACTGCAGGCGATACCGTTGGGCTGGCATGTGCAAGTGTACACCAACCTGTCCGTGCTTGCGACGCTTCACGACTCGATTCTGGCATTGCCGGTGGTCCTGGTCATCGACCATTTCGGCCGTGCCCACGCGGCATTAGGCGTCGCGCAACCGGGGTTCGACGCGCTGCGGTCACTGCTCCGCCGAGGCAAGGTCTATGTGAAGGTGTCGGCCCCGTACTACATCTCGGAGCGAGCGTGCTATGCCGACGCCGCGGAGGTTGCGCGCGCATTGATCGACGCGAACCCTGACCGTGTAATCTGGGGGACGAACTGGCCGCATCCGGGCGGCCAGTTTGGCGTCCCGCGTCGGCCGGACGTGATTGCCCCGTTTCGACGGGAAGATGACGGGCGCGCCCTCAACCGGCTGAGCCAGTGGGTATCGGATCCGTCTCGACTCCGGAAGATCCTGGTGGACAATCCCGCGCGCCTCTATGGCTTCTGAGGGGCGTGGGACGTTGAATCATAGCGCGGGTGTCAATGCCGGCTGCAGCCGATGCGGTGCTCGACGGGCTGCAGGCTGAGGGTGTTCGATTGCGTTGGAGCTGTTGGCGCAACGTCCCTGCACATTCTCGATGCCATGCACGACCGCAGTGATCCGGATCAGGACTCAGCAGAGCTCTCAGATTCACTGGGGGCGGTGACATGGCGCGGCAGGGACGGATTCTGGTCCTGTACCTGCTGGAGGACCGCCAGGGAGGGCAGAACGTCGAACGCGTTCACCTCGGGTTGTCGTCCTTCGGTTACCGCGGCGAAGAACTCTCGATCCTGCAGTTCGTTGGCGATATACTCATGATGCGCTGCGGGATCATAGAGCATGGTACTCCGATGTAGCAGCGCACGCCCGGCAATATGCAGAGTTCGTTCCTCGCCGACGATCAGGAAATCAAGGCCAGTGTCTTCCGAGTGGTACGACATGCCGATGTTGACTAGCGTTCCGGCCGATGTCGCGATGCCGATATCGAGGTCCATAGGGATGCCCGTCGCGGCATAGAGGGGGCCGATACGCCCCTGTACGGTAAGCTGGTCTACGACCGGCATTCCGAGCACCCACAAACATGTATCGATCATGTGGCACGAGTGATGCCATAGTAGGTTGTCGGCCCACGAGCGCACTCGACCGCTCCAGCCGACGTGACGACGTCGAAAGAACAGAAACCTGGCCAGAACGTGATGCACGTGTAGGTGCCCCGCCGCGACCTCATCCCGAACGGCGCGAACAGCCGGCATATATCGCTGGGTGTGAGCGACCATCACCGTGACGCCGCGTCGTCCACTTAATTCTGCCAGTGCCGAACCGCCCGCGTAGCTCATCGCAAGCGGCAGCTCGACCAGTACTGGTTTACCGGCTTCAATGACTTCGCGGGCTTGACACTCGTGAAGTTCGCTCGGAGAACAAATCAGGACCGCGTCAATCTCAGGCTGCGTAAGCGCCTGCTCGAGGTTCAAGGTACTATGCGCGAAGCCATAATGGCGCGCAAACGACTCGGTCGTCTCCGGCACCCGGCCGACTACGGTATGGAGCCGATGGCCGAGACGCCGGCAAATATCCGCGTGAACACCGGCGATCGCGCCATACCCTACGAAACACAGATTCAACCCGCTCTCCGTTGTCATGCGACACTATCCTGGACCGAGTCAGTGCGGAGGCCGTACGGTCCATCCATGCGCGCGGCCCCAATGCCGAGAGCGCTACTTTTCGAACCCCTTGTCGGCGCGAGCTAGTCAAGTGTTAGTTGTGGTACATCACTGTACCCTTCTCGCGCCGACCAGTGGAGAAGCCGTTGTATTCAATTTTTGATTGACGTCTGTATTTTCTTATGCCTATTATAATTCTAAAGACCAAGGAATCGAAGCAGATCTGGATTGTCGGGATGAACGTTTATCGCCCGGCCGAAACCCGAGTGGTGGAGGTTGGTGTGGCTGTCGACAAACCAGCCCCGCTTGGCGTGCGTCGGAATCTTGACGATCAGATATATGAACGCCTCAAGGAAATGATCGCCGAGCGCACTCTGCTGGCCGGGGAGCGAATTGAGATCTCTCGACTGACCCGCGATCTGGGTGTTAGTCGGACGCCTCTGTTGTCTGCGTTGAAGCGGTTGTCCCAGGACCAACTCGTTGAATGGCGCTCGCGTCACGGTGTGTTTGTCCGACGCCTATCCACGCGCGAACTCGCAATGGTCTTCGAGCTGCGAGAAGTCCTCGAGGGTCTCTCGGCCCGCCGGGCTGCGGCCGTGATCCAATCAAGCCAAGTCGAGTATTTCCGGTCGTTGTTTCGCGACGTCGACGTTGAAGCTGCGGAAACACCGGAGAGCCGCCGAGCCTACATGGCGAAGGATCTTGCGTTCCATACGGGTCTGGTTGAGATCGCCGGGAGCCCGCCTCTCACCCAAACCCTGCTCTCAGTCAAGATCATGGTCTCGGCGTTCGGTGCGGGATTGATCCGTCCAATCCGAGAGGTCATAGCCGAGCACGAACCTATCTTTCACGCTCTCATGCGCCGCGATCCCGAGCAGGCCGAAGCGGCCATGCGTGTCCACGTCCGTCGGTCGGTGGAATGGCTTCATCACGAAGCCGATCTGCTTGAGCAATCGAATCGCGTTGCGGACGAGGCAATGGGGTTGTCCGCTATTCCCAGGTTCGCTGGTGCGTGAACGCTGCGCACATCAGCGATGGTGATTTTCGCCGCTCGTGCGTTCCGTGTTCGTTGTCTTTAAGGATATCGTTGAGTGGGGGTGGGTCCATGAGTGAGCGGCAGATTGATCCTGCTGAGCATCTCCTGCACAGACGCGTTTCGAGGCGGGCAGTCTTGCGTGGGATGGGGGCAGCAGCGGCTGTCCCGTTTTTCTTGGGGACTAGTTCTCGCGCCTTCGGACAGACCTCTCAACGAAGCAAGCTCAGCACTCTTGTCGTGGCCATAGAGGAAGGGGACACGCGAACGCTCGATCCGCAGGGTGCGAACGAACTCACGGTGCCGGTTTACTTGAAGATCATGTACGATCAGTTGGTAACGTTCCCGGGCTCTAGATTCGACAGGGTGGTCAGTGACGTTGCGAGAACCTGGAAGGTGAGCCCCGACGGCCTGACCTACGTGTTCAATCTGAATCCTAGGATTCGGTTCTCAACTGGGAAGCCCCTCACGGCAGACGATGTCGTTTTCTCCCTGAAACGCCAGAAGTATCTCAAAGGGCCCGCTTCCTGGTTTCAGGATGGAGTCGCGTCGGTCGAGAAGACTGGACCGAGCCAAGTTACAATAAAGCTCACTTCCGTGAACCCCGACTGGCTGTTTCTGCTAGCGTCGCCATTCTTGAGCATGGCGGATGCGTCGACCCTCCAGCAGCATGGCGCTAATGACTCCGCTAATGCGGCGACGACTGACACCGCACGGTCCTGGATTGATGAGCACAGCGCAGGTACCGGTCCGTTTGTACTGGAAGCCTGGGAACACGGGTCGCAGCTGACCATGAGGCGGAATCCAATGTATTGGGGGAAACCCTCGCCCTTTGAGCGGGTCGTGTTCAGGTTCGCAAAGGATGCGAATACGCAGCGCGATCTACTGGTGCGAGGGGACGCGCACGTTGCGGTCAACCTAACCCCGGACTTGGCTGCCGAGCTTGCAAACTCGAAAACCGTTGGTATTATACAAATCCCATCGTTGGGATTCCCGTGGCTCGGGCTTCACGTCAACCACAACCCCGCCCTCAAAACACCCAAGTCCTGGGAGGCTATCAAGTACGCCATCGACTATGATGGGATGGCCAAGATTTACCGGGGTGGCGGGCAATTTATCGCCGGGGTCATTCCGCCGGGGCTGCCAAACGCGCTACCCGTTAGTGAGAGGTTCAGGCAGAATCTTCCTCGGGCGAAAGCGGCACTTGCTGCTGCTGGCTACCCGAACGGGTTTGCGATGCAACTGACGTATGCTTCCGACCATATGTACTGGAACATTCCCTCGAACGTGCTCGCCGAAAAAATCAAAAGCGACCTGGCGCGAATTGGAATCACCGCCAACCTGAAGCCCATACCTTCGAGTCAGGAATCTACGGACTTCCGAGCGGGCAAACTCGAGGCGGACATACACGACTGGGGCGCGGACTACATTGGGTGGACGGATTTCCTCCCGGTGTTCGCCCCCGGCGGGCATGTGGGGGGACCCCGACAAGGGTGGATGCCCGAGTTTTCCCCCGATGCCAAGCGGATTGCCGATCTATCGGCACAGGCCATGCAGACACTGGATCCTGTGAAGCAACAGCAGCTCTGCTATCAGGCGCAGCGGCTTATGAATCAGGTGGGTCCATTTGTGTGGCTGTTTGAGGCCAATATCCAGATCGGCTACCGCAAGGACATACTCAAGCCAATGGCGACCAACCCGGTGTGGTTCCTGGACGTAGGGACCGTCGAGTCGGTCTAGCACGGCTGACCGGGTTCGCGGCTGATGGATACGTCGAGGCGCATGCGAGGTTCCGCCCCCGAGGTCGCTGGCGGTTCTCGCTGCGTTGTGGTTGTGAAGGTGCAGTCTGAGCAACAGTGCGCGAGCCCAACGCAACGCCTCTAGGGCAGGTCGTGAGACGCGGGCGCGGACCGGGGAGGGGCAACACCGGTCCGCAGCCCGCTCTCGTGATCGTGTCATGTCGGCGTCATCTGTAGCCCGATCGCACTGATCGGCGGAGCGAGCGACGTGGTCGTCTACGTGGCTCGACGGTTAATACTCCTCGTGCCGATTCTTCTCGGCATGACAGTGATCTCGTTCGCCGTGAGTCGCGCGATCCCCACGGACCCGGTCATCGCTGCGCTTGGCCAGCAAGCGGCAGACCATCCAGCGATTGTTGATGCCTACCGCCGACACTGGGGATTGGACAAACCGCTGCCGGTTCAGTACTTCACGTACATGAAGAATCTATTGCACGGCGACCTCTCGGAGTCGATCTACACGCATCGGCCGGTCAGTAAGGATTTGCAGTCCTACATGCCCGCCACGATCGAGTTGGCGACCGGGACCATCGTGTTGAGCGCGATTCTGTCTGTGCCGTTGGGCATCGTCGCTGCAGTCAAACGCGGGACCATCACGGATCTGGTGGTGCGACTCCTGACACTGGTTGGCGTTGCCATGCCCATCTTCTGGCTGGCCCTCGCTGCCCTGAGCGTGTTGTACCTGCGGCTCGGAATCGTGCCGGCTCCCGGGCGACTCAGCCCGGTGGACGTACCGCCTCCCACAGTGACTGGCATGTACACCATCGATAGCCTGATCGCAGGCAACATGGGTACCTTTTGGGATGCCGTGTCCCACTTGGCTCTTCCGGCGCTCATCCTGGCTACCTGGAGCGCTGGCGCGCTCACGCGCATGACCCGCACGAGCATGCTGTCTGTTTTGCCTCAGGGCTTTCTGCAGATGGCGCGCAGCAAGGGCGCGACCGAGCGCCGCACGATTCTACAACATGCAGTGCCGAACGCTCTGATTCCCGTCGTGACCATAGTTGGCCTGGCCTACGGCGATTTGCTGACAGGTGTCATCCTGATCGAGACCATCTTCGGGTGGCCCGGGATCGGCCACTATGCTTACGAGGCGGCGATCTACGCGGATTTCCCGGCGATCATGGGCGTCACGTTGGTCTTCGGTGTCATCTATACCACCGTCAATCTGGGCGTTGACATCGTCTATGCGCTGCTGGATCCACGCATACGCGCGGCGATGGTCTCTCGGCGCCGATGATGCGAACCGTTGCGGCTGTCGTGGTCAACCAGGCAGACTCCACTGCTGCGGTGGTGTAGGGTGCGCCTGGTGACGTTCCGCCGAGTTTCCATTACGCCTGAGGCACGCTCTGCGGCGGCGCGCTGGGTCACTCTCGTATGGCGTGATCCACAGATGGCCATAGCGCTTGCGGCCATTCTCGCGTGGATTATTGCGGTGGCTGGTGCCGGCGTGTTGACCCCGGGGAGTCCCCTGGGGCAGGACGTCGACATTCGGCTGCAATCGCCCAGCTTCGCCCACTGGTTCGGTACCGACCAATTAGGGCGAGACGTTCTTCGTCGCGTGCTCTACGGGGGTCGGACTTCCCTTCCTGCGGCGATGGTCGTGGTGTTTTTCGGGCTGACCGTTGGGGCTTCTCTTGGCGCGGTCGCGGGGTACACGGGTGGGATTGTCGACGAAGTGATCATGCGAGTCACTGACATGGTCCTGGCGTTCCCAGTGTTGGTGCTGGCAATGGCCGTGGCTGCAGCGTTGGGGGCCAGTTTGAGTCATGGTGTTGTGGCGTTGGCCACGGTTTGGTGGCCGCAATACACCCGTGTGTGCCGAGGGCTGGTGATGGACTTGAGGGAAAAGGAGTACGTGGTGGCATCGAGGGCATCCGGTCGATTGCCGCTGCACACTCTTTCCCTGGTGGTCATGCCGAACGTGCTTCCGTCCCTGTTGGTGATGGCAGCCATCGATATCGGGCGAGCAATCCTCAGCTTTGCCACATTGAGCTTCCTGGGCCTAGGGGCGAAGCCACCGGCACCAGAGTGGGGCTCTATGGTCTCAGAGGGCGTCGACGTGATGGATCAGTGGTGGGTAGCGACCTTTCCGGGCCTCGCGATTCTATCGCTTGTCTTCGCATTCAACCTGCTGGGAGACTCGATCCGTGATGCCCTGGATCCCTGGATCGGCGGGAGACGGTAGGTCGTGGGTGGGGCGGTGAGCAGCGGGCGCTCGGACAATCTTCTGGTTGTCGAGGACCTCCACGTCGCCGTGGAGAGCGCCGACAAGCCCATAGAAGTCGTGCGCGGTGTGTCGTTACGGCTCGCGGTCGGCGAAGTGTTGGGGATCGTCGGAGAGTCCGGGTCGGGCAAAACCATGACCGTGTCTGCCATTCCACGTTTGCTCCCTTCTGGTGTGAGGGTGACGGGCGGCACCGTGTGCTTCAAGGGTGAGAATCTGCTCGGTGCGTCGAGGAAGCGCCTGTCAGAGATCCGTGGCAGCCAGATCAGCATGGTGTTTCAGGATTCCCTCACATCGCTCAATCCCGTGATGCGGGTCGGGCCACAGGTACGGGAACCACTGATGCTTCACAGGATCGCGGGGAGGCGGGCAGCGACGTTGTCGGCCGAAGGAGAACTGCGTCGGCTGGACATTCCGGATCCCAGCCGGGCGATGGTGCGGTATCCACACGAGTTCTCTGGGGGAATGCGGCAGCGCGCGATCATCGCCACCGCGCTCATTGCATCTCCCGCTCTGGTGATTGCGGACGAGCCGACCACGGCGCTTGACGCGACCGTGCAAGCTCAAATCCTGGATATCCTGCGCCGGTTGAACCGGGAGCTGGGTGTCGCCGTCATCCTCATCAGTCACGACTTGGCCGTTGTCAGTGAGATCTGCACGACCCTCGCAGTCATGTACGCGGGGCGCATTGTCGAGTTCGGTGCGACGCGCGATCTGTTGACCCGACCGGGACACCCATATACCCGAGCGTTGCTGCAGTCGATGCCGTCTCCGACCATGTCACGGACGCGGAGGCTGGCGGCAATTCCAGGAGAGCCGCCTCCGATCGGCGCCCTTCCCACGGGATGCCCATTTCACCCGCGTTGTCCGTATGCGGCCGACACGTGCCGATCTGCCGAGCCACCCCTAGAAGCCGTCGGGGATTCTCTGGTCGCCTGTTGGCTGGCCAAAGACGGGTTGCTGCCAGCGGGACCGAAGGAGCCGGTCGCGCCCAGGGCGGAGGTGCAAGGGAAGGAGACGCGTCACGTCGCCGATGCGGCGCTCCGGCAGGCATCGGAGGCAATCCTCAGCCTCGACCACGTCACCAGGCATTTTCTCGTTCCGAATCGCCTCCCCTTCTTCCCGCCGGGTCGCGTGCACGCCCTGGACGACGTGTCCTTGGTGCTCCGCGAGGGTAACGTCCTCGGTGTCGCCGGCGAGTCCGGGTGCGGAAAGACCACGTTGGGCCGCTGCATTCTGCGTCTGCTCGACGTGGACAGCGGAAGCATACGCTTCATGGGGCGCGACATCACGAGGCTCGAGGGAGAAGAGCTGCGACAGTTGCGCCGGGATATGCAACCCGTTTTTCAAGACCCATACGCCTCCCTGAATCCGCGGAGTCCCGTCAAAGATATTGTCGGGGAGCCATTAGTGGCGTTTGGCGTGTCCCCTGACGAGCGCAGGCGCCGCGTGCGCGAGGTCCTGGATTTCGTCGGTCTCGGGCCTCGTTTCGACACGCACTTGCCCCACGAGCTATCGGGTGGGCAACGACAGCGCGTTGGTATCGCCCGTGCAATCGCGCTCAACCCCAGACTCATCATCGCGGACGAGCCCATCTCCGCATTGGATGTTTCCGTCCAGGCACAGATTATCAATCTCTTGAACGACATGCAGCGGGAATTTCGTCTCGCGCTGATCTTCATCAGTCACGACCTGCGGGTGGTGCGCCATCTCAGTACCCACGTCGCGATCATGTTCTTGGGACAAGTGGTCGAATACGGTCCGAGCGAGGAGGTGTGCTCCGGGCCGTTGCATCCGTATACCGCCGCGCTGCTTTCGTCCGTGCCGAGCGTTGCAGGGGGACCGTCTCGGGAGCGAATCGTACTCCGCGGTGACCCTCCTTCTCCGAGCGCGCCTCCGTCTGGGTGCCGGTTTCGAACGCGCTGTATGTTCGCGCAGGCCATTTGTGCGGAGAGGGCTCCAGAACTCAAGGAGGTCCACGTGGGACGCACCGCGGCATGTCATTTTCCGCTCTCCGGAGGAGGCTAACCGTGCTGTCGCCCCATGCAGACCCTCGTGTGTCTTGGCGCACGCCGGGTATTGCTCGGCCAAACGTGTTTGAGATTGACCTCGATGCCATCGCGCACAACGTACGTGAGATCAGGCGGTTTGTGAGTCCCGGGGTTCGCTTTTTTGCCGCGGTCAAGGCCAACGGGTACGGCTTCGGACTCGTGCCAGTCGGTCGGATCCTTCAGGACGCTGGAGTGGACGTGCTGGCTGTCGCCGATGTGCTTGACGCGATCATGTTGGCGGAGCGAGGGGTCTCGGCTTCAATACTCGTGTACGGTGGCAACCATGTGAGCGCCGATGTCGTTCGCGCGATCGAAGACCACGGATTCTTCGCCACTGTCACCGATCCCGGAGTCGCCGAGGCCTATTCCCATTGGGCGGCGAGCCGCATCAGAGTATTTGTCGAGGTGGATGTGGGCCTGGAGCGGTTCGGGCTCCCCTATGGCGAAGCGCCTGCGCTGATCCAAGCCATTTGCGGATTGCCCAAGGTGGAGCTCAGTGGGATGTACGCCCATCTGCACGCCCCGAAGGGGACGGACGCCGAGCCATATCTCCGTGAGGAATTGCGGCGCTTTGACGTGGTCCTGCGTCACGTGCGTGATGCTGGGATAGAAGTGCCGGTGGCAATGGCGGCGAGCACCCCCGTACTGCTTCGCGTTGGCCATGCCGGTCTGAGCGGCATCGACGTCGGCAGGATCGTCTACGGGAATCTGCGCTCGGATACCGAGGGCGACACGGGGCAGATGCAGATTCGCCAGGCATTTGCGGGTCTCCGCAGTCGGTTGGTCCATTGCCGAGATGTGCGCGACCAAGAACTCACGAGCGTCTCGCCATTCCCCATCCATGCGAGGATGCGGATCGGGATCGCGCCGATCGGGTACTCTGACGGCATCGACGCGTTGCACTGCGGGATGGCGTTGGTACGTGGACAGCGCGTCCCCATCGCTGGGAGTGCCAGCCTCGAGCATATTCGACTGGATATTTCGGACGTACCAGAGGCGCAACCTGGAGATGAGGTGGTGTTCATCGGACGGCAGGGAGCGTCGGAGATTACCGTCACCGAGGTTCTGAATGCTCGGGGATTCGATCAACCGACGCGTTTGTCGGTTGCCGTGCGGGAGTCGGTCCCTCGGGCGTATAAGTCGTCGCTGCGGCACAAGTGAAAGGACGACGAGATCCAGTGACACGGCACATCGCAGAGTTGGTGCTGGACAGGCGGGCCAGGATCGGTGAGGGACCGGTCTGGGATCAGCAGCATGAGCGTCTTCTGTGGGTTGATATTCCGGCCAACGCCTTGCACGAGTTTGATCCGCGATCGGGAAAGGACACGGTAACGGATGTGGGCCAGCCGATCAGCGCTGTTGGTATCTGCGCACCCGGAGGCCTCGTCGCAGCCCTGCGGGACGGGTTTGGGTTTTTGGCGCCGGGGGATTACGGCATCTCCGAATTGATCGAAGTAGAAAAAGATCGGCCAGCGAGCCGCATGAACGATGGAAAATGTGATAGCCGCGGCCGATTTTGGGCGGGGACGATGGCATGGGATCATACCCCCGAGGTCGGCTCGCTCTATTGCTTGGAGCGGTCCTCCCAGCGCTCCCGTCTTTCGGCGGTGCTGACGGGGCTGACCGTTGCGAACGGTCTCGACTGGAGCCCGGACGATCGGCGGATGTACTATATTGACAGTCCGACGCAGCGGGTCGATGTCTTTGATTTTGACGCAGCAGAGGGGGCGATAAGCAACCGCCGTACGTTCGTGGAGATCCCCCGTGCCGAAGGGTTGCCCGACGGAATGCTCGTCGATTCCGAAGGATATGTGTGGGTGGCATTGTTCGGGCGGGGTAAGGTTCGCCGATACACCCCGAGCGGGGAGATTGACATGGAGATCGGCGTGCCTGTAACGCTCGTGACGAGTTGTGCGTTCGGTGGCCCGCAGCTGGACCAGTTGTACATCACTACCGCGCGACACCGTCTGACCCCGGAAGAGGCTACGGCGCAGCCGACGGCTGGGGGAGTGTTTGTATGCCGCCCCGGTCCAGTGGGGCGTCCCCCGTTCTCTTTTGGGTAGATGTGGATTGGCGGGTTGTACTGCGCGGTGACTGGACCGGCAGGAGGTCAAGGAGGCGAATCGACATGACCAATGGCCCACGCGCCAGCTTAAGCGGTGAGATTGCGGTCGTAACTGGAGGGGGCGGGGGACTCGGCCGCGCGATCGCTCAGCGGTTGACCCTCGATGGGGCCGCGGTGGCCATTCTTGACGTTGACGCCGCAGCGGGTCAACGTGTGGCTTCGGAGCTGCGGGGTGAGGGCCGCGAAACGCTGTCGATTGAGTGCGATGTTCGTCAAAGAACTCAAATACGGGCCGCCGTGGAGGCGGTCGCGGGGGCGTGGGGAAAGATCAGTATTCTTGTCAACGTCGCGGGGATCGGGACCCGGGCGCCGTTCCTGGAACTGACGGATGACGCCTGGCAAGAGGTCCTTGCGGTCAACCTTACTGGTACGTTCATGGCCTCACAGGAAACTGCGCGCCACATGATGCGGACTGGCGGTGGCAGCATCATCAACATGGGGTCGGCGGCTGCTCATATGGCGCACAGTGAACAGGCGGTCTATGCGACGAGCAAAGCCGGATTGGAAGCGTTAACCCGCGCCATGGCATTTGAGCTTGCGCCGCTGGGGATCAGGGTGAACGCGATAGCCCCAGGGACGATTGAGACGGAGTTTCTCACAGAGATGTTGACGGCTGAGGCACGGGCGGAGAGGGTCCGGCGCATACCTATGGGAAGACTCGGTACACCGGAGGACGTCGCAAGCGTCGTGGCATTCTTGGCGTCACGAGATTCGGGCTACGTGACCGGGTCCGTGCTGCCAATAGACGGCGGGCTGTTGTTTGCCGGGATTCGGGACATGAGTTCCGCACCTTTGAGCGCAATCTCTGGCGGGCAAGCTTGAGTTCAGGAGGTGACCCTGGAGACGCCACGAAAGGTTAGGAGAGATCGATTTGAAAGTTCCGACGGTTCCGGTATTGCCTCTGAAGCAGTCGCGACCAACCGTGCGACGACCGGTCAACGGGGCGCGCCACGGTGAGTGGCTGGCGCCGCGCTGCATCATACGGGCGCGACGCTGCAGTGCACCCGTGAACCTCCGTGGTTGGGTGGCGGATGTCGCATGCGTCAGTCAGATCCTGGGCGCGCCTATGCACTCAAGTCCGTGCTTGGCCATCCAGGCTTTGACGGGATCGTCCACCGGGAAGGATCGCGAGACAGTTTTTGGCCCCTGTCGGAGATGCAGTAGATGATTGTGCTTGGTGCCGTTGCGGACGACTTCACGGGTGCCACCGACCTGGCCAATACCTTGGTGAAGGGCGGCATGCGCACCGTCCAATTGATCGGGACGCCGGAAGAGGGCGATGCTCCCTTGCAGGCGGATGCAGTTGTTGTCGCGTTGAAGTCGCGGACCGCGCCGCCCGCTTGGGCCGTGGACCAGTCCACGAAAGCGCTCCGGTGGCTGCGGTGCGCCGGCGCCAGACAGATCTTGTTCAAGTACTGTTCGACGTTCGATTCGACCGACCGGGGAAATATCGGCCCGGTCGCCGACGCGTTGCTGGAGGAGTTGGGCGCCGACTTCACTGTGTTTTGTCCCGCCTTCCCGGAGAACGGCCGGACCGTCTATCGCGGCTATCTGTTCGTCGGCGACGGGCTGCTGTCCGAATCCGGCATGCGGGACCATCCGCTGACGCCTATGCGCGACGCCAATCTCGTGCGTGTGCTCGGGCGCCAGACGTCTCACAAGGTCGGACTCGTCCCGCTCGAGGCGGTCCTCCGGGGTGCCCGGGCGGTGCGGGCCGAGTTCGCTCGACTGCGCCGGGAGGGTTGCCGGCACGCCATCCTCGACGCGGTCCAGGATGCCGATCTTCTGACTATCGGGGAGGCGGTGGCGGATCTCAGCCTGGTGACCGGTGGGTCGGGTATCGCGCTGGGGCTGCCCGAGAATTTCCGGCGCGCCGGGCTGCTTGAGACGGGCCAGCGGGCCGATCGGCTGCCGCGCGTCTGCGGAGCGGCGGCCGTGATCTCCGGTTCGTGCTCGCCGGCGACGCTGGCGCAGGTGGCGGCGATGCGCGCAAGGTATCCGACCTTCGAGGTGGACCCGATGGCGCTCGCCGCGGGCGAGCCGGTCGTCGCGTGCGCGCTCGAATGGGCGGAAGTGCACCTCAGTGAGGGGCCGCTGCTGATCTCGGCGAGCGCCGCGCCCGAGCGCGTGCGTGCGGTGCAGGATTCCCTCGGCCGTGAACGCGCGGGCAGCCTCGTCGAAGCGGCGTTGGCGGAGATCACCCGCGGGCTCGTCGCGCGCGGCGCACGCCGCCTCGTCGTTGCCGGCGGCGAAACCGCCGGTGCCGTCGTCCAGGCGCTCGGGATTACCGGGCTTCGCATCGGGCCGCAGATCGATCCCGGCGTGCCCTGGACCGCGAGCCTGAACGATCCGCCGCTTGCGCTTGCGCTCAAATCCGGCAATTTCGGTCGGGAGGACTTCTTTGTGAGGGCGTTTGCATGCCTCGACTGAGCGAAGCAACATTGCGCGAGGAGATCTGCCGGCTCGGTGCCTCGCTGTTCGCGCGCGGGCTGACCTACGGCAGTGCGGGCAACATCAGTGTGCGGCTCGAGGAGGGCTGGCTCATGACGCCCACCAATGCCTCGCTGGGCCGGCTGGACCCTGCGAGGCTGGCGAAGCTCGACGCCGCAGGAACGCTCATTTCCGGCGATCCGCCGACCAAAGAGAGTTTCCTCCACCGTGCCATGTACGAGGAACGGCCAGAGGCCGGCGCGGTGGTGCATCTGCACTCGACTTATTCGGTTGCGGTCTCCGCGCTGGCGGACATCGATCCCGCCAACGTGTTGCCGCCTATCACCCCCTATTACGTGATGCGCGTCGGCCGCTTGCCACTCGTCCCCTACTATCCGCCGGGCGATCTCGCCCTCGCCGCGGCCGTCCGGAAGCTGGCGGGGACGCACCATGCGATCCTGCTGGCCAATCACGGCCCGGTGGTCGCCGGGTCCTCGCTGGACGCCGCGGCCAACGCGATCGAGGAGCTTGAGGAGACGGCGAAGCTCTTTCTGATCCTCCGCGGGTCGAAGGTCCGCCTGCTCACCGACGAGCAGATCGCGGCGCTGAAACCAACCTGACACGCCTATCTGGGGATTACTCATGCCGAAACTCTCGGCAAATCTGAGCATGATGGAAGAGGTGACCTATGCAAGAGTCCTGGAACCGGTATCTGCGTTTGGGAATCGTACACTGTATGGCGTTTCCTGAGGTGATGAAGGGCGAGGGGCCGTACGCCGACACGATCCGGAAGATCGCGGAGGACGAGTTCTTCACGGCGATCGAGGTCTCGTGGGCGCATGACCCCGCGGAGCGGCTTGCGGCCGCGGCGGTGTTGCGGGAGAGCCACCTCGCGGTCGGGTTCGCCGCGCAGCCGGCGCTGCTCGCGACGAAGGGCGATCTTAATGCTCTTGACGAGTCCGCGCGGGAGCGCGCGGTGACCTTCGTCGAGGGGTGCATCGACCAGGCGGCCGCGCTCGGGGCGAAACGCGTCGCGGTGGTCAGTGGCCCGTATCCGGGGGCGGCTGACGAAGCCAAGGCCACGACCAGGTTCGTCGCGTCGTTGATGGAGCTCTCCGCGTACGCCCGACAGCGGGGGATGGCGATCACGCTGGAGACGTTCGACCGGACGATTGAGAAGAAGTGCCTCGCTGGGCCGACGCCGCTGTGCGTGGAGATCTCCGAGGCGGTGCGGCGGGAGTATCCCGAGTTCGGGCTTATGCTGGACCTCAGCCACTTGCCGCTGCTCGGCGAGCGGACGCGCGACGCGCTCGTGGCGGCGCGCGCGCACCTGGTACACGCGCACATCGGTAACTGCGTGATGGGCGACCCGAAGCACGTCGCATACGGGGACCAGCACCCCCGGTTCGGCATCGCCGGCGGAGAGAACGACACGCCGGAGGTGCTCGAGTACCTGCGCGTGCTGTTTGAGATAGGGTTCCTGGGTAGCACCGCCCACCTGCCGTTCCTCAGCTTCGAGGTGAAGCCGCTCCCCGGCGAGGATACGGCCGCGGTGATCGCGGGCACGAAGCGCGTCTTTGCCGATGCGTGGGCGCAGCTATAGCCCTCGCGGCCGAGCCGAGCGTCACGTCTCGACTGATTCTCGTTACCGGTCGTCGCCGTTGACACGCGACCGAAGGACTCAGACGTCCATCGCGGGCGTTCGCCCGAAGGGGGAATACGCGGCTGGGGCACAACCCATACATGGGTGTGCTATCAGCGCGGCCTTGAGGGGGGGCGACGATCATGCGAGCGACATGGCGTGGTCAGGTAATCGCGGAAAGTGGTCGAACCCTTGAGGTGGGAGGCTACCGGTACTTTCCGCGGGAAGCCGTCCGCATGGACCTACTGCGGCCGGCGCCGAAGACGGAAGACGATCGGGCCTGCCCGCATGGGGTCCAGTTCTACGATGTCGTCGGGGACTCCGCCCGCAGTCCGCGCGCCGCCTGGTCGTACGAGGCACCCGGCGCGGCGATGAAGCAGGTCGATCATTGGATCGGGTTCTGGGAGGACGTCGAAATTCGGTGAGCGCGTTATGCCCGCGGACCCGCCGGAGGCGTTTCAGACGCCGAGCGTAAGATGCCTCCCGAAGGTGAGGTCTTCTAGTCGGCTTTGAGCCATACCAGGCCACTTGCCGGTCGCTCATCGGCGGTTGAATCGCCCGTAGCGGAGCCGCGGCTCCGGCCAACCCCGGGCCGAGACGTCGAGGGTTCGATCAGGGTTGGATGCTGCGGTTTCCCCCGCCGGCTCGCCGAGTACGTCAAGATGTTCCCCGTGGTGGAGGTGCAACAGACGTTCTACAGGTTGCCACGGGTCCAGACGGTCGAGCGGTGGCGGGCTGCCGCCCCGGTGGGATTCGAGTTCTCGATGAAGGCCTGGCAGCTCATCACGCATCCACCAACAAGTCCCACCTACCGGCGCCTGGGCCGGGAGATCCCGGCTGCCGCACGGTTACGCTACGGGTCCTTCGCGCCAACCGACGAAGTCTTGGAAGCGTGGCGACAGACGCGCGCGATCGCACGTGCTCTGAGCGTCACTTTTGTCTTGTTCCAGTGTCCGGCAAGTTTCGCGCCGGCCGCGGAGCACGTTCGGAACCTAAGGCGGTTCTTCCGCAGGGCGGAGCGGGAAGGCCTTCGCCTGGTCTGGGAGCCCCGTGGAGACTGGCCCGCCGGCCTGATCGAACGCCTGTGCCGGGAACTCGACCTGATCCACTGCGTCGATCCGTTCGCCGCGCAGAGCGTGCAGGGTACCCCGCGCTACTATCGTCTGCACGGCCGGGCGGGCTTTCGGTACCCCTACACGGACGAGGATCTGCACGTGCTGCGCGAATGGTGCCAGGAGCGCACCTACGTGCTGTTCAACAACGTGACGATGTGGGATGACGCGCTACGCTTCCAGCGCGCCCTTGGGCGGTGATTGTGCCGCCTGGTGGTGCGGCTGCGCCGCGTTCGCGCTGGGGTCGGGACGATCGTGGCGGTGACGATATCAAACAAGATCAAGGTCATCAAGCGCATGGGGTACGGCTACCGGGACGAAGGCTACTTTTTCCTGAAGATCCATGCCGCGTTTCCTGGGATCCCCGAAAATGCCCGATGAAGCGTATTTTTAACCTACCATTGTCCGGTTCTTAATGCTTGATCGCTACCATGATAGCGATGGAAAAGGGCCGAAGGAGCGCTGAATTATCGGTTCGAGTGATATAGCTGCGAATGATCTATATGGTCACTTGTTAATTACGGGGGATCGATGATGTCTTTTGCGAGGTTCTTCAGGTGCGCTACTGCGTTGCTCGGAACGCTGACGCTCTTGTCGAGCATCACGGTGTCGTTGGCGCAAGACGCCCCGAACGGAGGCTTGTCGCTTAGGGAGAAAATCGACCTGCTGCGCCACAAAGTGAAATATGTGTTCGTGATTTTTCATGAAAACGAATCGTTCGACCATTATTTCGGCACCTACCCGGGCGCCAACGGCCTCTTCACCGCGCCGAGCGGCGCCACGCCCGCCGCCGCGACGCCCAGCTTCTCGCAAAAATACCTCGATACCTCGCTCCACACGGTGACAATCTCCCCGTTTCTGATGCCGCAAGCGGTCCAGACCTCCACCGGGGCGATTGTGCCGATCTATCCCGCGGACGAAATTTCCGTCGATCACAGCCACCAGGGATTTGCGAACAGCATGAATATCGACCCAAAGACCGGTGTCGCGGCGAATGACCGTTACGCGATGGATCAGGAGGGCCTCACGACCGACGCCTCGGGCAACATCGTAACCAGCGCGGGCGTGTCGCCGACCGCGATCACACTCGCGCAACAGCAGAAAGCTCAAACAGACATCGGCCACATCGATTGTGACACGATTCCCTTCATGTGGCTGTGGGCAAAGAACTTCGTGCTGTTTGACAACTTCCATCAGACGATCGTCGGACCGTCGACCCCGAATGCTATCGCGATAATCGCCGGTCAGTCCGGTGAGACGCAATGGGCACTCCACAACGATGAAGGCGCGACCGTGGCTTACCCGAACCCAAACTTCCCGAACCCGCTGGGTGCCAGCTACGGCTCGAAGGTCATGCCGACCGACAGCAATGCCTTCGTGCCGGTTGTCGGCGATCCGGGTCCGTTTCCGGGCTCAAACCTGGATACCAATACGGTCAAGCCCCCGTATAACTTCGATGAGAATCCAGCCAACCCGACCGTGAACCTGACCTTCGCCACCCAGCCGCTATCGTTCATGGGTCAGAATATCGAGCACATCATCGCGACCGACCCGAACCCGAGCGCGGACTTGCGGGATGTCCAACACGACATCGAAACCATTGCGTCACGCGACCCGGCGGTCAACTGGGGTTGGTATCAGCAGGGTTTCAACGCGAACGATGCGTCCGACCCCTTCGAGCCGCAAAACTCGGCCACGCCAAATCCAACCCACGACCCGGGCCTGAACACCGGTTATGTGTTGCATCACAACGGCCCGCAGTATTTCGCGTATCTCGCGGACAATCCGCAGGTGCTGCACAACAACTTGCACGGCGCCAAAGACTTCTTGCAGGCCGTGGAACACAGAACGCTGCCGCGCGACGGCGGCGTGTTCTATCTGCGCGGCGGCTACAATAACAACGACGGGTGGGTGCCGGTCGATCCGACCCCTGCCATCCAGCATGCGTTTCTCGGCAACGACGATCATCCGGCCTACTCGGATCAACAGATCTCCGAGGCGTTTGCCGCCGAGGCGATCAACGCCATTACCCACAGTCCGTACTGGTCGAACAGTGTGATCATCATCACGTACGACGAGACCGACGGGTACTACGACCATGTCTCACCGGAACGGCGCAGCACGTTCGTCGACGGCTCGCAACTTGCGGCCGGTCCGCGTATTCCAACAATCCTGATCTCGCCATACGCGGCGTCCGGCACGATCTCACATCGCTACAGCGAGCACGGCTCGGTGATCAAGTTTATCAACGAGCTGTTCGGCCTCGTGCCGCTCGCCTCGCTGCCGGACGAAGTGCGTGGGCGCGAACTGGGCGCATCGACACTGGGACAGCCAAACCTCGGTCCGTCGGATGATCCTGGCAACGACGTCGGCGACTTGACGGAAGCATTCGATTATGACATCTTGCGGGGGTTGAAGTCGCCTGTCCCCGCTTCGCGGGCATCGATCCCGCCGACAGTGGTTGACACGCTGCCTCACTTGGCGAAGGCAGGCTATTCGCCAAACGGATATACCAATGGTGCATGCGCGGCGATCGGCATTTTGCCGACCGACTTCCCGTCTATGGCATCCTACCAAGCGGGTAGGCCGATCGACCCGTATCCGGTTGAGGTAAATCCGCGTCCGACCCAATCGCCCGGCACGCCCACCTCCGGAACTTGGATACCTTGATCGATTCCCGGCTTGAGGCAATCGCCTCCGGGCTGGAGATCGTCGGCGATCGGGTGGAGGTCAAGACCTCCACCCTTTTCCCTTTCCGCCTAGGTTGGGTTTGTAGATGCGACGCTTACTTCTGAGCTTCCTCGCCGGCGCTTTGTTGGCGCACGTCATCGTTGCGCACGGTCGAACCTTAGAGTCGATCCGCGCGCCGAAGCACATGGCGTGCGGCACGGTCGTAAGCGCCGACGACTGGAATGGAGAGGAGATCCACGGCAATCTCTCAGCCCTGGAAGCCGAGGTTTGCCGTGCCGTCGCCGTCGCTATCTTCGGTGACGCGGGCAGCCTAACG
>DASPUZ010000176.1:0-31365 GCA_035622635.1 bacterium | reverse complement strand
ACGGCGTGCACCCGGAGTACCTCGACGCCGGTCGGGCCCGGCCGCAGCCCCGGGACGAGACCGCGCTTCCACATCGGCGCCTCGGTGTGCACGAAGCTGAGCGGCACGAACTCGGTGAATCCCCCGGACGACCGCTGCAGGTCCCGCAGGAGCACCAGGTGCCTGGCCTGGTGCCCCGGGGTTTCGATGTGGCCGAACATCATCGTTGCGGTCGTCGGGATGCCCAGCTCGTGTGCAGTCCGGATGACCTCGATCCACTGCTTCGTGCGGATCCGTCCGGGCGCGATCCGGTTGCGGAGCCCGTCATCCAGGATTTCGGCCGCAGTGCCCGGGAGGCTACCGACCCCGGCGTCCCGGAGCGCGGCGAGATACTCGCGGATCGTCCGTCCCGAGCGCACCGAGCCGTAGAGCACCTCCTCGGGGGAGAATCCGTGGATGTGGATCTCCGGAAGCGCCTCCTTGATGCGCCGCGTCAAGCGGATGTAGAGGTCGCCGTCCATCTTCGGCGCCAGCCCGGCCTGGATGCACACTTCGGTCGCGCCGAGGTCCCACGCCTCGTGCGCCCGCCGCAGGATCTCCTCCTCCGGGAGGAGATAGCCTTCCTCCTCGCGGTAGTCGCGGCTGAACGCGCAGAAGCCGCAGCCCTTGATGCAGACGTTCGTGAAGTTGATGTTGCGGTTGACGACGTACGTCACGAGGTCCCCCACCGTCTCGCGGCGCAGATAATCGGCCGCGGAGACCGTCGCGGCGAGGTCCGCGCCCGTGGCGGTGAGCAGGCGTTCCGCCTGTTCGCCGTCGAGGTCGGTGCCGGACAGCGCGTCATCGAGGATGCCCGCGACGTCCGGGGAGATACCGTTGAGAAGCCGGTGGAGCGCATTACCGGGCTCAGGAGACGGCGATGCCATGGCGGGAAAGACCTCCTTTTGCATATCCTTCGTCGTCGGCCGCGGCGCGGAGCCCGGCGAGAAGGGAAGCGGGGATGTACTCCGGGTGGCGGAGCAGGTACTCGGGATAGACGGGCAGCCGCGGGCGAAGCGTCAGCCCGGCCTCGGCGGTGCGTGCCGCGAGGGATGCGATCTGCGGCCAGGGCGCCTCGGGATTGACGAAGTCGATTGTGAGCGGCGAGACGCCGCCCCAGTCGTTGATCCCGGCGGCGAGATAGACGGGATAGGCGTCGGCCGTCAGGTTCGGCGGCACCTGGATGTTCGCGGTGGGACCCAGCACCAGCCGCGCCACCGCCGCGGTGCGGACCACATCTTCCACGTCCGGCTCGGACGTCCCCGACATCGGCGTGGCGGGTTTCGCGCGGAAATTCTGCACGATCACTTCTTGCACGTGCCCCCACCTGGCGTGCGCCTCCCGGATCGCCAGCAGGGTGTCCACGCGCTCCTCCCGCGTCTCGCCGATCCCCACCAGCATGCCCGTGGTGAACGCCACCCGCAGCCGTCCGGCGGTCTCGAGCGTGTGGAGCCGGGCCCGTGGATGCTTGCTCGGGGCGTGCTCGTGCGGCCCGCCCGGCGCGCACAGCCGCTCGCTGGTGCTCTCGAGCATGAGCCCCATCGATGCGCTCACGTCGCGAAGGGACGCCATCTCGATTTCCGACAGGGTCCCCGGGTTGAGGTGCGGCCACAGGGTTGTCTCGGCCAGCACCAGGGCGGCCATTTCGCGCAGGTAGCCGAGCGTGCTGCGATGCCCGCGCCGCAACAACCATTCGCGCGCTTCCCGGAACCGTTGCTCCGGCCGCTCGCCGAGCGTGAACAGCGCCTCGGTGCACCCGAGACGCTGCCCGCGACGAGCGACGTCGAGCACCTGCTCCGGCGTCATGTAGAGCGCCGGGTCGGAGTCCGGCGTCGTGTGGAACGTGCAGTACCCGCAGGCGTCCCGGCACAACCGCGTCAGCGGGATGAACACCTTCGGTGAGAAGCTGACCGTGCGGCCCGGGCCTCGGATCAACCTTGCGGCGGCGCACAGCGCGTGCACATCCGTGCCATCGCACGTGACGAGGCGGAGCGCGTCCTCGCGCCCGAGCGCGCCGCCGCCGAGAGCGCGATCGAGGATGGCCGCGATCTCATGGGAGCGCGCGGCGCCCACGGGGTCGTCCTCGGGCGGGAGGTCGAGACGGTCAACGGTCCCGTGGCGCATGGAAGTTGGTTCGGGGTAGGGTGGGTGTGTCCCTACGCTGGCGCGGCCCGCGTGAGCGCGGCGGACGCGCGGCACGGCGCAGCGAGTTCGACAGCAGGACCCCTACGGCCAGCGGCATGACCCACCACGCCGGAACGGCACGCGCCGCCAGCGCGTGGGCTACGACGAGGGCCGCGACCACACCGGCCGCCACGGTCCAGTCGTCTCCGATGATGAAGTCGTACCAGAAACGGAGGAAGGCTATGAGCGCGTCCATCTCACGATCCCCCGGTTCCTATCGTCGCCGGCGCTGGCATCTGCCGGCGCTGCTGCCGCAGGCGAGCGGTGAACGCCAGCGACACCGCGATCAGAAACACCAGGATCCCCGGGATCGCGCCGTCACCGCCCGGCCAGGTCACGCCGGCGCCCTCCGCGCTCCAGAACGTCCCGAACG
Organism: bacterium; assembly: GCA_035622635.1. Taxonomy (GTDB): domain Bacteria; phylum Sysuimicrobiota; class Sysuimicrobiia; order Sysuimicrobiales; family Segetimicrobiaceae; genus JAJPIA01. The sequence continues at coordinate 28,790 of DASPUZ010000176.1, read as the reverse complement.
TCGTGAGCATGAGACCGACCGCGAACTTCATCGTGTTCTCCGGGACCGCGCTGAGAGGCCGGTGCACCAGCACGCCGGTGCCCGCGACGAGCACCGCTGCGGCCGCCGCGCCGAAGATCGCGAGGGACAGAGAGCCTTCGGTGGTGCCGAAGGTCACGACGATGAACGCCACTTCCAGACCCTCAAGGAGTACGCCCTTGAACGACAGCGTGAACCCGTACCAGTCGAGTCCGCCGCGGAGAACCGTGGGCGCGACTCGTGCCGCCTCCATCTCCCGTCGGAACGCGGCGTCCTCGTCGTGTAGCGGCACGTATCCGGCCGCCCGGAGCACGGCCTTTCGCAGCCACTGCAGACCGAACACCAATAGCAGAATCCCCACCACGAGCCGCAGGGCGTCGATCGGGATGTATGTCAGTGCCGGACCGAACACGGCGACGATCGCGGCGAGGGCGAGGACGGCCGCCGCAACCCCGACGAGCGCAGGCCGCCAGCCGCGGGTGACACCCACCGCCAGCACGATCGTCAGGGCCTCGACCATCTCGACCGCGGATGCCAGAAACGTTGAGAGCACGAGAAGGACGCTGTGCATCAGCATGTCACTTCACTCCCGAGGCGTGGCGACCGCCGCCGGCCGCGCAGGAATATCGGGTCTCTGCCATGCATTCCCCCGATGACCGCGCAACTCCCGCCGCGGCGGCGGGCTCGACGCGGAACGGTGCGTGCCCGACGCGCCGTGCGCGCGGTTCGTAGGAGTCACACGGCCGTCGGACCGGGCACCGGCTCGCCCGCGGCCGCGGGGTGCGTCGAGCGGGACGGGGCCGCGTTGGCCGCCGAAGGCTCTTCCGGGAACAGCAAACACCCCTCGGAATCAAGGTTCACGCCGACGACCGCGCCGCGCTCCCACCGGCGATCGTCGCGGATGCCGACCAGCTTGGTCCCGCCGTCGAACGCCACTGCGTAATCGTACCCGCGCCCGCGAAACGCGGCGTCGCTCACTCGGGCACGGAGTTGCGCGGCCGGGTCTTCTGCGGCAACGAGGCGCACCGCCGCCGGACGGACCAGCAGGCGGCCTCGGTGCCGCCCATACACCGGCACCGCGATCTGGGCGGGAAGCTGCGGCCCGCTCGCGACCCCGATCACCCGGACGGACGCGGTGCCGGAGGGGCCGGCCCGCGCCACCTCGACTTCGAACTCGCCGGCGAGGCCCGTGAAGCGCGCGACGAACGGCGTCACGGGCCTGGCGTAGAGGTCCTCGGGCGACGCACACTGCACCAGCCGGCCGGCCTGGAGCACTCCGATCACGTCCGCCAGCGCAAACGCCTCGGCTTGATCATGGGTGATGTAGATACACGTCGCCCCGCTCTCGCGGGCCAGGGTGCCGATCTCGATGCGCATCTGCTCGCGCAGGTTGGCATCCAGGTTGGAGAGCGGCTCGTCGAACAGGAGCAGGCCGACATCGGCCACGAGCGCGCGGGCCAACGCGACGCGCTGCTGTTCGCCGCCGGAGAGCTGATTGGGGTAGCGCTCCGCCAGGTGCCCCAGCCCCACGACGTCCAGCATCGCGCGGCTCCGTTGCTCGGCGTCGTTCCTGGCGAGGCGTCGGCGCCTGAGCGCGAAGGCGACGTTCTGTTGGGCGGTCAGGTGTGGCCACAGCGCGTAGTCCTGAAACACCATCGCGAGGTCCCGCCGTTCCGGCGGGAGGTGCCTGACGTCGTCGGCGGCGAGCACATCCCCGATCGCGATTCGGCCGCTGGAGAGCCGTTCGATGCCGGCGATGGACCGCAGCAGCGTGGTCTTGCCGGATCCCGACGGTCCGAGCAGCACGAGAAACGAGCCGGGGGCGACCGTGAGACTGACATCGTCGATGGCCAGTTTGTCCCCGTAACGCTTGACGGCGCGCTCGATGACGACGGACGGCGGCATCCGGACCTCTCGGGGCCCGCCGCAGCGCAAAGCCGTGCCGGTCGTCTCGCTCACCCGGGCGCTCCTCCGATGCGCTGCCACCCACGCGGCGCGAGCAGGCGGAACAGGCCGAGCGCCGCAACGATCACCACGAACTGCTCCCCGAGGGCCATCACGGTCATCGCGGTTCCCTCGCCGTAGTGGTAGTTTCCCAGGTAGTTCGTGATCGCCACCGATACCGGAGGGGCACCGGGGGCATAGAGCAACTGGGAGATAGGGAGTTCGAGCAACGTCTTCGCAAACGTCAGCAGCCACGCCCAGACCAGCACCTGCGACAGCACCGGCAGCACCGCGCGGCGCCACGCGCCGAAGAACGAGCTGCCATGCACCCTCGCGGCGTGCAGGAGCGAGTCTTGCACCTGAGCGACCGGTCCCACCAGGAGCCTGGCCTGGCTCGGCAGCGCACCGGCGAGATACCCCATCACCAGGAGCGTGGTCGTGCCGTAGAGGTTCACTCCAAGGTGGACGACCGCCGGGAGGTTGTAGGCGAAGATGTAGCCGGCGGCGAGCACGATGCCAGGTAGCGCAACCGATCCCAGCAGCAGCAGGTCGATGCCGCGCGCGAGCGCCCCTGCGTTCTTCGCGGTGAGCACGCGCGCGACCACGAGCCCGAGTGTCGCCGCAAGCAGGCCCGTCATCGCCGCCATCTCACTCGACAGCGCGAGCGGCGCTGCGAGGCCGGTGCGCCCGTGGAAGACCAGCCCGTAGTTCTCGAAGGTGAAGGTCCGGACGGACAGGGCCGAGCCGAACTCCTTGAGCATCGAGCCGACGATCGCGCCGAGGATCGGTGCGCCGAGCGCCATCACAAACAGCGTACCGGCCGCTGTTGCCCCGAGGACGTGAATGCCGGGGGACAGCGATCGACGCGCGGGGGTCCGGGTTCGGCCGGAGAACACGGCGTACGTGCGTCCCCGGAGGACCCGGGCCTGCACCGCGAGGGGGATCGCCGCGGACGCGACGAGCATCCACCCGACGACCGCTGCGACGCCGAAGTTGGCGGGGTTGCTGTCGATTGCCTCGTACAGCACGTACGTGGCCACCGGGAAATGGGCGCTGGCCGCAAGGGTGGAGGCGACCCCGAAGTCGCTCATGCCCTCCGCGAACGCGATCGCGAGCGCCGACAGCATCGCCGGCGCCAGGATGGGCAGCATCACCATCGCGGCGCCCAGGGGGCCGGCGCCGTGAACGCGGGCCGCCTCTTCGAATTCCGCGCCGACCGTGAGGAGCGCCGCGGAGAACACCATGTAGGCGTACGGCATCACGGTGAGGGTCTGGATGACGACGACGCCGACCGGTCCGAAGAACACGCGGTAGACGGGCGCGGCGTTGATGCCGAAATCGAAGAGGATCCCGTGGGGCTGCAGGAGATAGGCCCACCCTTCTGCGACGAGGAAGGACGGCATGAGCAGCACCATCCAGACGAGTAGGGGCCACGCGCGCCGGCCCCACAGGTTGGTGCGGTGGACGCCCCAGGCCAGTCCCATCGCGATGAGGAGCGCTCCTATGGCGGTCGTGGTGCTCACCCACAGCGAATTGAACAATCCCCTTAGCGTCGTTCCGGAGAGCGCCGCGGCGAAATTCTCGAGGGTAAACCACGCCGTGCCTTGCGCGAACAGCCTCGGCGAACACGCTTGGGCGAGGAACACGGCGACCGGCGCCAGCAGGAGGGCCGTGAGCGTGAGCCACAGCGCGCCCCAACCGGCCAGCGTCGCCCCGCGGTGGCCGCCCGGGGTTCGCCACCATGCAGAGACCGGCGCGGCGCCGCGCAATCGCGGCCGCGCCGTGCCGGCCGGGGGCGCCTGCTCGAGTCCTTCCCCCGCCGCGGCAACCCTCGCCGCTGCACGGGCCGGGTCGAGCGAAAGCGAGCCCGGCTCCGCCCGCGTCCCCGCGCCGTCTTGATTTAGATCGTCCACGCGTCTCGCGGACGGTTCCGACACCGTCGGCGACGCCCGTTCACTGGACGATGTTGCTCACGAACCACGAGTTGATGGAGTTCTCCAGCGGCCCCCACTGGTAGGCGTTGATGGTCCTCGCGGGTACGCTCGCGAGCGGCGGGAGCTGCGCAAGGGGGGCGATCCCCTCCACGACGGGCCAGAACAGGGAGTCACCCGTGGGGTCGGCGCTCTTCATCGCTTCCTGTCCCTGCGGCGACAGCACGAACTCGGTGAATTGCTTCGCCTCGGCGATCTCCTCGGGGGAGACGTGTCCGTCGATCCCGATCACGCTGGGAATCGGTGTCGACGGACGGATGAACGCCGTCTTGATATCGCCCGCCTTCGTGCCGGCGCCGATCCCGGCGGAGCTCTGGATCAGCGCGATCTTGATGTCTCCGGTCTCGAGTGCATGCAGCGTGTCTCCGTTGCGCCGGAAGACCTTGAGGCCGTTCGCCTTCAGCGCCGTGAAGAACTTCTGCCCCTCGGGCACGCCGCCGAAGTAGTTGAACAGCCCCGCCACGAACGGATACGTCGGTCCGGAGATCGCCGGATTGTTCATCCCCACGGCGTCTCTCCACGCGGGCGACAGGAGTTCGCTCCAAGTCTTCGGGGGATTCGTGACCGTCTTCGTGCTGTAGACTGCGGTCCCGGCCATGGTGACGCCCGTCGGGACGTAGCTCCTGTTGGACGGGAGGAGCGACTGACCCAGGGAGTTGAAGCGGACGTTCGGAGAGTACCCGCGCAGCAGCATCTGCTGTTGGTCCATCGCGGCAAAGGCCTCGTCGCCGTCCACCCACAGGACGGCCCACTTCGGGTTGTTCCGTTCCGCCTGCACCTTGACGAGGAGCGGGCCGGTACTATCGTCGACGAGCGCCACGGGGATGCCCGTGGCCGCCTGGAACGCCTTGGTGACCGCCGAGTCGTACCCCTGGGCGGAGTACACCACCAGCGGCACGGTCGTGGCGCTCCACGCGGCGTGGTTCGCGATGCCGCCCAACGTCATCACGATCAGCGTGGTCGCCGCGACCCCGGCGAGCGCGGCGCGAGCGAAACGGCAAGCGTTCACGGTAGTGCGCTCCCCGGCAACCAAGACGTCACCTCTCCAGGCAGAGTGGACGCGGGTATGTCAGACCGAGCCCTTAGACGGCGTGCGGCGCGGCTATCGTGGCTATCATATGTCCCGGCTCCAAGGAGCCTCAACGAATGCAGTGTGAAGCGTCGCGCAAAAGCGCGCTCAACGGCTTGCGCCTCCCTTAATGAAACGACAATGTTTGCTTAACGAGTCTTACCGTTCCGCGCCCCGAGGAATCGCCGGTCCTCGGAGATGTGATGACGGTCCTCGAAGCTCGTCGTGCCGGGCGCGACGTGCCCCCGGTTGCGGATCCACCAGGCGTGGAGTTTGACGTAGTGTGATACAATAGGCAGTAACAAACCTGATGACCGGGGATAGTACGACGAGGAGTGTCCCCAAGAGACCTGCGCGATACGGTGGGAGCGCGGGGGGCGGCCTCGGACGGAATGGACCCGTGAAGGGCGGACCGAAAGGCGGCAGGACGCCGCCGAGTAGTCGCCGACGGACTCCTCCACCGTAAGCCGGAGGCGGGATCGGGCTGCGGGTGTGCGCGGCTCTGTCCCTGGCGAGCGGCCCCGGGGCAACCGGGGAACTGGGGTGGTACCGCGGGCGGATTGAGCCTCTCGTCCCGAAAGGGCGGGAGGCTTTGTGTTTCTCCTGCAGCGAGGAGGAGGCACGATGATCGTGGTGATGAGCCTGGGACATACGCGAGCCATGCGTGACGCGGTCACACGCAAGGTCGAAGGGGCGGGGCTGCGCTGTCACGTGAGTGAGGGCGTGGAGCGTACCGTAATCGGCGTGGTGGGGGACAGCCACACGAAGGAGTCCCTGTACAGCAGCCTTGAGGCGATGGCTGGCGTCGAGAGCGTCGTTCGTATCTTGCAGCCCTACAAGCTGGTCGCCCGGGAGTTTCACGGCGGCAGGGACACGACCGTCTGGGTGGGTGATGTCGCGATCGGCAATGGGGGGCGGGTTGTCGTGATCGCGGGTCCGTGCTCGGTGGAGACGCGGGACCAGCTGATGCAGACCGCACGGGCCGTCAAGCTGGCCGGGGCCAAGCTTCTGCGTGGAGGCGCGTTCAAGCCACGCACGTCGCCGTACTCGTTCCAGGGGCTGGAGGAGGAAGCGCTCAAAATCCTCGCTGAGGCGCGCGACGAGACCGGGCTTCCGGTGGTCACGGAGGCGATGGACGTTCGGCAGATGGACATGGTGATGAAGTACGCGGACATGATCCAGATCGGCGCCCGCAACATGCAGAACTATCCGCTGCTCCGAGAGGTTGGCCGCACGAGGCATCCGGCCATGCTCAAACGCGGGCCGAGCGCGACGATCGAGGAGTTGTTGCTCGCCGCCGAGTACATCATCGCCGAGGGCAATCCCCACGTCGTGCTGTGCGAACGCGGCATCCGCACGTTTGAGAATTACACGCGTTACACGCTCGACCTGAACGCGGTGCCGGTACTCAAGAGCCTGACGCACCTTCCGGTTCTGGTCGATCCTTGCCACGGGACGGGCAAATGGAAGCTCGTGACCCCGATGGCCCGGGCGGCGGTCGCCGCCGGGGCCGACGGGCTGATGGTCGAGGTGCACCCAGAACCCGACAAGGCGCTCAGCGACGGGCCGCAGCAGCTGACCCCGGAGAACTTCCTGATCATGATGCAGGAGCTCGACGCGGTCGCGCTCGCGGTCGGGCGGAGGGTGTGAGGGGTCCGTGATCCCGTTCGCGCGGGTCGCAATTGTCGGCGTGGGCCTCGTCGGCGGCTCGCTCGGGATGGCGTTGCGCGCTCGCGGGCTTGCGAGCAAGGTCGTCGGAGTGACGCGAACCGCGGAGACGATCGAGGTGGCGTGTGCGCGCGGAGCGATCGACAGCGGGACGGTGACGCCCGAAGACGGCATCGCCGGCGCCGACCTGATCGTGCTCGCCACGCCTCCGGATCTGGTGGTGCCCATGGCGCTGCGCGTGCTTCCGCATCTCGAAGCGGGGGTGCTCCTGACCGACGTCACGAGTGTCAAAGGCGAGATCGTACGCTCGATCGAGGGAGCCGCCGCGTCGCGCGGCGTGGAGTTCGTCGGGGGACACCCGATGGCCGGGAACGAGGGCCGTGGTGTCGAGGCGGCGTCCGCGGATTTGTTCGAGGGAGCGGCATACGTGGTCACGCCCACCCCCCGGACCGCGCCCTCTGCCGTCGCTCGGCTCTCGGAGCTGGCGCGGGCCCTTGGAGCGCGTCCGATGGTCCTGAGTCCTGACGAGCACGATAGGGCGGTGGCAATCGTGAGCCATCTGCCATACCTTGTTGCCGCCGCTCTCGTGGGCGTGTCCGGGGGGGCCGGGCGGGCGGCGGGTCCGGGGTTTCTCGGCGCAACCCGGGTCGCGGGGAGTCCGGTGGAGCTGTGGACCCAGATTTGCCGGCTCAATCAGGGGCCGATCACAGAGGCCCTGCGGGCGTTCCAGTCGGAGCTGGTCCGGCTGGAGGCTGCGCTTGCCGACGGGGCGCGGCTCGGCGCGATGCTCGAGCAGGCGCGAGCGGCTCGGGTGCAGCTCGCGAACACGCGCGGAGACGGATAGGGGATACCGATGGCGCAGAGGATGGTGATCGAGCCGGGGATGGCGGAGTTCGAGCGCCGGGCGCGGGAGGGAAGCCTTGTTCCCCTGTCGTGTGAGGTACTGGCGGATCTGGACACCCCGATCTCCGCGTTCATGCGGCTCCGCCACCTCCCGCAAGCGTTCCTGCTCGAGAGCGCGGAGGGGAACGAGAAGCTCGCCCGTTACTCGTTCCTCGGCGGGGCGCCGAGGCTGAGGCTGTGCGCCACGCTCTCCGGCGTGGAGATCACAGAGGGGAGCGTCACGCGGCGCGTGGCTCGGGATCCGCTCGATGCGGCCCGCGACATCATGCGGCGATACCGGCCGGTCGAGGATGCCGGCCTGCCTCGATTTTACGGGGGCCTCGTGGGGTATTTCTCATATGACCTGATCCGCAAGATCGAGCGTCTTCCGAACGAGCCTCCCGATGACCGCGGCTTTCCGATCCTGGACCTCGCCCTTGCCGACACGGTGGTTGCCTTCGACCACCTCAGGCACCGGCTGCGCATCGTGGCCAGTGCGTTCGTCGAGGATGGAGCGGAGCGCGCCCATCGGGCCGCGCGGGAACGAATCGAGGAGTGGCTCGAGTTGCTCCGTCGTCCTCTGCCGGGCCCGCCTCCGGCGGCCACGGAGGTCCCGAGGCTCCGCCTGCGCTCCAACATGACCCGGGAGCGCTACCTCGACGGCGTGCGGCGGTGCCGCGAGTACATCCATGCCGGAGACGCGTTCCAGATCGTGTTCTCGCAGCGGTTTGCCGCCGACATCGACGATCTCGACCCGCTCACGATCTACCGGGCGCTCCGCATGATCAACCCGTCGCCGTTCATGTTCTATCTCGAAGGGCACGGGACGACGCTGGTCGGAGCGTCCCCTGAGCTGCTGGTGCGGCTGGAAGGCGATCTCGTCGAGATGCGCCCGATCGCCGGCACGCGACGCCGCGGGCTCACCGACGAGGAGGATCGGGCCCTCGCGGACGAGATGCTCGCCGACGAGAAGGAGCGGGCGGAGCACGTCATGTTGGTCGATCTCACCCGCAACGACGTGGGGCGAATCTCGCGGTTCGGCACCGTGCGGGTGCCCGAGCTGATGACCGTCGAGCGGTACTCGCACGTGATGCATATCGTCAGCCAGGTACAGGGCCGCCTGGAGGCGGGACGGGATGCGTTTGATGTCCTCCGCGCCGTGTTTCCGCACGGGACCGTGAGTGGTGCGCCCAAGGTGCGCGCGATGGAGATCCTCGACGAGCTGGAGCCCACCGCGCGGGGGCCGTACGCCGGCGCCGTGGGATACGTGGGGTTCGGCGGCACGCTCGACACCTGCATCGCGATCCGGACGCTCGCGATCAAGGACGGGGTGGCATACGCACAGGCTGGGGGTGGCATCGTTGCCGATTCCGTCCCCGAGAGCGAGTACGACGAGACGATCAACAAGGCGAAGGTACTGATCCGCGCCATCGAGGCGGCGGCGCGGGGGTTGTAGCCTCTCGCGGTCGCACAAAGAGCACGGGCTCGGGACCGTGGGATGCGGGAGTGGAGGAGCGGAGGCATTGATATGATCCTCGTCATCGACAACTACGACTCGTTTACGTACAACCTCGCCCAGTACCTCGGCGAACTTGGGGAGACGCCGCGCGTCTTTCGGAACGACGCGGTGACGGTGCCCGAGATCATCGAGATGGCTCCGGACGCGATCGTGATCTCGCCGGGCCCCTGCACGCCCGCCGAGGCGGGCATCAGCACGCCGGCGGTGGCTTCGCTCCTCGGCCGAATCCCGATCTTCGGCGTGTGTCTGGGGCATCAGTGCATCGCCGCGGCGTGCGGCGCGCCGGTCGTGCGGGGTAGGGTCCCCGTGCACGGCAAGACGTCGAGGATCCTCCACGACGGGCGCACGATCTTCGAGGGCTTGCCCAGTCCGCTGATTGGGACCCGTTACCATTCCCTTGTCGTGGAGGAGGCCGGCCTCCCGGCGGCGCTCGAGGTGTCGGCGCGGACCGAAGACGGCGTGATCATGGGCCTGCGGCACCGGGAAGCTCTCCTTGAGGGCGTGCAGTTTCATCCCGAATCGGTCCTCACCGAGCACGGCCATGCGATGCTCCGCAACTTTCTCGCGCTGGCGCGTGGCGGCCAGCTTCGCGACGGCGCTTCGCCGCTCGAAGAGCGGCGGGCCGCCGCATCCGACGCGGCCGGCGCCGTTGTGGCGTCGGGCAGTGCCGACTATCGCGTGGTCGGGGGGAGGTAGATCATGCCGCTCCGCGCCGCGATCGCGAAGGTAGCGTCGCACGAGTATCTGACCGAGGAAGAGGCGCATCATGCCATGGGCGTGATCATGGACGGGGAAGCGACCCCCGCCCAGATCGCGTCGTTCATCACCGCGCTCGCGATGCGCGGGGAGACGGTCGCGGAGATCACCGGGTTTGCGCGCGCGATGCGGGAACACGCGGTGGCGATTGCGCCGCGGGTGGACCACCTGATCGATGTCGTCGGCACGGGCGGGGATCGCCTCAACACGTTCAACATCTCCACCACGACCGCGTTCGTGGCCGCCGGGGCGGGCGCCCACGTCGCGAAGCACGGCAATCGCGCGGCGAGCAGCCGAAGCGGCAGCGCCGACGTGCTCGAGGCGCTCGGCATCAACATCGGCGCACCCCCGGAGGTCGTGCAGGCGTGCGTCGAGGAAATCGGGGTCGGCTACCTCTTCGCCCCGCAGTTCCACCCGGCGTTCAGGCACGCCGTGGTACCGCGGCGGGAGATCGCTATCCGCACCGTCTTCAATATCCTCGGCCCCCTCACGAATCCGGCCCGAGCGCCGCGCTACCTGATGGGGGTGCCCACCCCGGCGTACACGGAGGTGATGGCGCGCGTGCTCGCAGGCCTCGGCTGCGAGCGGGCGTTCGTCGTGCACGGGGACGACGGGATGGATGAGATCTCTCTGACCGGGCCCACGCGTGTCTCGGAGATGGACGCGGGGGAGCTCCGTACGTACACGATCACTCCCGACCAGTTCGGGTTCGGGCTCGCGCCGCTGGATGCACTGCGCGGCGGCGCGGCCTCGGACAACGCCGCGATCAGCGTGGGAATCCTTCAGGGCGAACAAGGGCCGCGGCGGGATGTCGTCGTGCTGAACGCCGGCGTCGCGTTGGTCGCGGCGGGGCTTGCGGACGAGGTCGCGGACGGGATCGAGCTTGCGGTGCGGAGCATCGACTCGGGCGCGGCCTACGCCAAGCTCGAGGCGCTGAGGCTGAGGACGAAATTTGCCTGAGCCAGTACGCACGCGTCGGCCGAAACCGCGACGCCCGCGACGACTGCGCCGGGGCGACGACGCGGACACCGGTGTATCCCCGCGATGAGGGCCGGGAGGTGAAGACGTTGGGCATCTTGGAGGCGATCGTTGCCCACAAGCGCGAGGAGCTTGCCGAGCGCCGGCGGCGCGCGCCGCTCAAGGACGTACGCCGGCGTGCGGGCGACGCGGCGCCGCCGCGTGCATTTCTGGGGGCGGTCCAGGGACCGCCGGTGAAGTTGGTCGCCGAGGTGAAGGGCGCCTCGCCGTCCACGGGCACGATACGCTCCACGTTCGATCCGGCGGAGGTGGCGGGCATCTATGCCGAGCACGGCGCGGCCGCCGTCTCCGTACTCACGGACGCGCGGTTTTTCCACGGCGCCGACGAGCACGTGACCGCGGTCCGGAGCGCCGTGCCGGTGCCGGTTCTCCGGAAAGACTTCGTAGTGGACCCATACCAGGTATACGAGGCGCGCGCGCTTGGGGCGGACGCGGTCCTTCTGATCGTGGCGATTCTCGAGGCGGCCGCCGTTCAGGATCTGCAGGGACTCGCCGCAGAACTCGGCATGGCGGCGCTCGTCGAGGTGCACACCGAGGACGAGCTTCAGCGTGCGCTTCCCGTCCGCCCGTCGCTGCTCGGCATCAACAACCGCAACCTCGACACGCTGGAGACGACGCTCGAGACCACCCGCCGGCTGCGTCCGCTCGTGCCACCCGGGATCGTCGTCGTCGGCGAGAGCGGTGTGGAGCGGCGGGCGCACATGGAGGAGATGGAGCGCATCGGCGTCGACGCGGTGCTCGTGGGCACCGCCTTGATGCGGTCGGCGGATCCGGCGGCGCTCATCCGCGAGCTCCTGGGCCTGGGACCGGAGCGAGGCCGGGTGCGATCCGGGGTCGAGAAGGCGCGCATGAGTTCGCCGTCCGGCGTGTATGGTCCAATTCCGGACCGGCGGGGCAAGTGTCGCCGGGACGAGGACGAGCGTGTCGAGGGGTAAGGCGTGACATCGGCGGAACGGGGAGGCGGCATGGTAGAGACACGGACACGAGACATTCTGGCGCGACCGGTGGCACCTGGGAAGAGGGGACGCTTGCTCACGGGCGATCGTCCGACCGGGAAGCTCCACCTGGGGCACTACGTCGGTTCCCTGGAGAACCGCCTCCGACTGCAGGAGGAGTACGAGTGTTTCTTCCTGGTCGCCGACTACCACGTGCTGACGACCGGCGTGGAGCGCAGCCGCGAGATAGGCCAGAGCATCCGCGAATTGGTGCTCGACTACCTGAGCATCGGGATCGATCCGGAGCGGAGTACGATCTACGTGCAGTCGCTGGTGCCCGAAGTCGCGGTCCTCTACCTGATCTTCTCGATGCTGACGACGGTGCCCCGGCTGCAGCGCGTCCCCACCCTGAAGGAGGTGATGCGGGACCTCAAGCTTGAGACTGCGACGGTCGGGCTGCTCTCGTACCCCGTGCTCCAGGCCGCGGACATCCTCATGGTCCGGGCGGACGTCGTTCCGGTCGGCAAGGACCAATCGAGCCACCTCGAGGTCACGCGCGAGATCGCGCGGCGGTTCAACGAGCTGTACGGACCGGTGTTCCCGGAGCCGGAGACGATTACGGGACGGGTCGGTACCCTCGTGGGGACCGACGGGCAGGCCAAGATGAGCAAGTCGCTCGACAACGCGATCTATCTCTCGGACGATGCGGCGACGGTTACGAAGAAGGTCAGCGGTATGTTCACGGACCCGACCCGGATCCATCCCACGGACCCCGGCCACGTGGAGGGCAATCCCGTGTTCATCTATCACGATGCCTTCAACAAGGACAAGGCGGAAGTCGCCGAGCTCAAGGCGCGATACCGCCAAGGCACGGTCGGTGACGTCGAGGTCAAGAAACGCCTCGCTCGTGCGCTGAACGAGTTTCTCGAGCCGATCCGAGAGCGGCGGGCCAAGTGGGCCTCGGTCCCCGGGCGCCTCGAGGAGATCCTGGTCGAAGGCAGTCGCGTTGCACGGCGCGAGGCTCAGGAGACGCTGGCCCTGTGTCTCCATCGCATGGGGATGGACTATCTTCGGGCCGAGGCGCCCGTAAAGGGAAGCTGATGCGGGGTCGCGTGCGCCGTCCATTCCGTCTGCGGCCGTCGGGCTCCGGCAGTTGCGGGCCGGGGTGGGGCCGGACGGGTCTGGTTCCCTGATGGTGCGCGCCAAGATCTGCGGGATCCGGCGGCTGGAGGATGCTCTGGTTGCAGTAGAGGCCGGAGCCAGCGCGATCGGCCTGAACTTCTGGCGGCCCGGGCGCCGTTACGTCACGCCGGAGACGGCCCGCGCGATCGTCCGGGCGCTTCCGCCGTTTGTGGCCGGGGTCGGCGTGTTCGCCGACGAGGAGGCGGACGTGATCCGCAAGATCGCCGACACCTGCGGTCTCGACACCCTGCAGTTCCATGGCGCCGAGAGCCCGGAGTTCTGCGCGGGGTTCGACCGACCGGTGATCAAGGCGATCAAGATGCGTGATGCGGCGAGCCTCCGGCAGTTGGAACGGTACCGCGTCGCGGCGTTTCTCCTGGACACCGACGTACCGGGACAGGTGGGCGGCACCGGGCGTGCGTTTGACTGGACGCTTGCGCGCGCGGCACGCGAGTTCGGGCCGGTCATCCTATCGGGCGGGCTCACGCCCGAGAACGTCATCGATGCCATTCGCGCCGCCGCCCCGTATGCGGTCGACGTGGCCTCCGGGGTCGAGACGGACGGCGAGAAGGATCCGGCGAAGATTCGCGGGTTTCTCGCGCGCGTGCGGGAATGGAACTCTGCGGAGGTGCGGTCGTGAGAATGGCGCAGCGGAAGGTCCGGATCGAGTCCCGGGGCCGGTTCGGCGCATACGGGGGCCGGTACGTCCCCGAGACGCTGATCCCGGCGCTGGAGGAGCTGGAGACGGCGTTCGACGAGGCGCGCCGTGATCCCGCGTTCGTGGCGGACCTGGATCGGTATCTGCGAACGTTTTGCGGGCGTCCGACGCCGTTGTACCTGGCGCGGCGTCTGTCGGAGACGCTCGGGGGCGCCCGCATCTACCTCAAGCGCGAGGACCTTCTCCATACCGGCGCGCACAAGATCAACAACACGGTCGGCCAGGTCTTGCTCGCGGTCCGGATGGGAAAGCGGCGGATCATTGCCGAGACCGGGGCCGGCCAGCACGGGGTCGCCACGGCCGCGACCGCCGCGGCGTTTGGCCTCCCCTGCGACGTCTACATGGGAGCCGAGGACATGGAGCGGCAGGCGCTCAACGTGTTTCGCATGCGCCTGCTCGGTGCCCGCGTGATTCCCGTGGACAGCGGGAGCCGGACGCTCAAGGACGCGATCAACGAGGCGCTGCGCGACTGGGTGACCAACGTCCGCGAGACGTTCTATGTGTTCGGCACGGTCGCGGGGCCGCATCCCTATCCCACGGTCGTGCGGGAGTTCCACGCGGTGATCGGCGAAGAAGCCCGCAAGCAGGTGCTCAGCGCCGAGGGGCGGCTGCCCGATTGCTGCGTTGCATGCGTCGGCGGCGGCAGCAACGCGATGGGCCTGTTCCACGCGTTCCGGAACGACCGTACAGTGGCACTCGTCGGCGTCGAAGCGGCCGGGCGGGGACTGGCGACCGGCCAGCACGCGGCGTCGCTCAGCGCCGGCAGCCCCGGCGTGTTGCACGGGACCTACAGCTACCTCTTGCAGGATTCCGGCGGGCAGGTGCTCGCCACTCACTCGATCTCGGCCGGGTTGGACTATCCGGGGGTCGGCCCCGAGCACGCGTACATGAAGGACGCCGGCCGGGCGCGGTACGTCGCGGTGACCGACAAGGAGGCGCTTGAGGCGTTCCACCTGCTGTGCCGCACGGAGGGGATTCTTCCCGCACTGGAGTCGGCGCATGCCGTCGCGCACCTCAACACGCTCGCCCCGGCGCTTGGACGCGACAAGATCATCGTCGTCAATCTGAGCGGGCGCGGCGACAAGGATGTCAACACCGTCGCCCGGGCCATGGGCGAGAATCTCGGAGACCGCCGATGAGCCCATCCCGTTCGCCGGACGCGGCTCGCTCGGCCCGCGCGGCGGAGCGGCCTACCATTTCCGGGACGGCCGCGACCGCGCAGGAGAACCGCCTCGTCCGCGCCCTCGCGTCCGCCAGGGCTGCCAGCCGCAAGGTGCTGATCCCCTACATCATGGCGGGCGATCCGGACGCGGCGGCGACAGAGCGGTTGGTCGAGACGCTTGTGGCTGCGGGAGCGGACGCGATCGAGCTCGGGGTGCCCTTCAGCGATCCGATCGCGGACGGCCCGGTCAACCAACGCGCCGGATTCCGCGCGCTCGGACGGGGGATGACCCTGGTTGGCGCGATCGGGCTCGTGACCCGCATCCGGCAACACACGGGCGTGCCGCTGGTGTTCATGACCTACTACAACCTGCTCCTGCGCCACGGTGTTGGCACGTTCTGCCGGGAGGCGACGGGCGCCGGGCTCGACGGCGTGATCACGGCGGACCTGCCGCCGGACGAAGGAGAAAGTCTCATCGCCGAAGGCCGTGCGACGGGACTTGCCACGATCTTTCTCCTCGCGCCCACCAGCACCGACGCACGGATCCGGGCCGTCGCAGACGCGTCCACCGGCTTCATCTATTGTGTGTCGCGCACCGGCGTGACCGGTGTGAGGGACGAGGTGCCGCCCGAGTTGGGTGCGCTCGTCACCCGGATCCGGGCGGAATCGAAGACCCCCATCTGTGTAGGCTTCGGCATCAGCCGGCCCGGTCAGGCAAAAGAGGTGGCCCGCATCGCCGACGGTGTGATCGTGGGGAGTGCCATCGTGAAGATGATCGAGGACGACCCGGGGGACATGCACCGCGTCGGCGCATTCGTCCGCGAGCTCAAGACGGCCGTGGGCGGTGCGTAGGGGGACGCGTGACGGCTGCCGGCTGTCCGCACCGGCGGCCGCAGACCTGGGAGGTCGAGCGCGTGAATGAGCATACCCCGTGAAGAGTTTCTGAGACGCTTGGAAAGGACCCGCGCCCGGGCCGCGACGCGAGGCCTTGCAGGGCTCGTCGTCATCGGCCGCTCGTTCTACGATCGCACGGGCGACCTCGCCTATCTGACCAACCACTTCCCGCCTTTTCCGGCGACCGTCTTCAGCGAGGGCCAAAAGGGGCTCGGGCACGGCCTGTTGGTGCTGCCGGTGTCGGGGGCCGCCGTGCTGGTTATCGACGGGCGATCGTACCGCAAGGAGATGGTGGTGATCGACGACGTGCGTGCGGACACGGACCTGGGGCGCGGACTGGCGGCGGCGCTCCACGACTGCGGGTTGTCGGCTGGCCAGGTCGGCCTCGTCGGCGACGATGTCATGCCGCTCGCAATGTACCGCGCGGTGGCGGCGGCGTGCCCCGCGCTGTCGATCATTCCGGCCGACGACGTCGTCAGGGATCAGCGCGTCCTGAAGAGCCCGGCGGAGCAGGCGCTCCTACGGCGCGCCGCCGTCGTCTCCGACGCGGGCCTGCGCGCCGCGCTCGAGCGGACCACCGCCGGCGAGACCGAGCAAGCCGTGTGCGCGGCGGGCATCGCGGCTGCAATCGAGGCCGGCGCGGATTTCGTCCGCTACCTTCGCGTCCACTCGGGCCCCTACAGCGCCTACGGATCGCGGTGGCCGCAGGCGCTGCCCCGCGTCATGCAGCACGGAGACCTTGTCGCCATGGATATCATCGGCGCCGTCTGCGGCTATCAGTTCGAC
This sequence comes from bacterium, assembly GCA_035622635.1. Classification (GTDB taxonomy): domain Bacteria; phylum Sysuimicrobiota; class Sysuimicrobiia; order Sysuimicrobiales; family Segetimicrobiaceae; genus JAJPIA01. The sequence goes on along the minus strand of DASPUZ010000176.1, from coordinate 12,228 downwards.
GTGCTCCGCTCTACGGTCGTGGGCGAGCCGGATGCCGACCACCGGAAGTTTCTCGAGGCCGCCTTGAGCGCCACGGAGGCGGCGGTCGCGGCGGCGCGTCCCGGCGTGCCGTGCGGCGATCTCGTGCGGATTGCCAACCGCCTGCTCGAGCACGAGGGCTACGGGAAGTACACGCGAACGTTCATGGGGCATGGGATCGGCCTCGAAACCGTGGAAGAACCGTACCTCACGCCCGAGGTCACGATCCCGCTCGCCCCGGGCATGGTGATCTGCATCGAGCCGGGTATCTACGTTCCGGGGTGGGGTGGAGCGAGCATCGAGCAGGAAGTCATCGTCACCGAGGGAGCGCCGGAGGTGATCACGCCCACCCCCGCGCGTGCGTGGGCGTGACCACGGCGGGAGCAACGATGGTTCGAGATGGCGCGCGAGATCGAGCGGCGCATCCTTGTGGAGAAGAACCTCCGCTCGAACGTCGGCTTCTGTCCGCGCACGCCTATCGCGGGTGGGCTTAGGGCGTTTCGACCGAGACCTCGTACCAGAGCGTTCGGTACTGCGGTCCGATCTCCACGGTCGGGTGTCCCTCGTCTATCTCCACCGGCACCGGTTCCGTTCGCTGCCCGCGCTCGTCGAGCGCCCAGACGCGCACACGATCCGTGGTCGCGGGCAGGGTGATGCGGGCGGGGACTCCTTCCGCCACCACCGGGGGAGTTCCCCATTGCCGGCGGAGCGTGATCGACGCCCCTTCGGGAGGCGGCCCGTCGCCCACCGGATGATCGGGGTAGATCATCCATCCCGGGTCGGTGTTTTGGGAATAGCCCAGCGCAACGATGATCATGTGGCGGGCGGTGTCGAGCGGCGCCGCTCCGTCCATCGCCGTGATCACCCACACGCCGAACCCGCGCTGGGCGGTCGGGCCGGGTCGGAGCGTGACGGAGCCGAGCGGGAACACGCGCCCCCCGCCGAACCCGATGGCGGCTTTCGTGCGCGGGCTGTTCACGGTCACGATGCCCCGGCCCGCTTCGGGGACGTCCCACACGAGTTGGCCGGTGTCGCTTACGGCCAGCCCGTCCTGCGGGCGCGATTGTGCGGGCGCCGGGGGCGCACCGGCCTGGACGGCGACACGGTGGAGAATCGGGAGCAATTCGGCGTCCCGGCCGGCGACCTCGTGCCGGCGGTTGAGGCCCGTCGTCCTGGCGACCTCCCGTTCCGCGTCGGGAGCGAGGCCGACCGTTACCGGTTGACTACCCGGGTCCACGTCGCCTCGCCTGAAGAGCACCCCGCCGACCCAGGAGCTCAGCAGCCGCACCGGATCGGTGTCGAGGGAGAAATATCCCCGGATCACCGGCCTGGCCCAGTCTTCCTGGGACAGCCAATGAGATCCCCATCCCTCCCGGTATGCCCACCCGGCTAGGCCGTCCCAGTCCTGGAACGATCCGTAGGCGGCCGCCAGGACGAAGCCCTCGGCCCCAAACGTGTTCGGTTGCGGGTGATTGTACTCGTCGACGACCAGCGGCATCCCCGCGCGGCGGTAGAAGGCGATGTGGTTGAGCGAGTACCATTGGTCCCGCGCACCCGTCATGCTCAGGTTTCGCACGAACCAGTTGTCGGGATCCCACGAACGCCCCGGGAAGGCCGGGTGCGACCAATAGCCGTGCATCGAGGTCACGTCCGAGCCGGTTTGCGCGTCGCTCGGATTATAGTCCGCCTGCGAGCCGACGAGCAGCGATCGGACGCGGAGCTCGTCGCGGAGGAAGCGAAACTGCCCCGCAAAGAACTCCCGCTGAGTGTCGAAGAGGAACGCGACCCAATCGCGCTGGGCGGCCGGCGTGTGGAGCGCCAGCGTCGCCCGTGCAAGCGGCCGCACCGTCCCCGCGGCCGCACTCTCGTCTTGGGACAGGCCGGTGACCGCGTCCTGGCGAAGCGAAACGCGCGCCACCGAGATCGTTTGCGGTTGATAGCCGACGACGAGATTGAGCTTGGCGTCCGCCTCGGCCGCATTCGCGGCCAGCTCCGTCGTGTATTCGCGCCACTCGTCCGTGAGCGTCCACTCGACGGCCGCAGTGATGACCCGGTACGGCGGGTTCGCCTGCTGGAGGCTGACGGTCATGCGGGCCGCCGGCGAGGACGCGCGGGCCCATAGGGCCAGCCGGTACGGGCGGCCTTCTTCGAGGTGCAGGCGGTTCTGTGAGAGAGTGACGTGCCAGCCTTCGGCGTCGGCACGGACGACCCCGACGTCCAGTGAGCGCGTGCCCGGTTGCGGGCCGTGCCCGCTTGCCTCGATGCCGGCGCTGGCGGCGCCGTGCAGCTCGAGGCGCCAGCCGGTCTGCCCGCGCTCGAAGCCGCCGTTCGTCAGAAGCTCGCCACCCGCCGGAGAGGCGCCCTCGGCCCAGGCCGCGCGCAGCGAGTCGTCGTCCCCGTGGCGTGCGCGCAGCCAGCGGTTCCAGCGCGTCTGCAACTCGCCCTCGATACGACGCAGCGCGGGCGCTGTGCCGGTGATGAGCGGGTCGAGCGCCCCCCAGTCCCAGGATTGGACGAGCCCATCTTCGTTGGTCACTTCCACGATCGCGATTGCGGGATCGTCGGCGTAGGTCAGCCCGGTCCGGGGATTGCGATGAGTGAGGAGTCCTCGGGCGAGCACTTTGTTCGCCTCGATCACAGGCGTATAGAACGCGGTGATGCCGGTTCCGTACTCCGGCCATCCCTCCGGGAGGCCACGCCGCGTGTCGAAGCCGAGGGCTCCGGGCGGATAGAGGGTGCGGAAGTGGTTCAGCACCAGGTGGACGTAGATGCCGTGGCGCCGCAGGGCTTCCAGGAAGTCGTCCAGGCGGCTCAACACTTCCGGGTCCAGCGTGCCCGTCGCGGGATCGAGCCAGCCGGAAGGGACCGGGTTGGAGTTCTGGGCGATGCGGACGTAGTTGACGCCCATCCTGGCGAGCCGAGCGGCGATGCGGTCGTCGACGGCCGGGTCCGACAGCGCGGATCCGGAACCCAGATCGAATCCCCACAGGCGGATACGCTCTGCGCCGCGATACAGGTGTCCATCGACGACGTGCAGGCGGTCGGCTTCTGTCTCGATCGGCCGGTTCCATCCGCTCAAGTTTGTCGGTCCCTGGGACTCGTCGTCCCACGGCAGTACGAACGGGAAGAGGTTGTCCGCGCCGAGGGAGCGTGGCGGGGACATGACCGGTATCAGGAATATCGCCAGCGCCGCCGCGGCTGCACGGGCGACGCGGGAACGCCACGCCGGGAGCGGCCGTCCTTCCGCGTCGCCGCGCTCCGGCCGGTGCGGCTTCGGGATCATCGGCGCATCCCTGCGTCGCCGGACGGACATCGCGTTCCCGCGCGCGGACTAGCCGACGATGTCCTCTCCACCGTCCACCCCGAGCACGGTGCCTGTGATCCAATCGGTGTCGGGGCGGCAAAGGGCTACGAGCACCCGCGCCACGTCTTCCGTCGTCGTGAGACGGCCCGAGGGATTGCGCAGGCGGGCGTTGCCGGCGATCACGTCGTGCCCCGGGATCTTCCGGAGCGCCGGCGTATCGGTCACGCCCGCGCGAATCGCATTCACCGTGATGCCGCGCGGCGCCAGCTCCATCGCGAGCTGCCGGACGTGCGACTCCAACGCCGCCTTGGCCGCCGACACGGCGCCGTAGTTCGGCAACACACGCGTCGCTCCCGCGCTCGTCATCGCGAACACTCTGGCCCCGCGCCGCATCAACCCGCCGAAGACCAAGTCCTGCGTCCAGTAGACGAGGCTGTGCGCCATCACGGAGAGCGTCATGTCCATCTGCGCGGCCGTGATCGCATCTTCGGGCTTGTTCGGGATGAACGAGCGCAGGTTGCCGAAGGCGAGCGAGTGCAGGAGCACCACGACGGTCCCGGCCTCGCCCGTCTCCTCCTTCGTGCGGGCCAGGACCTCGCCCCGCCGTTCCGGATCGGCCGCATTGACGTTGAAGAACACGGCCTTCCGGCCCGCCGCCCGGATGCCGCCCATGACCTCCTCGACGTGAGGGAGCGTCGCCTTGCGATCCAGATGGACCCCCACGATGTCGTACCCCGCGCGCGCGAGGGCCAGGCCGGCCGCCTCGCCGAACCCGCTGCTCGCTCCCAAGATCAAGGCCCACTGCCCACTATGTTTCATCTCGTTCCCCACCGGATGGTCGCCACCATACCCAGGCCTACTTCGCCGCCGCCGGCTGCGACTCCGGCCGGCACGAGCTACGGGCGGTCGCAGGGAAGCGCCTCTGCGACCGCGGCGGGCTGCACCGAGGGTGGGCGTGCCGCAGGGTTCTCGGACGGAGCGAAGGCCTCTTGCGGGGTTGTTTGCGCGGCCGTCTCGAACAATGCTTGGGTGGCTAAGAGCCTATCCCAAAACCGTCAGTCGGTAGACGATGAGGGCACATGCGAAATGTACCAGCCCTCGATAGTTCTCCATCCGCTTCTCAAAGCGGATGAGGAGTTTCCGGAACCGATTGTGCCATGACCCTGTGCGTTCGACGACCCAGCGACGTGCCGGATGCCGACGGCGTGGAGCGCACTCACCGCGATGACGCAGGTGAGGGATGTAATGTCGCGTCCGGACCGCCGCCGTGATTTCGGGGAAGTCGTACCCTTTATCGAGGCACAGATGCTGCGGGTCCTTGAGCGTTGGCCGAGGGCGCCGGACGGCGCGGCTGTCCAGCGTGGTCGTCGCCGCCTTCATGTCGTGGGTGTTGGCGCCGGTCACCGTGACGGCCAGGGGGGCGCCGCGTTGATCGGTCAGCGTGTGGCGCTTCGTGCCGAGCTTGCCACGGTCCGTCGGATTGGGGCCTGTTTGCGCCCCCCCAACGGCGCTTTGACCATCACGCTGTCCAGCGATTGCCAGCGCCACCGGATCCCCCGGAGATCGTCGTACCGGATCAGCACTTTGGTCCACAGCCGCTCGAAGACGCCGCCTTCGACCCACGCCTGGAAGCGACGGTGGCAGGTGGACCCGGACCCGGACCCGTACTCCCGGGGCAGTGCCTTCCACTGGCAGCCCGTGCGGAGCACGTATAGGATGCCGTCCATGACTTGGCGGAAGGGAACCACCGGACGCCCGTTGGTCCCGGGCGGCTTCTCGGGAGGCAGGAGCGGCTGGAGCTGGATCCAAAGATCGTCGGGGATACGCCAGATCGTGCCCAATCGTCGCTTCGACCGATGCCGCGTTGTCATAGGCGTCGACCTCTGCTGCGATGAAGGTGCGATCACTGGTCATGGCAAGTATACACCGTCCCAGGGGTTTTGGGATAGGCTCTAAGCCGATTTCGACGAATGGAAAGGGTGATCCCGATGATGTTGACCGAGCACGACCTCGCCGCCGCGCTGCCGGATTTCGATAACACGATTCGTGCGCCGGGCCTGCGCGCCCCGGCCGGGATCTGGCGCGATGCCGACGGGATCCCCCATGTCAAGGCGGAGTCGGCGCACGATGCATTTCTGGCGCAGGGATTTGTTCACGCCCAGGACCGGTTGTGGCACATGGAATACGACCGGCGCCGGGCGTATGGCCGGTGGGCGGAGTACGCGGGTCCGGCCGCGGTCGCGCAGGACGCGCTATACCGGAGGTTCCGGCTGGGCGCAAGCGCCCGCGCCGATTACCATGCGGTGAGCGCGGAAGCGCGCGCGATGCTCGACGCGTACGCGGCGGGCGTCAACGCGTTTCTCGCCACGACGCGCACGCTACCGGTCGAGTTCCGGCTTCTCGATGTGCGCCCCGACCCGTGGAAGGCCTGGGACAGCCTCGCCGTCTTCAAGGTGCGCCACGTGGACATGGGGCCATGGCAGCAGAAGATCTGGCGCGCGCGGCTGCTCCGCCACCTCGGCCCCGCCCTCACCGCCAAGCTCTGTCCGGGCACTCCGCCGAATCCGATGCTGATCGTTCCACCGGGGGTTCCATACCACGGCCCGGCGCCAGACGGCCTGGACATACTGGCGGTCCACGCCCCGATCCTCGCCGCAGCCGGCGACCCGGAACGCGGCAGCAACAACTGGGCGGTCTCGGGATCCCGGACTGCCTCCGGCAAGCCCCTTGTCGCCGGCGATCCCCACCGTGCACTCGAGGTGCCGAACGTCTACTATCAAAACCACCTTGCTTGTCCGGAGTTCGATGCGATCGGGTTGTCCTTCCCCGGGGTACCCGGGTTGCCGCACTTCGGCCACAATGAACACGTGGCATGGTGCGTGACCCATGCGATGGCGGACTGCCAGGATCTCTTCATCGAGCGCTTCGACCGGGACGATCCCGCCCGGTACTCGTTTCGTGGCGAGTCGCGGCCGGCGGAGGTGGTCCACGAGACCATCCAGGTGCGCGGAGCCGCCCCGGTCGAGATCGGCGTCACGATCACCCATCATGGTCCCGTGATCCTCGGCGACCCCCGGCTCGGATACGCCATCACGCTGCGCGACACCGCGACCGCCGGACCGAACCATACTTCCGAGACGATTCTGCCGATGCTCCGGGCCGCGTCGGTGGATGAGCTGGAACAGGCGATGCGTACCTGGGTGGACCCGGTCAACAACTTCGTGTTCGCCGACAGGCGGGGTACGATCGGCTACCGCACCCGCGGCAGGGTCCCGGTGAGGGCGGCGGCCAACGCGTGGATCCCCGTGCCCGGGTGGGACGGGGAGCACGAGTGGCAGGGCATGATTCCGTTCGAGAAGATGCCGGCCTATCGAAACCCCGACACCGGCTGGATCGCGACCGCCAACAGCCGGATCACCGGGTCCGAGTACCCGTACTGGCTCGGGCTCGACTTCGCCCCCGATTTCCGGACGCGACGCGTCGTCGAGCGCCTGCGGGCGCTCGGGCGCGCCACGGCCGCCGACATGGCCGGGGTGCACGCCGACCGCGTGTCGATTCCGGCCGCCGAGTGGATCGGCATCCTGGCCGATGTCACGGTGGCGGATGCGTCCGCGCTGGGCGCGCTGGCCCGGCTCCGCACGTGGAACGGCGTGATGAATCCCCCTGATGCGGCGCCGACGATCTATGCTGCGTTCCGCGAGCGTCTCATGAGAGATCTCTTCGAGCCGGTGCTCGGGCCGCTCGTGGCGGAGGCGTTTGCAACGGTGCCGGGGCCCGGCGTGGTACACATGGCACGACTCAGGTCCCTCCTCCCCGGGTGGGTCCGTGACGACGACCGCACGTTCCTGCCGGCTGGAACGGACTGGCCGGCCGCGTTGCGGCGTGCGTTCGAGAGGGCGGTGGGCGAGCTGCGTGCAACGCTCGGTCCCGACGTCGATGCCTGGCGGTGGGAGCGGGTGCACGTGGCGCGTCCGCGTCACCCGATCTCGGCCGTCTTCCCGGACGCCGCGGCGCTTCTCGATCCTCCATCGGTCCCGGCGGGCGGCGACGGCGACACCGTGCAGGCTGCGTCGTTCGTCCCGGCGGCAGGGTTCGAGGTCACGAGCGGGTCGGTCGCCCGCTACGTCTTCGATCTGGACGAGTGGAGCCGAAGCGCGTGGATCGTACCGCTCGGCGCCTCGGGCCATCCCGGCAGTCCCCACTACGCCGATCAGGCGCAGGACTGGGCGGCGCTCCGTCTCCGGCCGATGCGCTACGAGTGGCCGCAGATCCGTGCGGAAGCAGAGCACCACCAGCATCTGGATGGCCTGGGGAAGCGCTAGGTCTTGCCCGACATGGAGACGTCGTCTCCCCCAGTCGAGGCACGCGCGCACGCGAGGATACATTCGACGCCTGATTGTGATGGGCAAGTGAGTGCGCGATGCTGAAACTTGAGTCATGTCGTAACGAGTTCCGTGACGTGATGACGAGGAGGGACCCGGAGGGTATGCCACGCGCCATCCCCCAACCGGTGGTGGCACCGCTGACGCGGGCCGCGATCTTTCTGGTTGCGGCCGTGACCCCAGGAGCCGAGAGCCGCAGCGCCGTTCGGTCGGTTTGCGGAGATCTTGGGGCGCTCGTGCGCGCGGTTGGGTTCCGCGACGCGGACGGCGACCTGTCCTGTGTGATGGGGTTTGGCTCCGACGCGTGGGACCGCCTCTTCGGGCCGCCGCGACCGGCGGAGCTCCATTCGTTCCGAGAGGTCGCCGGCCGGCCGCATCGGGCCGTCTCCACGCCCGGCGACATTCTCTTCCATATCCGCGCTGAACGGATGGATCTCTGCTTCGAGCTCGCGACGCAGATCGTCACGCGGCTCGGCAGTGCGATATCCCCCATCGACGAGGTGCACGGCTTTCGTTACTTCGACAACCGCGATCTCTTCGGATTCGTCGACGGAACGGAGAACCCCACAGACGAGGCGGCGCTCGACGCCACGATCGTCGGTGACGAGGACCCGACGTTCGCCGGCGGCAGCTACGTGATCGTGCAGAAGTATCTCCATGATCTGGGCGGCTGGAACGCTCTCTCGACGGAGACACAGGAGCGCATCATCGGCCGGACGAAGCTGTCCGACATCGAGCTCGATGACGCCGTCAAGCCCACCTCGGCACACAACGCGCTGACGACGATCGCGGAGGACGGCGAGCAGCTCGAGATCCTCCGTGACAACATGCCCTTTGGCGAGGCGGCGAAAGGCGAGTTCGGCACGTACTTCATCGGGTATGCGCGCTCGCCTCACAGGATCGAGCAGATGCTGGTGAACATGTTCGTCGGCCGGCCGCCCGGCAACTACGATCGGTTGCTGGACTTCAGCCGCGCCATCACCGGCACTCTCTTTTTCGTTCCCTCTGCGACGTTCCTGGAAAGCGTGACGGCGGACGAGCCTGCAGCCGAGGCACCGGGCGTAAGTCCGTTCTCACAGTCCGCACCAGCAACGCCGCCACCAGCACGCGACGGATCCCTCGGCATCGGTTCCCTCAAAGGAGACGCCGACCATGAATAATCTGCATCGTGAACTCGCCCCGATCTCCGAGGCAGCCTGGGGTCAGATCGAGCAGGAGGCATCGCGCACGCTCAAGCGCTATCTTGCCGCACGGCGCGTGGTGGACGTGCATGGACCGAACGGCCCCGCGCTTGCCGCCGTTGGTACGGGCCACCTGTGGCGCATTGACACGCCCGCAGAGGGCATCGAGGCCTGGCAGCGCGAGGCGAAGGCGCTGGTGGAGTGGCGCGTTCCGTTCGACCTCACCCGCCAGGCCATCGACGACGTGGAACGCGGTGCCAACGACTCGGACTGGCAGCCGCTGAAAGATGCCGCGCGCAAGATAGCCTTTGCCGAGGACCGCGCCGTCTTCGACGGGTACACCCAGGGCCGCATCGAGGGGATCCGCAGCGGAACCAGCAACCCCGCGATGACCCTCCCCGCCGACGTGCGCGACTATCCCGGCGCGATCGCCCGAGCATTGGCCCAGCTGCGCCTCGTGGGCGTCAACGGCCCCTACTCCGTCCTCCTGAGCGCCGAGGCGTACGCCGGCGTGAGCGAAGCCAACAACCACGGATATCCTGTGTTGCGGCACCTTAAGCAGCTGCTCGATGGCGACATCATCTTGGCCCAGGCCATTTCGGGCGCCGTCGTCCTCACTACTCGTGGGGGCGACTTCGAGCTGCACATCGGCCAGGATGTGTCCATCGGCTACGTCAACCACACGGACGCCGTGGTCCGTCTATACCTGCAGGAGACGTTCACGTTCCTCCTGCTGACCGCCGAGGCCGCCGTCACGTTGGCGCCTCCTGCGACGCAGCGCGCGTCCTGACGCGGCACCCCGGGGTCATCCGGCGAAAGAAGCGGCAGATGGTGTCGAGCGTCGGCGGACGCGTTACACTTTAAAGAGCGGCGTCAGCTCCTCCAGGATCGCATCCAGCTCTTGGAGGTCGAACGCGTCGAGCACGGTATGGCCGGCAGGCCGCATGTAGGTGCTGGTGATGACCCCGCGCCGCCGCAGCACCTCTTTGTACACCGCCACGCCGTACATGAACTCCATGTTCAGGAGCGGTAGGATCGCGTTGAAGAGCTGGCGGGCGCCGCGCCAGTCCTTCGTCTCGATCCGCTCCCACAGGGCGACGTGCAGGTCGGCGATCTCGCAGGCCGGCATCGTTCCACACGAACCGCGGCGCACTTCATCGAGGAGGTACCGGCCGGCCATCCCGCCCATGACGCCCTTGAGCTTCGAGCCACACCGCTCCAGGGCCGCCGTGATGTAGTGGCCCGGGGGCCAGCACTCTTCCTTGATGTAGTCCACCCACTCGACGTCGCGAACGAGGTCGGCGAGGAACTCCGGTGACATCTGCGTCCCGATCGGCGGGAGATGGTTCTGGATCCACACGGGTCGCTGGGCCGCGGCGGCGATCGCCCGGTAGTACGCGGCGATTTCTTGCGAGGTCGCCTTGCGGGCGTACGGCGGCATGGCGATCACGGAGTCCGCACCCACCTCGCGGGCGTGCCGCGCGAACACAACCGCATGCTCCAGACACGTTCCGGCCACGCCTGCGACGACCGGGACCGCGCCATCCACCTCGTCCACGGCAATCTCCACGACGCGCTTGCGTTCGTCGTCGCTGAGACTCGTGAACTCACTTGCGTTGACGGGCGTCACGATGCCGTGCACGCCTGCGCGGAGGCAGAACCGAAGCGTGCTTCGAAGCCCCGGCTCGTCCAGCTCGCCACTCGGCGTGAACGGGGTCGGGGGAATGGCAAAAACACCTCTCATCTGCGTGACCATTTGGCAACCTCCCATGTCATGCCGCGGCGATCGAACCCCGGATGCGTACCGGCGTTCCACATCGGCGAGGTCGGCAAGGAGCACTTCGGCCTGCTCGGGCGTTCGGTGCGGCCCGGGTGATCGCGATCTTCCGCGCGCTCATCCGAGGCCGTTCCTGACCGATCGAGCGACGACGGCCACCACCTCCCGCTCCTCAGATCCGTACCGGCGTGCGCTCAGCGTAGCCGAGCCGGAGCGACAGTCGGTCTGCGTGGGAGGTCACGTGCTCGACCACACGGCGGTACGCGTCGCCTTGAAACGCCTGGCTCGGGCCGCTCACGCTGATCGCCGCCACCACGCTCCCACCCTGCGTGCGGATCGGTGCAGCCACGCAGGAGTTGGTCGGATGCACTTCGCCATGATCGACCGAGTACCCGCGTGCCCGGATCTCGTCGAGCTCGGTGGCGAGCCGCTCGAAGTCGCGGATGGAGTTCGGCGTGAGCGGACGCCAGCCGTAGCGCTCGATCGTGGACCGCACCTCGTCCCAGGGCCGGTATGCCAGCATCGCCTTGCCGAGCGCCGTGCAGTGGGCCGGCGTGCGCCGCCCCACCACGGAGTAGAGACGATCGACATCGGTGCGGACTGCGAAGGCAAGATGGAGAGTATCGCCCCGGTAGAGCACGCCCAAGTTTGCGTTGAGCCCGGTCGCGTCCGCCAGCGACTCGAGCTCGCCCTGGCCATGCCGGCGGACCTCGATGCGGCTGAGGCTTACGCCGCCGAGCTCGACAAGGCGCAGTCCGAGCGTGTATTTCCCTGTTCCCGGGACCCGTTCGATGTATCCCTCCGCCTCCAGCACCGCAAGGTAGCGATACAACGTACTGACTCGGACTCCCAGCTTGCGGCTCAGATCCGCCGCGGTCAGCTCCTGTTCTTGCCGGCTGAAGCAGTCGAGGATGGCGAGCCCCTTGCTGAGCGCTTGCGGCAGATACGAGCGCGGTTCGTCCGTTCGTGCGTTCGTGATGACCAGTACCTCCCGTCCCGGAGAGCACATCCCGCCCCCCGGGGTGCATTACCAGGCACGAGCATACACCAACCGCCCAGTGGATTCAATATAGCCTTCTCACATATTGAGAGTTGGGGCCTGGAATCTGTGTTGACACTGTATCCATGTGAGACTATATTCGGTCTTGGAATGATGGCACGTGTGGCTCCGGTCCGTTTCGGATGGCGTCGTGCTCGGCGCGGGATGGGGCGGGCCGCAAACATCTGGAGCGGGACCGCCGCGCCCGCCGCCCGCTGGTCGCACGCATTCTGCGCCGCTGAGCCCTGGCAGCGGGCGCTCATCGCGCCGATGCCTTTCTGCGGGGGGAGGCTCCCATGAAAATCGTCGACGTAAAGACGCTCGTCGTAGGGAATCCGTGGAAGAACTGGGTCTTCGTAAAGGTCCTGACCGACGAGGGAGTGCATGGGGTAGGGGAGGCGACCGGCGGGCTCCAGGCGATGCCGATCGCAGAGGCCGTTCGAGAGATGCGCCCGCTCTACCTGGGGCGCGACCCGAGGAACGTCGCGGACATCTCGGACCGGATGCACAAGGGCCTGTACCTTGCG
>DASPUZ010000175.1:0-7346 GCA_035622635.1 bacterium | reverse complement strand
CGGCAGTCGCGGTCATGATGGCCTGGGGCGGTGCCGCTGGAACCGCTCCTTGAAGAACACGTACAGCACGGGAATCACGAGCAAGGTGAGTCCGGTCGACACCGTGAGGCCCCCGATCACCGCCCGCGCGAGTGGCATGTTCGTTTCCGCCCCTTCCCCGAGCCCCAGCGCCATCGGGATCATCCCGAACACCGTGGCGATGGCCGTCATGAGAATGGGCCTGAGCCGAATCCGGCCGGCCCGCACCACCGCGTCGTGAGTCGAGAGCCCCGCAACGCGCTGCTTGTTCGCGTAGTCCACGAGCAGGATGCCGTTCGATACGACGATCCCGATCATCGTGATCACACCCATGAACGAGATGATCGACAGCGTGGTGTGGGTCAGCAGCAGCATCCAGATCACACCGATGAACCCCAGCGGCACCGTGAACATGATCACAAACGGGTCCAGGAGCGACTGGAACTGGGACGCCATGATCATGTACACCAGCATGAGCGCGAGGACCATCGCGAATCCCAGGCTCGAGAACGCCCCCGACTGTGCCTCCGTCTGCCCCGCCATGTGGTAGGTGAACCCGGTGGGGAACGGCAGGCGGTTGAGCTCGTTCTCGATATCCTGGGAGACGGCCCCGAGCGGCCGGTTGACGACGTTGGCGGTCACGTCGATCACGCGTTGCTCGTTCTTCCGGTTGATCTGGAGCGGCATGCTCCCGAGCCTGATCTTCGCGACGTCGCGCAGCAGGATCGGGACGGCGGGCTGCGGCGGCGCGTTGGCGGCCGCGGGATCGGGGAGGGCATTGAGGGGGACCGTCCCCAGATCCTCCGGCTGCGACCGGTACTGATTCTGCAGCTGGACCACCAGGTTGTACTCGTTCCCGGTCACCGGGTCGATGAACTGGCTCGCCGTCGCGACGTTCCCCGCCAGCGCCGTGTTGACCTCATTGGCGATCGTGGTCGGGCTCAACCCGAGCTGCGCGGCTTTCTCCTGATCGACCTCGACGTCGAAGTCCGGCGACTGTCCCTGGGGCGTGATCTGCACGTCCGCGGTCCCGGGAGTTGCCGCCACCATCGCGGCGACTTGCTGGGCCAGCTGCGCCCCCACCGTCTGGTCGTAGCCCAGCAGCTGGATATCGATCGGGGCGGCAGAGCCGAAGTTGACGACGGCGTGCTCCAGCCCGCCCGGCTGGACGAACATCTGCACCCCGGGGAACCCCCCGGCCGTGACCAGGCGCCGCACGTCGTTCGCATACTCGTCCGACGATTCGGGCCGCTGCGTCGGCGAGACCAGACGAACCTGTACCGTGGCGTAATTCTCCCCGGCGTTCGACCCGAACCCGCCCCCGGTGGACGGCACCCCCGTAATCGAGTAGACGGCCACCAGATACTTCGCCGGAATGGCCTGCCGGACGATCTTCGTGATCTGGTCGACCGTCTGCTGCGTCGCTTGCACCGCCGTCCCCTCGGGCACCCGCACCTGGATCGAGAACTGGCTCTCGTCGGTCGCCGGGAAGAATTCGGTGCCGATCCCGCCGGCGGCGACGAGCGAGACGACGAGGAGCAGCCCGATCATCCCCAGCACCGCTCTGCCGTGGCCGAGCGTCCACCGAAGCGTCCGCTGGTAGTGCTCGTCGATGGCATCCATCATCCGCTCGCTCCACCGTCCGAGCCGGAGAATCACCCCGGGACCCGTGGGCCCTTGGCCCGTGGAGGCCCGGAGCAGTCGCAGGCTCAAGAGCGGGTCGATCGTCATGGAAACGAGGTAGGATGCGGCAAGGGCGAAAATCACCGTGAGCGCCATCGGCACGAACAGCCGTTGCGAGATCCCGCTCAGGAACACCACCGGGAAGAACACCGCGATCGTCGTGGACGTGGACGCGAGGACGGGCAGCCCGACTTCCTGCGTCGCGTCCAGCACAGCCTGGAGCACCGGCGTCCCGGGGATCGCCAGGTGGCGGGTGATGTTCTCGCGGACGACGATCGCGTCATCGACGAGCCGCCCAATGGCGAGGGTCAGACCCCCGAGCGTGAAGATGTTGAGCGTCTGCCCCGTCATGTAGAGCAGCAGCAGCGCCGCGGAGACCGACAGCGGGATCCCCACGCTGACGATGACCACGCTCCACCCGCTCCGGAGAAACACGAGCACCACCAGGAACGTCAAGAACGCGCCGATCAGCGCCTCATGCGTGAGCGTAGCGATCGCCGCGCGAATGTACTGGGACTGGTCGAACGAGATCTGCAGCTGGACGCCCTTCGGAATCCCCGAGAGGTGCGGGAGCGCCTGCCGGAGCTCGTTCACGATCTGGATGGTGTTGGTCCCCGGATCCCTCGCCACCGACAGGAGCACGCCCGTCTTGCCGTCCACGTCCACGATCTCGCTCTGGGTGGCCGCCCCATCCACGACCTGGGCGATGTCGCGGACGTGCACCGGGACTCCGTTCTGCTCGGTCACGACGACGTTGCGGATCTCCGGGACACTCTGCAGGAGCGACGGGACGTTCAGCTGGTAGTTGATGGCGGAGTTTTGCAGGTTCCCGGACGGGATCAGCTGGTCATAGTTGTTGATCGCGGTGATGACGTTCTGCAACGTGAGCCCGGTCGCCAGGAGCTTGTGCGGGTCCACGTTCACGTTGATCTGCCGGACCAGCCCGCCGTGGACGATCGCCTGCGACACGCCGTCCAATCGCTCCAGCTGCGGCTCGATCGTGTTGTACCCGAGATCGTACAACTGCTTGGCGTCGAGTCCCCCGCCCTCCACGACGACCTGGGCGACCGGAATATTGGAGACGTCGAACTTCAGCACGAACGGCTGAGACACGCCCGTGGGGAGATTGTGCAGCTGCCGCTGCACGTTCTGGATCACCTCGATCTCGGCCACGTCGAGGTTGGCGCCCCAATCGAACCAGATCTGGATGTTGCTCGTCCCCTGCCGCGTGGTGGACAAAATCTGCGTCACCCCCGCCACGCGCGTCACCGCCTGCTCGAGCGGATAGGTCACGGTCCGCTCCATCGTTTCCGGGCTCGCCCCCTGGTATGTCGTCTGGACTTGGATCACCGGAAGCGTGATGTTGGGGAACAGATCCCGCGGCAGACGCGCCAGTCCGATCTGGCTCAGCACGATGACGGCGATACACACCATCAGCACCATCACCGGGTTGCGGATCGCGGCACGGGTCAGGAACATGGACTAGCTATCCTCCCCTACAGGGCCACGGCCGTGGCGCGGACAGCCTGCCCCTCGCGTACGAGGTCGCTCCCGCGAAACACCACCGTGTCGGAGGCGCTGACCCCCCCGGTGATCGCGACCACGTCACCCGTCGCCTGCCCGGTGGTCACCGGCACCTCCGTCGTCCTCCCCTCGGCGACCTTCCAGAGAAAGTGCTGGTCGCCCACCGTGACAAGGGCGCTCAACGGGACCACGAGCACCCGCTGTGTCCCCGCCGTGATCTGTGCGGTCGCGTACATTCCCGGCGAGAGCAGGTGCCCCCGGTTCGGTATGTCGATCTCGACGTCGATCGTCCGGGTACTCGGATCCACCCCGCCCGCGATCCGCGTGACCGTCCCCGAGAAGGTGCGCCCGGGATACGCGTCGACCAGCAGGCGCACCGCGGCACCCTGATGCAGCAGCGTGAGGTCAGCTTCGGCCACGTTCACGGCGACGTACAGATGATTCACGTCGGCCACCGTCACGATCGGGGTCGATGTCCCGGGGGTGACGTACGCGCCGGGATCCAGGTCCCGGCTCACCACGACGCCGTCAAACGGTGCGGTGATGGTCGCGTAGCCGAGCTGCACCTGCGCGCTTTGCAACGCCGCCGCTTCGCCCGCCGCTTGCCCCTGCTGCGCTCTGACCTGGGACGTCGCCGCGGCGATCTGCTGCTGGGCCGCGTCGGCCTGCGCCTGCGCTTCCGCGAGCTGCGCCTCGGCGACCCCGATCTGCGCCTGCGCGGCCTGCACATCCGACTGATCCGAGATGAGCGCCGCCTTGTCGTCGTCCAGTGTCTGCTGCGCGTCCGCTCCCTCTTGCACGAGCATCACCTCGCGACGGTAAGTCGCCTGCTCGTCCGCCAGTGTGGCCTGGGCCTTGGCGAGCCCCGCCTTTGCGTTCCCGAGCTGGGCCTGGGCACTCCGCACGCCCGCGACCGAGTTGAGATATTGCGCCTGCGCCGTGGCCAGCGACGCCTGGGACGATTGCACGCCCGCCTCTGCCGCCGCCAGCTGCGCCTGGGACTGGGCGACCTGGGCGTCCAGCTGGCCATGGTCAATCGTCGCCAAGACCTCTCCCTCCGTCACCCTGGCTCCGGGACGCACCGTGACCCGCTCGAGGTAACCGGACGTCTGCGGCAGCAGTACCGCTTCCCGCAGCGATGCGATGCTCGCCGTGAGCTGGAGCGTGACCGGAAGACTCTCATAGCTCGGGTGTCCAACACCGACGTCAGGGACCTGCTGCCGCCCCCGTCCAGCCTGCGCGCGCGCCGACGTCGGCGCCTGGGCCGTGGCCCCCGATCCCACCGGCCCCAACCCCCGGCCCGCAAGAACGCCGACGACGAGGGCCACGGTGACGATCAGCCACCCCCAAACTCTCCGTTGCACATTCCACCTCCGGCACAGGGGCCGGGAGCCGCGGCATCGATCTTAGCCAATAAACGATGGAGAGCACGGCCCCGCCGCGCCAACCTCGCTTCCAAACGACCCAGCGCACGCTGGCGCTCTCGAACCACGAGCGCCAGCTCTTCAATGGCACGAATGGCTTGCGCGACCGCGGTTCGGCGCTGCACCGGTGAGATCTCCGTCGTCGATCCCGGCGGGGCCGGCGCGATCTCCGACGCGTCCGCTAGCAGGTCTTTGATGCGTCGCAGGGATAGCCCGAGAAGACGCTGGAGGATCTTGATCTCCTCGACCCGCTCAAGATCTTCCCACGTGTACAGGCGCGTCCCGTTCCCGACCCGGGCCCGCGGCACCACGAGTCCGAGCTCATGGTAGTAGCGCAGCGTCCGAGCGCTGAGCCCCGTGAGCGCACTTGCGTTTCCGATTTGGCGCAGCCTTGGGTTCGCGGCGACCGCCCGCCCCCCGTTGTCGTCCTTCACCCACCGCACCGTTTCACTCCACGGCCGCCTCGCCGGCACGCGCGCAACTCTGCACGCGCAGACTGCCACCGCCCGCAACGCGAAGGACACCTAAGCACGGACCGACATGTGATCACGGTCCCGTCTGGGAAGACCCGCAGAGAGTCATCCGCGTCGTACGCGTCAACGGCTTGCTACACATGACTATAAGCGCGGCCCTATGAAGGTCTCTCAAAAACTCTGTAACGAACCCGTGCGAAACTGATGAAGATGCCCTGGGACGTCGCGCCAAAGGACGTACAATGCTGAATGGCCCACGGCATCCCGTTCTCGCCGGCGCTGTGCGGGATATCCCGACGAGTGGGAATACCGCTCGCCAGGCGTGGAGCGATGCACGGCGGTCGAAGCTTCCGCGTCGCTTCACGGCTTCGCCGTGGAACTGCAAAGAATTCGTCACACGCGCATGAGCGCTCCCCGGTGCACGTGGACAGCGGTTTGGTCTATCCCAGGTGCACAACGGCGCACGGATCCACGGTGTCTGTGCAGTCGCGCGACGGGAAAAAGACGACGCGTGAGGTGGGAGGTGGAGATTGCCGACGTGCGGGAACTATCCGGATGCACGGTACGATTCAAATGCAGGGTGACAGCGCCTCACCGGTCTCGATCGCGTGGGACCGGGAGGCGCCCGCCGCCTCGCGTCGACACACGCGGCGAGGGCATTACAGCGGACGGACATGACACTCTGGAGGCACGAACCTCGATGAGGATCATCAAGAAGGTAGCGGTGTTGGCCGCTACGATCGGTCTGCTCGTGGTGATCTCGGCGGGCGGCAGCACGGCCGCGGTTCCCGCGCAATCCCCACAGGTCCTCTGGGCGGAACGCCTCCTTCGCGAAGTCGCTCCCGACCGAAACGTGTACGGCTCCCGTCCCACCATCGTGCGGTGGGCCGAGGACGGCAAGGGTCCGGCCGCCAATCGCAGCGTCTGCAGCTCCTTCGTCACCCACGTATTCGAGCGCGCATACGGATTCAACCGTATCGTGATCCGGCAGTGGTTCGGCAAAAGCGATCCGCGGGCGATCGACTACGTCCGCACGATCGATGCCGGGCGCGGATTCGAACCGGTGCTCAGGGTGACGGCAATTCAGGCCGGGGACGTCATCGCGATCGCTTACCCGCCGGGCGGCGAATCGACCGGCCATGTCATGTTGGCGGACGGCGTCGCGGCGCCAAGGGTGACGACGGCGCCGCTCGAGCCTGGACTGCGTCAGTACGAGATCGCGGTCATCGACTCGTCTCGCTCGGGGCATGGGTTCTCGGACACCCGCATGCTCGTAGGGTCTCGCAAGACAGGCGTCGGACGAGGCACGTTGCGACTGTATGCCGCGCAGGACGGCATGATCAGCGGCTACTCGTGGAGCACGCGCGCCGACTCGCAGTTCTATCCCAACAACGAGCACCCGATCGTGGTCGGCCGCTTCACGACGCCTACATCGTCAAGCCTCACCGCGGGCGCCGGAGGCGACGACGCGGTCCGCGGCGAGGCGCAGCGATGAGCGACCCCTCCCGTCCGATCCACGTCGAACCGCAACGCGCAGATCACATCTTTCATGGCCAACGGGAGAGGCGGCGCCGAGGCTGCGGTGGCGGGCGGGGCATCATGGGATAGAGGCTACGCCCAACGCAACCAGGGCGTTAGCCGGATTCGTCGCCCCCACTAGGACGATCCCCGGCGCCAGCGAGACGCCTCCCTTCCAGGCAAAGCCGCCGTACTCCCGCGCCACGGGACGCGTCCCGTGTGAGCGTCGAGCCCCACACCGTGCCTCCGCAGTCCCCGGCTAAGTCCACGCCCTCGCTCGAGACCGCCGGCGACCCGAGCACCTGCTTCGACCCGCTGAGCTGCCAGACGATCTGCCCGGCGGCGGCATCGAGCGCCACGACGCGGCCCGGAAGATTGACGCTGAACGTCGTGACCCCGGGCGGGAAGTGCCGGGTGCCGACGAACCCCGTACCCGTGAGGAAGCGCGGGAGTAGGGTCGAGGGCTGGCGCAGTACTCGGATCGAGCAGAGGTCTTTCAGTCCTATCCATCTCCGACGATGGCTTGCAGACCCCGACCGTTGCTCGTACAAGTCTGATTCCAGCCCCCGCCACCTCGAACCCGGCGTGCGGATTTCCCGCACCAGGCTCTCCTGCTCCCTTCGTCCCAAGGGTTATGCGTCCTATCGCGCTGGGAGCGCTTTCGGAACGGTCCTCACGTACCGGATGCGGTAGTCGTCGTACAGCC
>DASPUZ010000174.1:0-8631 GCA_035622635.1 bacterium | reverse complement strand
CGGGGCGCCTTCCGGCGGTTCAAGGACGTGCTTGCGAGGTGGCCGAAGGAACGCGAGCGCTGGTTTGCGTTCCGCGAACAGTGTCTTTGGGACGCAATACAGGAATGGTTGGCGGAGAACGAGATCGAGCCCACGACGGCGCCGCCCCGGCGGACTTCGTAGGGAGGTCATTGAGGATGTAGGAAGGATCTATAGGCTTGGGGCGGTCGAGACGGTGAGAAGGGGCCCCGGTACCCGCAGCCCGGCGCGCCCACTCATCGGGTGGTAGAATCGGGGTTGAGGCACGTTCTGGGAGGCTTGTCATGGCAAGGCTGGTCCGCAACCTTGATCTGGCGGCTAAGCTTCGCGCGGTGACACACGAAGGCGAAACCGTAATCGAGGGCGACGGCGATCGCTTTCTGGTTGTCCGTGTTCCCCAGGTCGTTGAGCTCACCGACCCCGAAGAGGTCGAGATCGCGCTTGACGCGGCCGCCGAGTATCTGGGTCCGCGTTATGGGGCGGACGAAGCGCTGGCCCTGTTGCAGCGGGAGGCTCCCGAGGGACGTCGCTCCGATTGACGGTCACCTTCCGGGCGGCCGCGCTTGATGACCTGCGCCGCCACGATCAGTGGCGATTGACGCTCAACCCCCCGGCGCCGCCAATCCGCCATCAGATCACGGCGGCGATTGTTGAGAAGATCCGTGCCTTCCCGTCCTTTGAGTCACTCCCGTATCCGTTTGTCTCCGTTCGAGGCGAGGTGTTACCGATCAAGCGGTGTCTGGTGACTGTCCGCTCGAAACGCTTCGTGGTCTTCGTGGCAAACGGGCCGGACGGACAACCTGAAGTCGCCCGCATTCGGCATCCCCGCCAACGCACGATCGACCTGCGGCGGTAAGACCCAAACGTAGCGATTGTCACCCTGTCCCACATATTCGCGCGCCGCCTCACCGCGGCGGTTCGCCAGCGAATCCGGGGAGAGGCTTCCTGGCGCCGGGCGGCATTCATGTGGTCACGGCCTGTCCGGTGCTGTTCCTGGCGCGACTGTTTAGGTGGCACGCGCCGTATTGCGGTGCGTAGGCGCTTCCGTACGCAACGGCCGGAGTCCCAGAAGGCGGCGCCCGTTTCAGAATGTGCATGCGGCTTGACGGTCCAGGTACGGCTAGCGACATCGGCTGGCACGTCACGGATGGAACCGACCCAGTCCCCGAGCGACGACCGAAGAAGCCGCTTCAGGTAAGTTTCGGGCCGTGGGCGCGTGTTCGCTGCCAGACGGATGGCGGGCGAATGACGGGACCTGCGTCAACTTTGGCATCTAGAATGGCCTATTTCCCAAGGGGTTCAAGTTCACTCATCTCCCCAGCGGAAGCCCGGCGGATCCTAGCGAAGGCTGAAGCGCGGATCAACGTCCGTGTCTCGGTCCCTGCCGTCCCAGCGGCGTGGGCAGAGGCATAGAAGAACAGCAGGCGCGAGAAAGCCAAAGCAGGTAGAGAAAGCAAGGGGAGCCCCGGCTGGATGGCTCCCCTTCGTTAGGAGAACGTTAGGCACCCCCTCGCAAAGCCGTGAAAATCAAGGGCTGGCGAGCTGACCGCCTATATCGCACTCAGGAGGTCGGGAGTTCGAATCTCCTCGTCTCCACCAAAGCCTTACAGAATACGGCCTAGCGCACGACAAAGGGGGTGGGCAGAGAGGGCAATACTCAGGAGGTCACCTCGAATCGAGCAAGGCCGATGGTGAAGACTCTGCCTGACCCTATTCCTCAGCGTTCAGACGGGGCGTCATCGGGGACGCCGGGGATGACATGGCACCGCAAGACCTCACGCTGGACGCTGCGATTGAAGCCTTTGTCTTGAGCCGTCAGATTCGCGGCTGTACCGAGGCCACGATTCGGAACTATCGCAACGACCTGGGCAGGTTCCGGGTGTTTGTCGAGAAGGACCAGGCGAATGTCCTCCTACGCGACCTCACGCTGATGGACTGTCAGCGGTATCTCACGGCGCTGCGGTCGTCGATGAATCAAACGAGCCTGCATCCCTACGCGACCGGCTTGCACGTCTTCTTCCGGTGGGCGGTCGCCTGCGAGTTGATCCCGAAGAACCCGATGCAGTCTATCAAGACGATCTGCCCGTACACGCTGCCGAAAGCCCCGCCGCCGGAGCGCGTCGAGCAGCTACTTCGGGCGTGCGGCAGCGATTGGTTTAGCCCGTACCCTCACGTTCCCATCGCCCCAACCGACGACGTTTCGACGGCGTCGGCAGATGCTTGCGGGCCTCATACGCGGCGACGGTCTGTTGCAAATCAGCCAACAGAAAGGTCGCAACGTCCCGCGCCGCCGAGCGGTCGCAACATGTCGGGGCAGGAAAGACATTCGGATGCCGCGAACACACTCGCTCATAACTCGGTCGCGGAGGACACGAAAGAGGGAGTGGTGTGGAAATCGGGGGGACGCTAGTCGCACCAGGTACCGTCGCGGAAGTGTGGGTCCCTATCGGCCAAGCGGCTGATGGGACGGATCTGAAGCTCCCCATCAAGGTGGCGCGGGGCGCGAAGGCCGGTTCGGTCCTGTGGGTGAACGCCGCAATCCACGGTGACGAACTTGAGGGCACGGCCGGCCTGTGGGAGGCATTCCGACAGATCGATGTCGGCGCGCTCGCCGGTGCGCTCGTCGGCGTGATGATCACCAACATGTCGGCGTTCTACGCCATGCGGCGCACCAGCCCGTTCGATGATCTCGACGTGAACCGCATCTTTCCCGGCGACCGTGCGCGGTCGCACACCTGGCAGCTCGCGCACGACTACAAACGGCTCGTCGAGGCGCATGCGACGCACTACATCGACCTTCACGGCGGCGGCAACTATCACGATGTCGTGTTCTACACGATCTACCGCGACGGGGACTCGCCCGCGGTGCGCGTCTCCCGGGACATGGCGCTGGCGTGCGGTTCGGGGATTACCTGGCGGTCCTCCGACCGCTGGCTCGACCAGGGCCTCTTCTCGCTGCTGACCGCGCAGGGCATTCCCTGCGTGATCGTCGAGTGCGGGGGCGAGGGGCGCGTGAGGCCCAAGAACGTCAACGACCACGCCAACAGCATCCTCAACGTCATGCGATACCTTCGCATGATCCCCGGAACCGCGGCGGTTCGGGAGCCCCGCATCTCGGTGTCGTCGGCCGACTTCTTCTTCAGCCAGACCGGCGGGATCTGGACGCCCGACCGCAAGGTGGGCGAGGTGCTCCGCTCCGGCGATCTCGTCGGGACCATGAGGGACTGCTACGGCGCAGTCCGCGAAGAAGTCCGGTGCGGCACCCCCAACGGCGTTCTCCTCGCCCTTCGGACGTACGCGGCCGCCCCGTCCGGCTCCAGCCTCGGCATCATCGGGGTGATCGAGCACTGAGTCCCGCTCAACGAACCGGATGTGGCTGGCGGCGGCGGGACCGCGTCGCCCTGCGCCGCCCCGCCGTGGGCGTCCGCTGTCCACCGCTCGGCCCGCGCGCGACACCGGAAGCGAAACCACAGCCCGACCAGGCACACCGCGGGCGGAGGAGATGAGACCGGCGATGACGATGCACCGACTGCAGCGCATGGGGACGGCCGTGGCAACGCGAGTGCTCCTCGTGGCGCTCGCCTGCGCGCTCACGGCGACGACGGCGCGATCGGCGGGCGCCCCGGGGGGTGCGCTTCGCATTGCGCAGGGCATCTACCCGGAGACGTTTAACGCCGAACGGTCGACGGTCCAGGACACCCTCAACGTGGACAGCCAGATCAACGAGCCGCTCATGAACTTCAATTACAAGACGCACGAGATCATGCCGAACCTCGCCACGAGCTGGAAGCTGACCAGCCCCACCACCTGGACCATCGAGGTCCGTCAGGGCGTGATGTTCACGAACGGCGAGGCGTTCAACGCCGAAGTGGCGGCGTGGAACGTGAACTGGGTCCTCGACCCGGCCAACAAGGCGCCGATCTCGACCGACCTGGCGCTCGCCCAGTCCGCGAAAGCGACGGGCCCGTACACGCTGGAGGTCACCACAAAACAGGCCTTCCCGAACCTACCGCTGGCGCTGACGCGGGTATTCGTGCTCCCGCAGAAGTACTATGAGAGCGTCGGGGCGGACGGGTTCGCGAAGCACCCGGTCGGCACCGGCCCCTACGAGTTTGTGAACGCGACGAATGGGCAGGACGTCGTGCTGCGCGCGAACCCGAACTACTGGGGCCGGGCCCCGCAGATTGGCACCGTCACGTTCTACTCCATCACGCAGACCGTCCAGCGCGTGAACGCGCTCAAGACCGGTGAGGTCGAGATCGTCAACCACCTGACGCCCGACCTGCTGCAGCTGGTCACGTCGCAGCCGACGCTCACCGTGTCCGCGATTCCTTCGCTCCGGTTGATGTTCGTCATCCTGGATACCACGAAGCCCGGGCCGCTGCAGAACAACAAGGTCCGGCTGGCGCTGAACTACGCGGTGGACAAGCAGGCGATCGTCAGGGACCTGCTGCGCGGGTACGGCAAGCCGCTGCAGGGCCAGCCGCTGTCCCCGGAGTACTTCGGCTTCGACCAGACCATCTCGGCGTTCCCCTACGATCCGGCCCGCGCGAAACAGATGCTGGCGGAGGCGGGGTCACCGGCGTCGTCGCTGCACCTCGAGTTCTATGCGCCGCAGGGTCGGTACACGAGCGACGCCGAGGTCGCGAAGGCGATCGCCGGCCAGCTGCAGAGCCTGGGCATCCAGGTGGACCTCCACGTCTTCGATTGGGGCACCTTCATCGGACAGTTCGTCCAGAAGAAACTGGGCCCGATGATCTTCATCGGCTACTCGACGCAGCCCGACGCCGACATCGCGCTTGGCGTCGAGCGCTGCGGCCAGGCCTACTCGTACTTCTGCAGCACGGACTACGATGCGCTGCTGAACCGCGCGGACCGAACGCTCGATACCCCGGGCCGACTCGCGCTCTACAAGCAGGCGGCGCTCATCATGCACAACACGGCGCCGTACATCTACCTGTACCAGGAGTACACGATCTGGGGCGTCTCGAAGCGCGTCCAGGGCTTCACAACGCTGCCCGACGAGCGGGTGGACCTCTCCGGCGTCTCCGTCCACTAGGGGCGCGCAGCCGCCCCGTGCGGTGCCTGGGGGGTACGGGGGCCCGGCGCGGCCCCGCCGCTAGCCGCGGTCGCAGGAAGTAGAGACCCGACGCATGGCCTTCGTCCTCCGCCGGCTGATGCAGGCGGCGCTGACCGTCTTCGCGACGCTCACCGTCGTGTTCGCGCTCGTCCACGTGTCGGGCAATCCGGTGGGGCTCTACCTGCCCGTCACCGCGTCCAGCGAGCAAGTGCGGACGATGGAGCACCTGCTCGGCTTCGACCGTCCGCTATACGTGCAGTACGCGGCCTACGTGTGGTCGGCCGCCCACGGCGACCTCGGCGCCTCGTTCAGCCAGAGCCTCCCGGCCCTGCCGCTGGTGCTGGACCGGCTCCCGAACACGCTCTACGTGACGCTGTTCGCGCTCGGCATGATGATCGTCGTGGCCATCCCGCTGGGGATCGCGTCGGCCACGCGCTCCGGGTCGCCGCTCGACTTCCTGGGCTCCGGGGTCGCGGTCTTCGGCCAGTCGGTGCCGGTGTTCTGGCTGGGGCTCGTGCTCGTGCTGGTCTTCGGCGTCAACCTCAAGTGGTTTCCCACGTTCGGGTCCGGCGGCCTGCGGCACGTCGTGCTGCCCGGCGTGACGCTCGGCACCTACTCTATGGGGGTCATCACCCGGCTGGTCCGCTCGTCGATGTTGGACACCTACCATTCGGATTATCTGCGGACGGCCCGCGCCAAGGGCCTGCCGCAGGCGCGGGTGATCCTCAAGCACGCGCTACCCAACGCGATCCTGCCGGCGCTCACGATGATCGGGCTCCAAGTCGCCTATCTGCTCAGCGGCGCGATCGTGACCGAGCAGGTCTTCTCCTACCCGGGGATGGGCCAGCTCGTCCTGCAGGCGATCAACGCCCGCGACTTCAACGTCGTCCAGTCGTTCGTCATGGTGGTCGCGGCGGTCACGGTGCTGGTGAACACGACGACCGATATCACCTACAGTCGCATCGACCCGAGGATGACCTACGGATAAGCGCACCCGCCGGGCGCTGCGGAGCCGTAAGCTCGTGGCCGGAGCGGCCCTCGTCGGCCTCGTGCTGTTCGCGACCGCCTGCGCGGGCCTGCTGTCCCCGCACGACCCCCAGGCGCAGTCCCTCGTCGCGCGGCTCCGACCGCCCGGATCGCCGGGCTACCCGCTCGGCACGGACGCCCTCGGCCGCGATCTGCTCAGCCAGATCCTGTTCGGCTCGCGCGTGTCACTCGGCATCGGCGTCTGGGCGGTCGTGTTGGCGATGGTCCTGGGGACTACGGTCGGCCTCATCTCGGGCAACTACGGCGGCGCGCTCGACAGCCTGCTGATGCGGCTCGTCGACCTCCAGCTCGCGATCCCCTACCTGGTCCTGGCCATCTCGATCGTGGCGATCTTTGGCGGCGGCGTCGCACACCTCGTCGTGGTCATGGTGCTCGGCGGCTGGGTCTACTACGCGCGGGTGATCCGCGGGTCCACGGTCGCCCTACGCACCATGGACTTCGTGCAGTCCGCGTCGGCCGCGGGGGCATCGGACGTCCGCATCATGGTCCGCCACATCCTGCCGAACCTCTGGTCGTCGATCATCGTGATCTCGACGCTGCAGGTCGGCCAGATGATTCTCATTGCCGCGACGCTGTCGTTTCTCGGCCTCGGCCTGCCGGCCAACGTGCCGAGCTGGGGCGGGCTCGCCGCGGACGGGGAGGACTACCTCGCAACGGCGTGGTGGATCGCCACGCTGCCGGGCGCGGCCATTTTCGTTACCACCATTGGCTTCAACTATCTCGGCGACGGGATTCGCGAGGTCTTGGATCCGAAGCTCCGGATCTGATCCCGGCGCCCGCTGAGGAGGTCGACGATGGCAGTGTATCGCTGCGGGTGGCTGTTAGGTGCCTCGGGCGCGCTGCAGAAGGACTGGCGGCTCGTGGCCGAGCACGGGCGCATTCACACCCTGGAGCCGTGGTCGCCGACGGCGGAGGCATACGTCGACTGGTCTCCGTACGTCGTCGTGCCGGGGTTCATCGACTGCCACGACCACCTGGGCATCGAGATGGGAGACGAGGAGGCCCAGGCGAAAGAGGACCCCGTGACCATGACGATCAAGGCCGTCGCGAATGCACGCGCCCTGCTTGCGGCCGGGGTGACGACGCTGCGGGACGTCGGCGAGAAGGACCACTACGATGTGGTGTGGCGGCGCGCCGTCCGCGCGGGCACGATGATGGGACCGACGCTCTACATCAGCGGGCAGTTCATCATGCGCACCGGCGGCCACGGCTGGTACATGGGATATCAGGCCGACGGCCCAGAGGAGATCCGCCGGGCCGTACGCACGCAGGTGCGGGCCGGCGTGGATTGGGTCAAGGGTATGATCACGGGCGGCGTCTCGACCGCCGGACTCTCGCCCGCGGCGCCGGAGTACTCCCGCGAGGAGGTGCACGCACTCGTCCACGAGGCGCATCTCCGCGGGCACAGGGTGGCCGTGCACGCGCACGGTGGGGACGCCGTGGATTGGGCACTGGAAGCCGGCGTGGATACCGTGGAGCACGGCGTCTTCCTGACGGACCGCCAACTCGAGGCGATGGCGTCCCGCGGCACGTACCTCGTGGCCACCTACGGGATCATCCAACAGGCCGCGACGAGCCCGGCGGTGCCGGACCATTACCGGACGAAGAGTGTTGAGGCGATCCGGCAGTATGCTGAAACCCTGTCGATGGCGCGGGCGCACGGCGTGCTGGTCGCGGCCGGCGGCGACGGGTGGCACGGCGATCCGCACAGCGAAGCGGCGGGCCTCGTCGGCGCCGGGTACACGCCCACTGAGGCGCTGGCGGCTCTGACCACGAATGCCGCGCGACTGTTGGGACTCGAGCGTGAGGTCGGAAGCCTAGCCGTCGGAGCCACGGCCGACCTCGTGGCCTTACGGGGCGATCCCACGGCGGATATCGCGGCTATCCGACAGGTCGCTGGCGTGGCACAGGGAGGCAGACTCGTCTCCCAGCGGTGATGCCTCTCGGCCCGCGGCCGGACGCGCCCCAGCGAGCGCGGAGACGGCGCCCAGGGCGCGCCCGACGGCACGGGTGAGACCGCGGCGCCCTACCGGAGCGCAGCGCCCGACAAC
Organism: bacterium; assembly: GCA_035622635.1. GTDB lineage: Bacteria > Sysuimicrobiota > Sysuimicrobiia > Sysuimicrobiales > Segetimicrobiaceae > JAJPIA01. The sequence continues at coordinate 435 of DASPUZ010000174.1, read as the reverse complement.
ACCGCCTAGATAGGATGGACGAGCCGGCAACCTGCGTAATTGGACGTGGGTTGCCCACCCGAGAGTGGACCTATTCTAGGCTACCTTGTGGCCCGTCAGTCGGGAACTGTCGGAAAAGGGGGGCCCGCCCCACGGGCGTCCGGCAGAGTCAGGTGCGTCCCAGGTCAACATCGCGCGTCTAGCGAGGTGTCCTGCGCCTCCCAATGACGCGCGGCCGCCTCAAAAAGAACCCGTTTTGTACAGTCCACGGCTGTAAGAAACGGCGGCGCGCAGGCCGATCATGTTGCCTTCCTTTGAGATTGCCGCGCCTTTGCCCGACAGCCGCGTGATCGCCTCCATCACGCGTGCGGTCAACGCTGATTGGTCGCGCCGGGTCTTCGCCTTTGACGGGACGATGGCCTGGCCGATGTGGACAGTGATCTTTCCTCGCCGAGG
>DASPUZ010000173.1:0-2443 GCA_035622635.1 bacterium | reverse complement strand
CTGATGCTGCTCGTCCCCGTCACTGCTCTCCTCGCCTCAACGGCACTCTGCGACGCGCCTATTGAGCGGGATCCGGAGGCGACGCACCGCTGGGTGGAGGAGGAGTATTCGACGATCCGGGCGCTCGCGCGGCAGCACGCGGCCACGATTTTCTGGGGGGATGAGATGGGCCTGCGCTCCGACCATCAGGCGGGGCGTTCGTGGGGGCGCCGCGGCGAGATCCCCGTGGTCCCCGGTACGGGGCAACGGTTTCGGTACAACGTGATCTCGGTCATCACCAACCGCGGCTGGTTGGCGTTCAAGGTTTTCAAGGGGCGCTTCACGTACGTCATGTTCATCCGCTTCCTCCGCCGCGTGCTGCGGCACACACAGCGGCCGGGCTTTCTCATCATCGACGAGCATCCGGTGCACCGCAGCACCAAGGTGAAGCGGTGGGTGGCGCGCCGAGGTGCTCGGCTCCGTCTATTCTTTCTGCCTGGCTACAGTCCGGATCTCAATCCGGACGAGTACCTCAACAACGATGTCAAAACGAACGCGGTCGGGCGGCAACGCCCCCACAACCAAGGCGAGTTGATGAACAACGTCCGTGGGTATCTACGCAGCACCCAGCGGCAACCGAAGAAGGTCCGCCGCTACTTCCACCACCCGAGCGTTCGCTACGCAGCAGGGATGTCAAACATTATCCGCTCGGCCTAATAAGCGCGCGAGCGTGCGTTGTTCTGAACTGGTCGAAGCCCCCTCCCTCACCTTGAACCCAAGAACGTGAACGAGCACACCCCAACATTTACAGCACGTCTCAATCGAAGGTTTCTATTCGCGTTGCGATCCTATGAGTCTGCATTTGGCATCCTGGGCGCGCTGTTTCAGCCCCTTCGCCAAACTGCTCGCCGCGGGCGAAGCGTGCCTACTCAGCTACGATGGGCATGTCGCCTGTGGGCGACCGCTTGATGCTGACCTGTAGATGGCGAGGACCACCTCGAGACCGCGGAGACCGTCTTCCCCGGTGACCGACGGTGGTCGGCCCTCCGTGATTGCCGCCACAAACTCCTCGGCCTGGCGGTCGAACCGGTGATCCTCCTCGTACGTCCAATGCTCGTGTTGGCCGTAGCCCTTATATTCCAGGGTGGAGCCCGTCGTGATCGCCAGCGCGCCTTCAGTGCCAAAAACCTCAGTGGTCCACTGGCCGAAGCGCCCGTACCCGGGTGCGTTCTCGTACAGCGCTCCGAAGGCTCCCGACTGGAACGTGAGCAGGGCGACAACACCGTCCTCGACCGTGGTGGGATTGGCGTACGTAGCCGTCCGGGCGTGCACCTCGACTATCTCCTCCCCCACGAGCCAGCGCAGGCGGTCGATCGGGTGAACGCCGCCGTACATCAGGACCCCACCGCCAGCTTGGGCGCGGTCCCACACCCACGCGGGCGTATCTACCATGCTACCGCTGACAAAGCGATCGAGGGCTGTCGCCACGCGGCCGAGGCGGCCCTCGACGATCAACCGGCGAGCGTTGCTGACCTCCGGCCGAAAGCGGTGCACGTAGCCCATCATCAGGGTCACCCCCGCCCGCGAGGTGGCCTCAAGGATCGCGTGGGCTTCGTCGAGCGTATTGGCGATCGGCTTTTCCATCAGGATGTGTGCCCTCGCCTCGGCCGCTGCCCTTCCACACTCCAGGTGGAGTGCGTGTGGTACACAGATCACCACGGCATCCAGGCCCCGTTCAAGCATCCGGCGATAGTCCCGGTCATGCGTGACGCCGAACTTCTCGGCAAACTCCTGTCCCGCCGCGTCGTCGACTTCGGCGACAGCAGCGACGACTGCCCCGGGGTGGCGCGCGAACGCCGCCGCGTGCCGCCGCCCCGCAATACCGGCCCCGATGATCCCGATGCGAAGACGTTCTCCGCCCATAATGTCACCCCCCCGGTGATGTCGCAGCAGCACGCTGCGGCCCTCGGGGGAAGGTCGAAGGCGGCGCTGCCAGCCGGTTCGCCACCACCCGCCCCGCCTTGAGAACGAGCGGAACGTGCTGCAAGTCCTGTATCATCTCCACATGGTCGAGCGGATTGCCGTCAACGAAGACGAGATCGGCACACTTGCCCGCCTCGATTGTTCCCACCTCGCCGCTCATGTCCAGACAGCGGGAGGCGTTGCTGGTCGCAGCCACCAACGCCTCCATCGGCGTCAACCCCGCCTTGACGAGTTGGGCAATCTCATAGGCTCCCCCGTGGCCGTGCCGCACCCCAGGCATCGCCGCATCGCTGCCGCTAACAATGATCACGCCCGTGCGGTGCGCACGGGCGACGGTCTGGTACATGGCGTCATAGGCCTGGGCCTGCCAGCGCGCGAGGTGCGGATCCGACGGGGTCAACTTCAACTCCCGCGCCCGTGCCTCAGGGCTGAGCGTCGGACAGAGGAACACCCCCTTGTGGGCCATCGTGTCGAGCTGCTC
>DASPUZ010000172.1:0-21892 GCA_035622635.1 bacterium | reverse complement strand
GGCGCTCCGTGGCTCGTGCGGGCTGGCGGGACGGGTCCGAGGACGCTCATCCCGCGGCCGGCCCCTCCGGCCGGATCAGCGGCCCAGCCAAGTATCGCTCAACAGCCAGTCCTGCGACACCGGGTTGATGACGAAATCGCGCACCCGATAGTTGGCGATGATCGGGGACTGCCGCTGCACGAGCGGAATCCACGCGGCGTCCCGCAGGATGATCTCCTGCGCCTGTCGATAGATCTGGGCACGCTGGCGCACGTCCAGCGTGGTGCGCCCCTGCTCCAGCAACTTGTCGATCTGCGGATTGAGGTAGTGCACGCGGTTGGTCGTGGACAGCCGCGACGAGTGGAAGAAGTAGAACATGATGTCGGGGTCGGTCTGCCCGTAGTACGCCAGGATCATGTCGTGCACGCCCTTCTGCGTGCTCGCGAAGAGCGTGGAGTCGTCCATGATCGTGAGCTTGAGGTCGATGCCGGCCTCGTGCAGGTAGCGCTGGATCAGTTCCGCGACCCGCTGGTACACAGGGTCGTTCGTGACCCACAACTCGGCCGTGAACGGCTGGCCGTTCCGTAGCAGGATGCCCTGCGGGTTCTTGTCCTTCCACCCGGCCTCGGCCAGAAGCGACGCGGCCTTCTGGTAGTTCTGTTCATACGACACCTGGCGCAGCGAGGGATCATAGCCGGGGACGATGTTCGGCGACAGCGGCGCGTACATCGGCACCGCGAAGCCGTCGTACGCGGTGCGAATGATCTCGTCCCGGTTCGTGATGGCGTACCCGACCGCTTGGCGGACTCGCGCGTCGTTCCACGGAGGCTTCTGGCACTGGAATCCCAGATAGTTGATGCCCGTGGCCGGCAGTTTGATGATCCGGTAGCGCTTGTCGTTCTGGAGGTCCAGCGCGGCGCGAACCGGCGCGCCATCGACGATGTCCACCTCGCCGGTTCGCAGGCCGATGTTGCGGGCGTTCTCGTCGGGCACGAACCGGAAGACGATCCGGTTCATGTAAGCGGGACCGTGGTTCTTGTGCGCCGCGGACGCCCAGCGGTACGCGGGGTACCGCACGACGGACAGGCTGTCGCCGGGTGCCCACCGTTCGAACATGAACGGTCCGGCCCCGACCGGATGCGTCCCGTACTCCGCGCCGTACTTCGCAAGGGCGTTCTGCGAGAGCGGTGCCAGGTACGCCGAGGTCAGCGAACTGAAGACCGGGGCGAACGGAGCGCTGAAGACCATGCGCACCGTCATGTCGTCCACGACCTCGACCTGCTTGATCGTACCCAACTGGAACGCGCCCGGCGAATTCGTGCTGGGGTCCAGCATCCGGTCCCAGGTGGCCTTCGTCACGTGTGCGGTGAACGGCGTCCCGTCGTGCAGCGTCACGCCGTGGCGGAGATGGAGGGTCACCGCGAGGTTGTCGGGTCGCACCTCCCAACGCTCCGCGAGGTCGGGGATGAAGTTCCCCTTGAGGTCGCGGTCGAGGTAGGTGGCCTGCATCGACGCGATCAGGTAGTCCAGCCACGGGGTTTTGTGAATGTCGAGCGTGCCCGGTTCTTGCAGCCTCGCCAACTGCAGGGTGCCGCCGACTAGCGGCGCCTGATCCGCCAGCGCGCGGATGGGGTTCACGAACGGCGACAGGCAGACGGCCGTGCCCGACGCGGCGGCCCCAGCGAGGAGCTGGCGGCGCGTGACGCGCACCGCGGCCCGCGGCGCACGCGAGCTGGATCGAGACGAGCGGTTCGGAGTCTCCATGGCGGTCTCTGGTCTCCCTTCCGTGTCGACGCGAAGTTGAGGGCTGGCGGGCCAGCCTCGAAGGATTCCCCCCTCTTCCTACGACATGATCGGTGCGCGGTAACGCTCAGCGGTCCGCAAGGCCGCTTCACGGTCTCCACCGAGGGCGGCGACGATCACGCGCGACGGCCCCGGCCGGCCCGGCGAGCACGAAGGTTGAAGGGCGCCGCGGTCGCGCCGGCGCGTCGACTCACAGTCGACATGAATGAACAGGCTTGTCCGGCAAACTGAAACATCTGACTGGGTACTGCTCTTCCCCAAGGCCGTCTTGCGGAGATGACCATTCGGCAAGAACTCGCTGTTGCGGCAGTGTGCGGTTTCCCAAACCTTTCCCGCTTTTGAGGGACGAAGTTTCTGTGTATGATGCTCAAACTCCTGCAGATGACGATCCGTCAACGGATTCCCGCCGTGCCGTCCTCGGCAATTTCCGACCGGGCGCCATCGTGATTCAACATTCCTGCGAATTCCGTGAGCGCGTGTTGGGGCGTCCGCAAGGCGCCAGACGCGTCAGCAGGCGGCGGCGTGCGCGGCGCCGAACATACACGGAACACCAATAGGTGGAATGTGCGTTGCCGTTGGAGGTCGCTTGTGCGCAGGTTCCTTGCGATACTCGTGGTCGCCATCCTGGCGCTCCCCGTGATCACCACGGGGCTTGCCGCGCAGACTCCGGTGGTCGTGCGCGTCGCCACGCTCAAGCTGGTCGGCGGTGCCCCGATCTTCTGGGGAATTCACCAGAACTACTTCGGCCGGCAGGGCATTCGAGTGGAGCCAGTGTACTTTGGCGCTGCGGCCCCGGTGGCCACCGCCGTCGCCACCGGCGATACCGAGGTCGGCGCCACCGGAATTACCGGCACGCTCTTCAATCTCGCGGCGGGCGGCGCCAAGGTCTGGCTGGTCGCCGATCGCGGCCAGGAACGTCCGGGCTACCATCTGAACAGCGTTGTCGTTACGAAGGCGTCCTATGACGCCGGCATCCATACGCTGCGCGACCTCAAGGGGAAGCGAATCGGCGTCACGACGCTGGGCTCGACGTTCGACTATCAGATCGGCGAGATGCTCGATCGGGTCGGCCTCGCGTTCACCGACGTCAAGCTCGTGCCGCTCCGCGAGGTCGATCTCTTGGTCCAGGCGGTCCGGACCGGGCAGGTGGACGCCGCGATCCTGTCGCCGCCCTGGGGGACCGCATCCGAGGAGCAAGGCTGGGGTAAGGTGCTCTTCTGGGTCGGGGACAAGATCACGAACCAAGTCACCGGCGTGTTCTACGGGGAGAAGCTGCACCAGGACCGCGCCCTCGGTGTCCGGTTCATGAAGGGGTACATCCTCGCGACTCGGGACTACTACGACGCGTGCCTGGCAAAGCCGCCGCACGGATCATGCGACGCGATTGTCGGCGTGACGGCGAGCGCCCTCGACCAGTCGGCGTCCTCGGTGCGAGAGTCGCTCCCGTACATCGACCGCAACGCTCGCCTGTACACGCTCGACCTGCAGCGACAGGAAGCGTGGTATCTTCAACACGGCATGATTACCCAGGTGATTCCGCTGGAGCAGTTCGTGGACACCAGCTTCATCACGGAGGCGCTGCGCCAGCTCGGCCCCTAGTGGAGATCCGTTTCGAAGATATCCACAAACACTATCGCCGGACGGACGGCACCACCATCGAGGCACTGTCCGGCATCGACTTGATCGTCGGCCAGGGCGAGTTTGTCGCTGTCGTGGGTCCCAGCGGGTGCGGGAAATCCACGCTGCTCCTCATCGCGGCCGGGCTCGTCCCGCCGTCTCGCGGGCGCGTCGTCTTCGACGGCCACGCGTCGAGCCAGCCTCTCACCGCGTTCGTCTTCCAGGAGTTCGCACTTTTCGATTGGCGTACGATCCTCGAGAATGTGGCATTTGGCCTGGAGGTGCGGCGCATCCCCGCGGCCGTGCGGCTGGCGCGCGCGCGAGACCTGATCCGGCTCGTCGGTCTGGAAGGCTTCGAGGACCGGTATCCGTCCGAGCTCTCTGGCGGGATGCGGCAGCGTGTCGGCATCGCCCGGGCCCTGTGCGTGGATCCCGCGGTGCTCCTCATGGACGAACCCCTCTCGGCACTCGACGCGCAGACCCGCCAGCTGATGCAGGAGGAAATCCTGGGCATCTGGGAGCGCACCCACAAAACGGTCCTGTATGTCACCCACAACATCCAGGAGGCGGCGTTCCTGGCAGATCGCATCGTCCTCCTCTCGCGGCGCCCCGGACGCATCCGGTCGATCCTACCGGTGCCGTTCGGCCGGCCACGGGCCGAGGAACTGCTCGCCGATCCGGTGTTTGGACAATTCAGCCAGAATGTCTGGCGCATGATACGCGATGAAGCGAAAACCGCCATGCGTGAAGGGGGCGAATGAGATGGCAATCGACGCCTCTCGGGAAGTGATCACGCTCGAGGCCCCGGCGACCGTTCGGCCCGAGCACCGCTCCCTTCCCTATCTCCGGGCCACGTCGATCCTCGCGCTGCTGGTGGTGTGGGAAATCGCCACGTGGACCCGCATCGTGCCGCCCGTGTTCCTCCCGGGACCGCTGACGGTCGCGCGCGAGCTGGGCCGGATGGCCACGACCGGCGAGTTGTGGCACAACCTCGGCCTCAGCCTCGGGCGGATCGTCGTGGGATTTGTCATCGGGAGCGCCGCCGGGCTGCTGGTCGGCGTCCTCGCCGGCGTATCCGATTCGGCCGAGGCAATCGTGGACCCACTCGTTGCGGCAACCTATCCGATTCCCAAGATCGCGCTGCTCCCGTTGTTGATCCTCTGGCTCGGGATCGGAGAAACATCCAAAGTCGCGGTGATCGCCATCGGCGCCTTCTTTCCCGTGGCGATCGGCACGATGTCCGCCGTGCGAGAAGTGGATCCGCTCCTCGTTCGGGCTGCGCGCAGCCTCGGAGCCACCCCGTACCACATCGTAACGAAGGTACGAATCCCCGCCTCGCTGCCGGTCATCTTTGCGAGCCTGCGGCTCGCCGCGGGGATGTCCCTCCTGCTCGTCGTCTCCGCCGAGATGATCGCGGCCACGGCCGGCATCGGATATCTGATCCTCTACGCGGGAGACCTATTGCAGACATCCCGTCTCCTGGCCGGGATCGCGGTGCTATCCATCCTCGGTCTGGCATCCACGACCGGGCTCCAGGCGATGGAACGCCGCTTCCTCCGAGGCCGTCACCAGGGCTGACGAGCCTCGGGCCGCCGCCGCGCTGCGGCGCAACTTCGACAGTGGAGCGAGGGACCGACCGGGTCGCAACGGTCCACTAGCCGGTGCTGGGCGCTCAGTGTCCCAGCGAACTGAGGGCTACACCGAGGTAATACGGCCAAAGCACGACCGCGAGAACGCCTTTCCAAAACGTCAGGTGCAGAAAGCCAATCGTGAACAACCATCCGGCGACCCACACGAGCCCCAGAGAACTCGACGGCTGGACGCGACACTTGTCCACAGTGGTCCCCCCTGGCCACGGCGCTAAAGGTGCACATCGTGTTCCGAATGTCATGGTGCGGCTCCGCTGATCTTCGCGGTATCCGACCCACGCCCGATTTTCCGCACCGTCCCGCCGCCTTGGCAGACGCGGTCACGGCAGGAGTCGCCCGGGGCCCCGTCGTAGATTTCCGGTAACGTTCCCGGGAACGCTACCGATCAGGCCCGGGGATTCGGTATCGGAAATAGACGTTTGCAGCCGCGATGGGGCGCTCCAGACCCGGCTGCCCCTGTCCTGTAGTCGAGGCGGATTTCCCCTGGAGCGAACCCGGTGGGACCGGGTCGTCTAGAGCGGAGGCACACGGTGAGCCTCAATATCACGATACGTGACGTCGCCGCGCGCGCTGGCGTTTCCGTGAATACCGTGTCCCGCGCGCTCAACAACCGGCCGGATGTGAGTGCGGGGACCCGTGAGCGCGTGCTCCGGGTCGCGGAACGATTGGGCTACACCGCGAATGGGGTCGCCCGGGACCTCCGCGCCAAGCGGACGAGCGCGATTGGCGTGGTCGTGGCCGACGTCGCCAATCCCTTTTTCGCCGCGGTGGTCAAAGGCATCGAAGAGGTCGCCCACGCCTCCGGGTACAGCATCGTCTTGTGCAACACCAACGAGGACTACACCAAGGAGCAGGAGGCCGTCGGGCTGATGCTCCGAAAGCGGGTCGACGGGCTCCTCCTGGTCCCGTGTCAGAAGCACCCGGGAACGGTCATGCTGTTGCAGCGACGACGTCTCCCGTTCGTGCTGATCGCCAGGCGGTTCGACGATCTCCCGACCCCGTACGTGGTCAACGACGACGCCCGCGGCGGGTTTCTCGCAACCGATTATCTCATCAGGCAGGGACACCGCCGCGTCCTGTTCGTGAACGGTCCCAAAGAGATCTGGAGTGCGCAGCAGCGCGAGGCTGGATACCTCCGCGCGCTGAGCGAGCACGGCATCACGCCCGATCCATCACTGCTGCGCGTGACCACGGCAATGATGGATGGGTCCTATCGAACGATGCTTGAGGTGCTGGACGAGGGTGTGTCGTTCACGGCCGTCTACGCGTTCAGCGATCTCCTCGCGATGGGGGTGTTGAAGGCCCTTCGGGAGCGCGGCCGGAAGGTTCCGCAGGATGTCGCCGTGGTGGGGCATGATGACATCGACTTTGTCGAGATCTTGGAAACCCCGTTGACGACGGTGGACATGTCGAAGTCCCGTCTCGGACGGGAGGCCACCCGCATTCTCATCGAACAGCTTCAGAAGCCTCTGCCGTTGGAGCAGGCACAGGTCGTGTTGGAACCGCGCCTCGTCATGCGCGGGTCAGCGTGAGCACGGAACGATCGCCAGCCATTGTTTCGGCCCGGGACGTCTGGTTGACGGCGAAGAACGTCAGTGCGGCGCGATCTTCGGTCCCGAATCGGACAAGAGAATGAATACAGGGGGAGGGAGAACGATGGTATCGGGCATTCAGCGCGTGCTGCTCTCGCGACGTGGCTTGCTCAAGGGAGCGACGGCTGCGGCCGTCGCGCTCAGTGTGCCCGCGTTGGCGCCGGGGATCCGGCGCGTCGCCGAAGCGGCGGCGGGTGCCGTCACGCTCAACGTCTGGGCGTCGCCGGACAATGCCGATGCGCTCGCGGATATCGCGAACCGCTTCACCGTGCAGAATCCGGCGATCCGCGTGACCGTGACGCCGATCTCCTGGGAAGTGCTCTATCCGCGCATGCTGGCCGACGTGGCGAGCGGCACTGGGGCGTTCGACGTCGCCACGTGGGACGTGCAGACCGCAGGCGCGGTCAGCAAGGGGTTCGTGGACCTGGGCGCGTTTCGCACGGCGCACCCTGACCTTGTCGATCCCTCCTATGACCTGAAGGACTTCGATCCGGGTGTCTGGCACGTCGGGGGCGTCTGGCAGGGGAAGAACATCGGCATCCCCTTCTACAACAACACCATGCTGCTCTATTATCGCAAAGACTACTTTGGCGACACGAAGCTCCAATCGGCGTTCCAGGCGAAGTACAACCGTCCCCTGGCGGTGCCCAAGACGTGGAAGGAAGCGGTGAGCGTCTCGGAGTTCTTCACCAAGTCAAAGAACCCGTCCTCGCCCACGTCCTACGGCATGGCGTTGATGTTCCCGCGCACCCACACGCTGTTCTACATGTACGTGCTCTACTTTGCGGATTATCGCCGGGATCCAGCCGGGATCCGGAAGTGGGGCCCGGTGGATCTGGACTACGGCGACTTCTTCTCCAGCCAGCACACACCGGCGTTCGGCACTCCCGAGGGCGTCGCGGCCATCAAGGATATGATGACCCTGATGCCATTCAGTCCGGACCCGCTCGGCAGCGACTACGGCGAGACGATCGAGTACTTCACCAAGGGCACGGTGGCAATGGTACCGCAGTGGACCGGCGTGTGGGCCAGCTTCAAGACGGCCCAGGTCCTTCAGCCGCTCGGGGATAAGGTCGGGACCGCGGTGATGCCCGGCGGGCACTCCTGCAGCGGGATCTGGGGGCTCGGCATCAACCGTGCCACCAAGCAACCGAACGAAGCATTCAAGTTCCTGCAGTGGGCGACGAACAAGGACAACGACAAGACCAAGTTCATGAAGTTCGGGGTCGCGCCGTCCCGGATCTCATCGCTGAAGGATCCGGCGGTGCTGCAGGCGGACCCACGTGTGCCGGCGCTGCTGGCGACCTACCCGCAGCAGGGATACCGGCCGCGCATTCCGGTCGAGCCCAAGCTGGAGGACATTACCTTGGGCACATTCTCCGAGGTTCTCGGCGGCCGGAGACCGGCCACCGTGGCGACGCTCAGTGGCCTGGCCGGGGACTGGACGAGCATCATCAAGTCTGGAGCGTGACGCGCCGTCCGACGGCGGCGTATTCCCGTTACCACGTAGCTCGCGATCATGGTGAACAGCGGCGGCTCCGCGCGACCATGCGGGGCCGCCGCCTGGAGGCACACGCATGCGTATCCCCTCTCCAGATGACTGCCGTCGACGCATGAGCGGTGTTCCGCAAGGCGGGGAAAGGTGGGACCGGCGGGTGCGAGACGGTGCGCCGCTCTCCAGGCCCGCACGGCGCGCCCGGGCGAGGATCGTCCAGGCTGAACGACTGTACACATGGGCTCGCTGAGGACCGAGCGGCTTCCGGCGAACGCCGACGTCCGAGCGGGCGGGAAGGCCGGCCGCCCGTCGGCCGCCTGGGCGTTCGTAGCCCCGCTGATCGTCCTGTTCGTCTCGCTGACGACATTTCCGTTCCTCTACATGATCTACATGTCGTTCCGCCGGTACAATCTTGCGGCGTGGACGCCCTCGAGGTGGGTGGGGCTCGATAACTATGTCACGCTCTTCGCCCGCGATCCCACCGTCGGCCGTGCGGTCACCTTCACCGCGTGGTTTGTGGTCATCGCGCTGCCGGTGGAAATGGTGTTCGGTGTCGCGGTTGCGCTGCTGATTCGCAACGTCGTGGGTGAGCGCGCCTGGAGGGCGGCGGTTCTCTTGCCGATGATGATCCCCGCGGTAGTCGCGGGCGTGGCGTGGAAGATGCTCTACAACTTCGAATTCGGCCCCGTGAACTACGCTCTTTCGTTCGTCCACGTCGCCCCGGTGAGCTGGCTCGGCGACTTTACGATGGCGCCCGCCGGCATCATCCTGATCGACATCTGGCAGTGGACGCCCTTCGTGTTCCTCGTCGTCTATGCAGCGCTGCAGTCGGTGTCGCGCGACCTCGTCGAGGCGGCGCGCGTGGACGGCGCCGGCCCGTGGCAGACGGTGTGGTGGGTGGAGCTGCCGCTCATCCGCACGGTCCTGTGGATCATCCTGATCATCCGCCTAATCGACATGCTGAAGCTGTTCGACATCATCTACATGACGACGTTCGGCGGCCCCGGTGACGCCACGACGTCCCTGAGCTTCTACATCTATAAGGTCGGCGTGTCGTTCGGATGGGACGTGGGATACGCGTCCGCGCTGTCGGTCGTGCTGCTGGCCGCGATCACGATCCTGACGAATGTGCTGATCAAGACGCTCAACCTCAGGGAGCTGTTGGGACTATGACCGTCCCTGGCGCCGCACGTTCACGAGCCACAGCCGTTCGTGCGACCATTGCCGCGCTTCGGGCCGCCGCGGTCGCCGCCGTGCTCGTGTTCTTCCTCTTTCCCGTCTACTGGCTCGTCACGACCGCGTTCAAGGTGCCGGACGACTGGTTCAGCATGCCGCCGGTCTTCTTGCCCAGCCGGCTGACCTTGGTGAACTTCGCCGGCGGGGCGGCGGGATCGATGGCCAGCCTGACGACGTCGATCGAGACGATTACGCCCTACCTGCGGAACAGCGTGGCCGTGGCGGTGGTGACGGCATTCGTGTCCACCGCGATCGCGGCGCTGGCCGCGTACGCGATCTCCCGATTCCGATTCGGGGGCATCGGGTTTGCCTCGTGGATCGTCAGCATCCGGATGCTGCCGCCGATCGCGACCGCCCTGCCCCTCTACGTGACGTTCAAGGTGCTCGGTCTTCTCAACACGTGGACGGCGCTGATTCTCGTGTACCTCGTCATGACCACGCCGTTCTCCGCCTGGGTCCTGATCTCGTTCTTCAATGAGATCCCGCGGGACCTCGACGAGGCCGCGGTCGTGGACGGCGCCTCGACGTGGGGAGTGTTCCGTCTCGTGGCCCTGCCGCTGGCGGTCCCCGGGCTCGCCGCGATGGCCACGCTCGCGTTCATCCAGGCGTGGGGCGAGTTCCTGATGGCGTTGATCCTCACCAGCAGCGCGGCGGCGCAGACGCTTCCGATCTATCTGGGCCGGTTCATTACCGGATTCCGGATCGCGTGGGGGCCGCTTGCCGCGGCCGGCCTCGTGACGATGGTGCCGGTGGTGGTGTTCTCGTTCATCATGCTGCGCTATCTGATTCGCGGATTGACGCTCGGTGCCGTCAAATACTGACCGAGAGCACGGGCCAGCCCGTTGGGACCGCACGCGGGAGCACCCGGGCGGACGACACCATTCGGCAGGCCCTAGAGACCTGGAGGAGGTACACGAATGCGTTCCGTGACGTTGGGGCTGATCGTGGGCAACCGAGGGTTCTTCCCCAAACATCTGTGCGAGACCGGCCGCCGCGAGGTCCTCGAAGTGCTCACCGCCCTCGGGATCCGCGCGGTCGCGCTTTCTCCCGAGGAGACCGCGTTCGGAAGCGTTGAGTCCTGGGGCGACGCCGAGAAGTGCGCGGCGCTCTTCCGGGCCCGCCGCGACGACATCGATGGTATCCTCGTGACCTTGCCGAACTTTGGCGACGAGCGCGCCGTGGCGGACACCCTCCGGCTCGCCGATTTGCGCGTTCCGGTGCTGGTCCACGCGTTTCCCGACCGGGTCGGGCGGATGTCCATTGCCGACCGCCGCGACAGCTTCTGCGGCAAGATGTCGACGTGCAACAATCTGACGCAGTACGGTATCCCCTTCTCCTTGACCCGGCGGCACACCGTGGCCCCGGACGCGGCCTCGTTTCGAGAGGATCTCGAGACGTTTGCGGCCACCTGCCGCGTAGTGCGCGGCGTGCGGGGCCTCCGTGTCGGCCTCATCGGCGCGCGGCCGGCTGCGTTCAACACGGTGCGCTTCAGCGAGAAGCTGTTGGAAGCCGCGGGCATCTCCGTCGTCACCATCGATCTCTCAGAGGTCCTGGGATGGGTGGCGCGCCTCGCCGATGATGATGCGCAGGTGGCGCGGCGGGTCGAGGCGATCCGGAGCTACGTCCGGGTCAGCGGGATCCCTCAGCCGTCGCTTGTGAAGATGGCCAAACTCGGCGTGGTGATCGACGACTGGATGGCGGCCAACAGCCTCCGGGCAAGCGCAATTCAATGCTGGACGGCACTGGAGGAATTCTTCGGCGTGGTGCCCTGCACGCTCATGAGTATGATGAGCGACCGCCTGATGCCCAGCGCCTGCGAGACGGACGTCGCCGGAGTCGTCGGCATGTACGCGCTCCAACTCGCTTCCGGTCAACCCAGCGCCATCGTCGACTGGAACAACAACTACGAAGAAGATCCCGACAAGGCGGTGATCTTCCACTGCAGCAACCTGCCCGCGGCCGTCTTCGCGGAAGCCAGCATGGACTACCAGGCGATCATCGCGGGCACGGTGGGCAAGGAACAAACGTACGGCACGATCGTGGGGCGCATCCGGCCCGGGCCGCTGACGTACTGTCGGGTCTCCACGGACGACCGCGCGGCGGCGGTGACGGCCTACATCGGAGAGGGCCGCGTGTCGGACGACCCGCTCGCCACTTTCGGCGGATACGGTGTGGTGGAGGTTCCCGATCTGCAACGGCTGCTCCGGTTCATCTGTGAACATGGATTCGAGCATCACGTTGCGATCAATCTCTCCCACACGGCTCGCGCCGTCGAGGAGGCGATGACCAGATACCTGGGTTGGCGCGTGTACTGGCACGGCGGAGAGGCGCATACCGATGTCGTGAGGCGGGAGGGAGGTCGCGATGGGCGAGTTTCTGCTTACGCTTGACGCCGGCACCGGAAGCGGCCGGTGCGTGCTGTTCACCCTTGACGGCCGGCAAGTGGCTGTCGCACAGCAGGAGTGGGTACCCAAGGCCCTGCCGGAGTACCCCGGGAGCCAGGATTTCGACACCGAGGAGGCGTGGTCGATCCTCTGCCGGTGCATCCGCCAGGCGATGGCGGAGGCCGGCGCCCGCGGCACCGACGTGATCGGGGTGACCGCCACATCGATGCGTGAGGGGATGGTGCTTTACGACGCCGACCAACGTGTCATCTGGGCGTGTCCCAATCTGGACGCGCGAGCCGTGACCGAAGCGGAGGAAATGATCCGCCGCGGCTTGGCACAAAAGATCTACGAGGTCGGCGGCGACTGGGTGAACATCATCTCCCCGCCTCGCTTCTGGTGGATTCGTCGGCACCTGCCGGATGTCTACCGCCGCATCGCGAAGATGGGAATGCTCTCAGACTGGGTCTTGTACCGGCTCTCCGGTGCCCTCGTGACCGACCCCACGATTGGGAGCAGTTCGGGGATCTTCGACCTCTCGCGCCGGACGTGGAGCGACTCGCTGATCGAGACGCTGGACCTGCCCCGCGGGATCTATCCCACGGTCTTCGAATCGGGCATGGTCGTCGGAGAGGTGACGCGAGCCGCCGCGGACGAAACGGGACTCGCGCCGGGGACGCCCGTCGTGACCTCGGGTGGAGACACCCAGTGCGGGCTCGTCGGCGTCGGGGCGATCGCCCCCAACCGATGGGTGGTGGTGGGCGGCACGCAGTGGCAGACCGCGGTCATCACGGACCATCCGTTGATCGACCCTCAGGCGCGGCCGCGGACGCTGTGTCATGCTGTCGCCGATCAGTGGATGACCGAGGGCATCGGCTTCTACCATGGCTTTGCGACGCGTTGGTTCCGAGACGGTTTTTGCCAAGGCGAGGTCGAGGTCGCCCGCCGGCTCGGAGTCGACCCGTACTGGATGCTGGAGAAAATGGCGGCTCAGGCGCCCCCAGGGTCGAACGGTCTTGTCGCCATCTTCTCGGACATCATGGTGGCGAAGCGATGGAAGCACGCCGCACCGTCGTTCCTGCAGTTCGATGTGCTGTCGCCCGCGACGTCGGGAAAGAAAGAGTGCTACCGGGCGCTCGAGGAGAATGCCGCCTACGTCTCCTATGGGAACTACCAGGTGCTCACGGAACTCGCGGGTACCACGGCCGACGAGATCGTCTTTTGCGGCGGATCCTCGAAGGGGTTCTTGTGGCCGCAGATCATGGCGGACGTCTACGGAGTCCCGATCAAGATCCCGGTCGTCAAGGAAGCCACCTCGCTCGGGGCCGCGATGCTCGTGGGAGTGGCGCTCGGGAAGTTTCCGACCCTGGCCGGCGCGGTTGAGCGTCTCGTTCGTTGGGACCGGACGGTCGAGCCGGACGGCGCCGCGCATGCCGCGTACGGTGAACACTACCGCAGATGGCGCTCCATCTATCCGCGCATGCTGGCGCTGGTCGACGAAGGTCTGCTGTCGCCAATGTGGCGAGCACCGGGCACCTGATCGGGAGCGTGGTTGTGCCGACCTGCTGCGCCGGGCAGGCTATGCAATGTGTGGTCCACGCACGGGCGACAGATGACGAGGTCCAGTGACGGGGGCTCCCTCCGCCCGGTCGGACGAGAGCGTCTTGACGAGACCTCCGCCAAGCTGGTTCGGGTTCGAGCGCACCTCACCGGGGCTGGCCTGGACGGCGTGCTGCTCTCGCGCCGAAACAACTTCGCCTGGCTTACCGCGGGGGGAGACAACCACGTGGCTGCGGCGACCGAAGACGGTGCTGCCGCTCTGCTGGTGACCCACGACGCTGTTCGTGTGATCGCAACGAACATCGAGATGCCGCGGCTTCTCGACGAGGAGTTGTCGGGCCTGGACGTCTCCCCGGTGGTAGTGCCGTGGCACGAGGACGAGTACCGCGCCCGCTCCGCCGCCGTGGGGAAGATGCGCGTAGCGTCGGATACGCCCCTGCCCGGGGTCCCGCAATTAGGGATCGAGTTCGCTCGGTTGCGGTTCGCGCTGTTCCCGTCCGAAGCCGCGCGGTACCGCCGCATCGGCCAGCGCGCGGCAGACGCCGTCGAAGATGTGGCGCGAGAGGCCCGGCCAGGCGAGTCCGAGACGCTGTTGGCCGGGAGCCTGTCCCGGGCGCTGATGGCACGCGGTCTTACCCCGACGGTGCTGCTGGTCGCGTGCGACGAGCGCATCCGCCGGTACCGACATCCTGTTCCCACAGGGACGCGCCTGAAGCAGCAGGCGCTGCTGGTGGTGATGGCCATGGCCGGCGGACTCCAGGTGGCCATATCGCGCCTGATTCATTTCGGACCGCTGCCGGCAGACCTGAGCCGCCGACACCGCGCAGTGGTGGCCATTGACGCGGCGCTCGCAGTTGCTTCGCGCCCCGGGGTCAAAGCCCGCGACGCCCTGGGCTCCGGCATCGCCGCCTACCGTCGCGAGGGGTTCCCGGACGAGTGGCGCTTGCATCATCAGGGGGGGCCCACGGGGTATGCAACCCGCGAGTATCTGGCGACTCCCGCGTGCGCCGAGGTCCTCCTCGAAAACCAACCGATGGCCTGGAACCCGTCTATCACGGGGACCAAGAGCGAGGATACGTTCATCCTGACGGCGGCCGGGCCGGAATACGTTACCCTCTCTGACCGCTGGCCAGACCATGAGATCCCGGTTGATGGGGGGGTGATCCGCCGCCCGGCAATTCTCGAACGGTAACCCCTGCGCGAACCGGCCGGTGCGTCAGACGCTTCCTTCCCGTACCTCCGCGCCGCGGGCGGCCTCGCACACGATCAGCGTGCCCGGCATCCCCGACGCACGCTGATAGGCCGAGCTGGTAGTGTCGACGAACGCATCGACTGCAGTACGATCGACGAGCGCAAGCACGGCTCCTCCGAATCCCGCGCCGGTCAGCCGCGCGCCCACGCAGCCGGGGGCGCCTTCCGCGGCGGACACCATGGCCTCGAGGGCGGGGATGCTGACCTCGTAGTCGTCGCGCAGGCTCGCGTGCGACGCTCGCAAGAGGGTGCCGACGGTATCGAGATCTCCCCGGCGCAGTGCGGCGACCGCATCCAACACACGGGCGTCCTCCGTGACCACATGGCGCGTGCGCCGGCGCAGAGGCTCAGGCAGGCACTCGGTGAGCGGCAGGTCGTCCGGCGCGAGATCGCGCAGTGCGGTGATGTTCGGCCGCAGGCGCCGGAGATGCTCGACGGCCCGGGCGCACTCGTCGCGCCGCTCGTTATAGGCGGACGAAATCAGCGAACGTCGGACTCCCGTGTCACAGACGACTAGAACGACCGGTGGAGGCAGCGCGACGTGCTCCGTCGCGAGCGTCCGGCAGTCCAGGAACAGGGCGTGGCCGGGCCGGGCCAGGGCGACGGTAAGCTGGTCCATGACGCCGCACCTGACCCCGACGAACTCCGCCTCCGCACGCTGCGCCAGCAACGCGATCTCGCGAAGAGGGCGGGCCGCCTCGCCCGCATGCAGAAGCGCGACAGCGGCCGCGACCTCCACCGCCGCGGAACTGCTCAGCCCGGCTCCTATGGGTAAGTTCCCGCCGACTGCGCCGGTCGCGCCGCGCAACCGCACTCCGGCCTCGCGCAGGGCCACCGCTATCCCCTGAATATACCGGCCCCACGCCGGGACGCGGCCTCTGTCCGGATGGTCCGCCGACAACGTGATCTCTTCGTCAAAGTGGATCGCATAGAAGCGAAGCGCGCTCTCGCTGGTCGGTCGAACCGCCAACCGGATGTAGCGATCGATGGCCGCCGGCAGGACGAACCCCTCGTTGTAGTCGGTGTGTTCGCCGATGAGGTTGACGCGTCCGGGCGCCTGGACGTGGAACGCCGCGGCGGTGCCGAAGCGCGCTCGAAAGATCCGATCCAGAAACGCCCAGTCGCTCGACGCCATCAAAGCCCCCAGCGCACCCCCGGCTAGAGGTTATACGCTGAACGCGCTTGAATCAACCCGCGACCGGCCGCGCCCGCGGCCGGTCGGGTCGCAGGCGCGCAGGGCGGTAAGGCCCGGGGCCACGACGCGATCCGGCCAGCGGCTGGAACGGGCCAGGTGTCCCGTGAGGCGATTGCACAAGCGTGTGTACCGGAAGGCCGACGGACGCTCGGTGTATCTGTACGGGGAGACGCCGCACGCTCTTTCCGCCGTCGGGGAGGACGAAGGAATGCCGGCGGTGTTTTCGCACCTACGCTGGCACCCGCTCCGCGGGGAGTGGGTCGTGTACGCGGCACACCGGCAGACGCGCACCTTCCTGCCTCCTTCCGAGTTCTGTCCGTTGTGTCCCACCCGGCCAGGAGCGTTTGCGACGGAGATCCCGTTCGCCGATTTCGAAATCGCGGTCTTCGAGAACCGCTTTCCGGCGTTTCTTGCTCGACCATCGACCGCCTCCACCCTGTGCGTGCCAACAGCGCCGGCCGAAGGGGCGTGTGAAGTCGTCGTGTACACCGCCGAACACGAGGGAAATATCGCTACCCTGCCCCCATCCCGACGCGAACTGCTGCTTCGCGTGTGGGCGGACCGCTGCCAGGAGCTCTCTGCGCGGGATGGGATCCGGTTTGTCATGCCGTTTGAGAACCGAGGAGAGCAGGTCGGCGTAACGCTCCACCACCCGCACAGCCAGATATACGCGTATCCGTTTGTGCCGCCGGTCCTCCTGCAGGAAGTCACGGCCTTTCATCAAGGCGACGTGCTCGTCGACCTTCTGGGGCGCGCCGGCGATGCCTACACCGTCGTCGAGGACGAACGCGTCGTCGCCATGGTGCCTCCGTTCGCCCGCTATCCCTATGAGGTCTGGATCATGCCCAAGGCGCGTCGCTCAGGCCCCTGGGAGTTTGATGACGGAGAAGTGGCGTCCTTTGCCCGCGCGCTGGCGGACGTCGTCCGCGGCTACGACGCCCTGTTCCTCAAACCCTTCCCGTACGTAATGGTCCTGCACGCGGCTCCGAAAGGAGAGGACGACCGCTTCCACTTTCACGCGGAGTTCTACCCGCCCCTTCGGACCGCGGACAAACTCAAGTATCTGGCGGGAACGGAATTGGGGGCGGGGACGTTCATCGTGGACGCCCTGCCGGAAGAATCGGCACGCATCCTACGACAAGTGGTGCGGCGTCTGTCCTGACCCCGGTCCCACGCCGCTCGCATGCCCCGGGAAATGCTGGGTTGGATGGTCCCACAGCAGTGGTTCGCCGCTCGGTGCACTCCGACGGAATCGGGTCCCCGCCCGATGTCGAGCCTCGGCGGCGCATGGTACGATCCGCATGAGTTGAGATGTTCCGTCGGGGACAGCACGACGATGCAGCAACCAGTTCCCACGCAACGAGTCAAGGGCACGGTCACGTGGTACAACAGGGTGAGCGGGTTTGGGTTCATCCACGTCCAAGGCCAGCCGGATGTATTCGTGGCCGAAGCGGCGATCATCGGGCGCGGCCCGCTTCGCGAGGGACAAGCGGTAGAGCTTGAGGTTGTCCTGCTGGAGGGACGACGCGAGGCGGCACATGTCGTCCCGATACGCTAACCCGCGGGAACCAGGCACCGACGCGCCCCGCTGTATTGCCTGCTCGATACGCACCGGTGCGAGTCCTGCGCCCGAGCCGCCGTTGGACGAATTCGTCCTCCCCTACCCGCGTCCGCGCACGCGGACGCGATGGTGTCCGGTGTAGATGGTGAAGCGCTCGCCGCGCACGAAGCCCAGGAGCGTCATCCCAAGCGCGTCGGCGGCATCGCACGCCAGACTCGAAGGCGCGGAGATGGCGGCGATGACCGGAATCCCGGCCACCGCGGCTTTCTGGACGATCTCGAAGCTCGCCCTGCCGCTGACCATCAGGACGTGATCGCGAAGCGCCAGCTCCCGGGCCAGGAAGGCATGTCCGACGAGCTTGTCCACCGCATTGTGACGGCCGATGTCCTCTCGGATTGTCAGCAGCCGGCCGCCGCGGTCGAACAACGCGGCGGCATGCAGCCCGCCCGTCTTGTGGAAGACCGTCTGAGCCGGTCGTAGCGCGTCGGCGAGCCGGTCGACGGTCTCATCCTCGATGGTGAGGTCGTCGGCAGCGAGGGCGCAGGTGCCGGCGGTGTGGATCGCGTCGATCGAGGCTTTTCCGCAGATGCCGCAACTCGACGTCGTGTAGAAGTTCCGCCGGAGCCGGCTCGCGTCGTAGGCGGCGCCGGGCCGAAGGGCGACGTTCACGATGTTGTACTGCTGCGCACCGTCGAGAGCACGATCGGTGCAGTAGCTAATGGCGCGTACGTCGTCGGGTGCGCTGAGGAGCCCTTCCGTGTAGAGGAATCCCGCCGCCAGCTCGAAGTCGTGGCCCGGCGTTCGCATCGTCACGGCGACCTGGACGAAGGGGCCGCCGCCGGGCGGATACAGGCGGATTTCCAGCGGCTCTTCTGCCGCAAGCACGTCGGTCCTCGCCTCGGCCGTCCCCTCGCGGATCCGAAGGACTTGCCGCCGCACCGTGCTCGTTCGCGCCGCGGTCGGCGCGGTAACCTGGGGAGCTCTGTTCGCGGGCAACACCATCCGTGTCACCTCAAGCGAGTGTGCATGCTGCGACCTGCGATCGTGCGCGCCAACGTGAGTCAAATCGTAACATCGGCGCCGGAGGCCGTCAACGACGTACCGGCGCGGCGTCGTATCGAGCCCTTCGAGAGCAAGGCCACGAACGCGGGGGGGAAGTGTCCACCCTTGGGCGTCCCCACCCGGTCACTGCCAGGGGAACATCGGGCGAAGGTCGCCGTGCGATATGAGCGAGCCGTCCCGCTCGTTATCCTCAAAGACGAGGCTTGCGCCAGATCCTATGGCAAGGCTATCTCAGCATGAGGAACGCACGCCTCAGCTTCCTGAGGGCTTCGGATGCCTGTGGCCTCCCATTCAGTTCCATGCGCACACATTGCTCGAGACCGGTGGTGATGAGGTCGATGGCCACACGGTCGAGCGCGGCGCGCGCGGCCGCCACCTGCTGAGCGATCTCCGCGCACTCGCGGCCGCCGTCGATCATCCGTTGGAGGCCGGCGACCTGGCCTTCGATCCTTCGCAGGCGCGCCCGGACCGCCGTTGCAACGTCCTTGTCGAGCCGTAGCATCGCGGGCATGCTCCTCCTTTTGGCCCACCGACGTACGCGCGCCGTGCGCTCCCTGGCGAGGCGCCGTATCCGTCATGGCCGCGTCACGCCGCAATCGGGACGGCCGTGTGCGCAGCACCGCATAGTACTCTTCCGTGGGCAGCGTGATCGCTTCCTCCCCCTCCGTCCGGGACCAAGCTCTGCCCACCGCAGCCTAGGCCCAGGCGTCGAGCTCCCCCGCGGCACGTCCCCGCACCTGGTTCACACAGCCGGGTGCGGGGACGCCGCCACGAAGCGTTCGCCGCGGATCCCGGGGATCGTCTCCCGGGGTCACGCGGGGACGTCGAGAGGATGGGTCATATCTTCCGGCCGCACCCACTCGTCGAACTGCTCGGCGGTGACGAACCCGAGCTTGAGCGCCGCCTGGCGGAGGCTCAGGCCCTCGCGGTGCGCCGTGAGCGCGATCTTCGCGGCCTTCT
Source organism: bacterium (assembly GCA_035622635.1). Lineage (GTDB taxonomy): Bacteria > Sysuimicrobiota > Sysuimicrobiia > Sysuimicrobiales > Segetimicrobiaceae > JAJPIA01. Next base: position 2,548 of record DASPUZ010000172.1, on the reverse strand, counting down.
CGTAGCCGATCCGGGGAGTGAGGGCCGTGACGAGCATCAGGCTCCGCTCCAGACGGGCGGCAATCGTTGCCTCGTCGGGCTCGATGCCGGCTGCGCAGTGCTCGTCGAAGGAGCGGCAGGCATCCGCGAGCAACTCGATCGATTCCAGCACGTTGTGCAAGATCACCGTCTTGAACACATTGAGCTGGAAGTTCCCCTGCGAGTCGCCAAACGCCACCGCGTGGTCGTTCCCGTAGACCTGCACGCACACCATCGTGAGCGCCTCGCACTGCGTCGGGTTGATCTTCCCCGGCATGATCGACGACCCCGGCTCGTTCTCCGGGATCCGCAGCTCCCCGATGCCGGCGCGCGGCCCCGAGGCGTACCAGCGCACGTCGTTTGCGATCTTCAGGAGCGCTGCCGCGAGCGTGCGGAGCGCGGCGCTGACGTTGACCATCGCTTCGTGCGCGGAGAGCGCTGCGAACTTGTTCGGGGCGCTGACGAACGGCTTTCCGGTCAGCTCGGCGATGCACCGCGCCGCCACTTCGCCGAACCGCGGGTGGGCGTTGAGTCCGGTGCCGACCGCCGTCCCGCCGAGGGCCAGCTCGTACACGCCGGGGACCGCGCGGCGGAGCGTCGCCACCGCGTCGTCGAGCTGGGCGACCCACCCCGAGACCACCTGGCCAAGCGTGACCGGCGTGGCGTCCTGGAGGTGCGTGCGCCCGACCATCACCACCCGCATGTACGCGCTCGCCTTGGCATCGAGCGTGTTGCGGAGCCCGGTGACCGCGGGCAGGAGGCGGTGCTCAAGCTCCTCCACCGTAGCGATGTGCATCGCCGCCGGGAACGTGTCGTTCGAGGACTGGCTCCGGTTCACGTCATCGTTCGGATGGATCGGCTTCTTCGACCCGATGGTGCCCCCGGCGAGCTGGATCGCGCGGTTCGAGATCACCTCGTTCGCGTTCATATTCGTCTGGGTGCCGGAGCCCGTCTGGAACACAACGAGCGGGAACTCGGCGTCCCAGCGTCCCTCGATCACCTCGTCCGAGGCACGGACGATGAGGTCGGCCTTCTCCTTGGACAGCTGACCGAGTTCCAGGTTGGCCAGTGCGGAGGCTTTCTTCAGGATTCCGAACGCGCGGATCACCGGACGTCCCCAGACGAAGCGCCGCACACCGATCTGAAAGTTCATCAGGGACCGCTGCGTCTGGGCACCCCAGAGACAGGCGGCCGGCACTTCGACCGGGCCAAGCGAGTCGGTCTCGGTCCGGGTCTGGCCACCGGGGATGCTCGTAGCAGCGTGCGTGTTCATGACTCCACCCTCCTTGTGCCCCGCCCGCTGGCGAGGCGCGCCGCCACGCGGCGATTTTGAGCGATGCGATGTTCCCACGGGTATGCTGAGCGGCGGCGTCGAACGCCATCCGCTCGGTGCCCCTCCACAGGAAGCTCGGAGATGCGCTCGATGCCGGGGTCCCGGCGCGACCGATCACATCGGCGGGGACGACGCGACCGGTCACGCCACCCGCACTCCTCCACGCCGATCGAGCGGCAGGTAGTCGCGCGCCGTGGCCCCGTCGTAGAGCTGACGCGGCCGGACGATCTTCTGCTCCTTATCCTGGATCTGCTCTTCCCACTGCGCCAGCCATCCCGAGGTCCTCGGGATTGCGAACAGCACCGGGAACATTTCCACGGGGAATCCCATCGCCTGATAGATGATCCCCGAGTAGAAGTCGACGTTCGGATAGAGGTGGCGGCTGACGAAATAGTCGTCCTGCAGTGCGATCCGCTCCAACTCCAGGGCGATCTCCAACAGCGGGTTCGTGCCGGTGACTGTGAAGACCTCGTCCGCGACCTGCTTGATAATCTTCGCCCGCGGATCGTAGTTCTTGTACACTCGATGGCCGAAGCCCATCAGCCGGAACTCGCCCGCCTTCACATGCTTGATGTAGTCGGGCACCCGGTCCTTCGTCCCGATCTCGGTGAGCATGCGGAGGACCTGTTCGTTCGCGCCACCGTGGAGCGGCCCGTACAGCGCCGCCGCGGCGCCGGCCAGAGCGGAGTAGGGATCGGGATGCGAACTGCCGATGCCTCGCATGACGGCGGCGCTGCAGTTCTGCTCGTGGTCCGCGTGCAGCACGAACAGGACGTCGAGCGCGTGCTCCAGCACGGGGTTCGGCGTGTACTTGAGCTCCGTCGTCTTGAAGAGCATGCCCAGGAAGTTTCCGGTGTACGAAAGATCGTTGTCCGGGTAGGCGTAGGGCAGACCGCGGCTGTGCCGGTAGGCAAACGCGGCCAGGGTGGGCATCTTGGCGACCAGCCGGACGATCTGCTTCCGTCGGATCACCGGATCGTGAATTCGCAGTGCCTCCGGATAGAACGTAGACAGCGCGCCCACCGTTCCGATGAGCATCCCCATCGGATGCGCGTCGTGCTGGAACCCGTCCAGGAACTTCTTGATCGACTCGTGGACCATCGTGTGGTGCGTGACGTCCCCTACCCACTCGTCGAGCTCCCCGGTGGTCGGGAGTTCCCCGGTGAGCACCAGGTACGCCGCTTCCAAGTATGTGGA
>DASPUZ010000171.1:0-33073 GCA_035622635.1 bacterium | reverse complement strand
CCTTGTGCATGGAACTCCCCCCGAGAACGATCATCGCGGGACGCGTCGCCGCGTAGCGGCGAGCCAGCGCCACGATCCGATCGGCGGCGAGCCCGGTCTCCCGTGCCGCCCACTCCGGCGGGTACGCTCCGACGTGTTCGCGCAACCGGTCGAAGCCGACCGTGTGCGCCGAAACGAAGCCGGCGTCGTGGAGCCCCTCGCCGACAATCACGTGCATCAGCGCAAGGGCGAGTGCGGCGTCGGTCCCGGGGCGAATCACGAAGCTCTCCTGCGAGTGCGCCGCCGCCTCGGTGCGCCGCACGTCGATCGTCGCGATCCACGCACCCCGCCGCTGCGCCGCAGTGAGATGGCGAGCCGTGTTCGGCTGGCTTGCCAGGTTGGCTCCCCACAGAAGAATGAGGTTTGCGTGCGCGCCCATGTCTTCTTTGGTGTTGACCTCGAGGGGGCCCGTGAGCCCGATCCCGAAGGCCCCGAGTCCCCAACAGATCATCGACGGGCTCCACCACTGACAGCCGTAGAAGTTGGCAAACCGTCGCAGGAGCTGGCTTGAGACGCGCGTTCCGTAGTTGTTGGCAAAGTGCCCATGCCCTTGCCACAACCCGACAGCCTCTCGTCCCGCGGATCGCATTCTTTCGACGATCAGGTCGAGTGTCTCGTCCCAGCTCGCCCGCCGCCACGCGTCGTCCGTCCTCCGGTCACGAACAAGCGGAAAGAGCAACCGCTGCGGGTTGTCGATGATCTGCCGCGCGGCCTGCCCCCGGATGCAGAGGAAGCCTCGACTGTCCGGGTTCTCGGGGTCTCCCCGGACCTCGATGAGTCGCCCATCGGTCACCTCCACAAGCATCCCGCAAAGCGTGGGGTGACAGTTCATGGGGCACATCGTCCGGATCGTACGCCGCGCGGAGGCCATATGCGCCTCTCTTCCCCCCTGCCCGCCGTCCCATACACAGGACGGCGCGTGTGGCCGGGGATTTCCATCAAGGGATTCGGTACCCCTTCCGCGGGAAGCGCGCGGCCGTGAGGCGCCGAGACGCGGACTCCTCCTCAGTCCCCTGGAACACCCCGCTCCCCGGCCCGGCCGACGGCGGGGTCCCCGTCGCCGAAATCGACGAGCCGCAGGCCGCTGGCAACCGCCGCCGCCGCCGCGAAGCACGCGGCCAGCACGACCGCAATGAGAGTGCCGGGCCCCACCCCACCTCGCGCGGCGGTGAGACCGAAGACGAGAGCCACGAGCGCGGCGCCGGTAGTCTGCCCCAACAGGCGAGCCGACGAGATGACCCCGCTCGCGTTTCCGCTCCGCGTACGCGGGACGCTGCTCATGATGGCGCGGTTGTTCGGGGATTGAAAGAGGCCGAATCCGAAACCGCACAACGCCATTCGCCAGATGATATCGCCCGCCGCCGGGTGCGCGGGCAAGAGCGCCACCAGCAGCAGCCCACCGCTGAGTATCGCCAGGCCCAGACCGCCCAGGATGCCTGCCGGATAGCGGTCGGCCAGACGTCCGGCAAACGGGGCGATCGCCGCCACGGCGAGCGGCCACGGAGTGATCAGAAGACCCGTCTCGACCTGGCTGCGGTTGAGAACGTCCTGAAAGTAGAACGGCAGCGCCACGAACGCCAGCCCCTGCGCGGCGAACGAGCACACCGACGTCGCCGCGGAGAGCGAGAACACCGGCCTCCGAAATAGATCGATGGGCAGCATCGGCGCGGAGAGCATGGACTGCCTACGCACCAGGGTCGTCCCGAGCAGCGCGGCAGTCGCGAACTCGGTCGTGATCAGAAGAGCGCTTTCCCCGTGCCCCAGGCCCGCGATCGCGGTGACGAGCAGCCCGAACGCCCCGGCGCTCAGCAGCGCGCTGCCGAAATCGAACTGCTGGCGCGGGTGCTCGGTTCGAGGCAAGGAATTGATCGACAGCCCGAGCGCGAGCGCACCGAGGGGAACGTTGACCATGAAGAGCCATTGCCACGACGCAACCGACAGGATCCCAGCCGCGATGGTCGGACCCGCCGCCGAGGCCGTCGCCACGACGAGCGCGTTGATACCCATGCCCCGGCCGAGCAGTTGCCGCGGATAGATGAAGCGAACCAGCGCGGTGTTGACGCTCGTGATGCCGGCGGCGCCGAATCCCTGAAGCACGCGGGCCGCCGTCAGCGACATGAGCGAATGCGACATCGCGCACGCGAGCGACGCGAGCGTGAACAGGACGAGGCCGCTCCAGTACACGCGGCGGTAGCCGAAGATGTCCCCGAGCGACGAGAACGGCAACAGGGAGATCGTGAGCGTGAGCTGGTACGCGTTCACCACCCAGATCGAAGCCGCGGGGCTCGCCCCGAGATCTCTGGAAATGGTCGGCAGCGCGATATTGGCGATGGCGCTGTCGAGCACCGCCATCGCCACTGCGATGGCGATCGTAAGAATCGCCCAGTAGCGCTGTGGGAGTGGAAGGCCGTCGATGGCGTCCATAACGTCTGTGGCACGCGTCCAATCGTTCAGGACGCAAAGATCCATCCGGTCAGGAGGTCGCCTGGGGCGTCCCTGTTGATGGGCGACGAGAGCTCAACTCAACTATTGAGTATCTTCGACCCCGCGCACCCTCGGCTCCTGCGACCCGCGGCGGAGTCGGCAGAACAGGAGGGACCCAAGGGTGCGAGCCGAACTGCCACAAGAACCGCACGAGCACGACATCACGTGGACCTCAGGAGGGATGGCGCGTGCAGATTCGCCTTGAGAACAAGCGGGCGGTAGTCACCGGCGGGAACTCCGGTATCGGCGAGGCGATCGCGATCGCGCTCGCAGACGCCGGCGCCCGCGTCTGCGTGAACTACGTCGTCCACCCCGAGGCCGCCGAGCAGGTGGTCGCGCGCATCAAGGGCACGGGAGGCGACGCGCTGGCTATCGCGGCGGATGTGTCCGAGCTGTCTCAGGTAGAGCGGATGTTTGCCGCCCTGGACCGCTTGTGGGGTGGCGTGGACATCCTCGTCAACAACGCCGGCATCGACGGACCGCGCGCTGCCGGGTGGGACTACCCCCCTGACGCGTGGCGCAGGGTTCTGACGATCAACCTCGAGGGCGCCTACGCATGTGCGCGTGAAGCCCTGCGGCGCATGGTTCCGCAGCGCGCGGGGGTCGTGGTCAACCTCACGTCCGTGCACGAACTCATCCCGTGGACCGGGTATGCCGCGTACACGGCGAGCAAAGCCGCGCTCAGCATGCTCACCAAAACGCTTGCCCAGGAAGCGGCACCACACGAAGTCCGTGTCGTCGCCATCGCCCCGGGCGCGATCCAGACGCCGATCAACGCGGCCGTGTGGAGCGACCCCGCGACGCGCGCCGACTTGATCCGCAAGATCCCCATGGCGCGTATGGGGCAGCCGGACGAGATCGCCAAGATGGTGGTCGTGCTCGCCTCCGACGTCGCGAGCTACGTGACGGGCACCACGGTGTTTGTGGACGGCGGAATGACACTCTACCCGTCGTTCATGCACGGGGGCTAGCGTCGAAGGACACTCGACTCACCGATCGGCGCTCACGCGCGTGCACGATGAACCGTCCGAGTGAGCAGGCGCACCGGGGTCGCTGTCAGCGCTGGGGTGAGTAGACGGCGATTTCGTAGACGCTCCGATATCCTCGAAGCTTCGGGTCGTCGACCACGGAGAACGTGATTCCGAGAGCCGCGTACGCCAGCTCGTGATATCCCTGATGCTGGTAGACGACCGACGGCTCTCCCTGCACCGTTCGTACCTCCGTCTCCGACACCCCCGTGTGGAGTCCCGAAGATGTGACGAAGCGGGAATCGTAATGCACCCCCGCCTGCCGAATCGTTCCAGAAGAGTCCACTACTGCGTACAGTCCTCCCGTGCTCCCCATCGATTGCGTGCCGTCGCGGTTGCGAATGGTCGCAAACCACGTCTCAATCGTGCCCTGACTATTCTCGGCCTGGAACGTGGACTTGGGCTCGCCCATGCGTGACTCCGCGTCGCTGAGGGGCATGCCGACTCGGAGCGTCCCGATCCGGTCCCCAGGCACGACGAGAAAATCGTCGGCAGCCAGCTGCGCCCGGGCGATGCCTGCGATGGCGAGCACGATGCACACGGCTACGAACACTCGAGCAATCGCCACCATCGTCGCCTCCAAGGCCCCCCGCCAACGAGCATGGCCCACCGACTCCGATTCTTCAGTTGTGCCCCTGGGACCTTCGAGGCCGATCCGGGGGGCGAGGCATCCCGTCGTCCACCGCAAAACGCCAGCGCCGCCACGCCGCGCTCAGGCGGATCGCCCATGCCCTCTTGTCTTGCGGCCGGGACGCCGGGTCAGGTGCCGAGATACTTCGCGAACCACGCCACGGTCTTAGTCCACGCATCGGCCGCCGCCGCGGCGTTGTAGCTCGGGCCGGTGTCGTTGAAAAACGCATGGCGCGCGTTTGGCTCCACGACCATCTCGTAAGTTACGCGGGCCTGTTGCAACGCGGCGCGCATCGCGGGAATCCCGGCGTCCACACGCTCGTCGAGGGCACCGTAGAAAGCGAGCACCGCCGCCCGGATGTGAGCCACGCCGTCAAGCGACGGCGGATTGGGTCCGTAGAACGGCACCACCGCTTTGAGCTCGGCGTTTTGCATGGCGAGCCGCCACGTCAATCCGCCTCCGAAGCAAAAACCCACCGCACCGACCCGGTCCCGCCGCACCGACGCCAGGCTCTGCAGATGGCGCACGCCAGCGTCCAGCATTGCTACGAGTTGCTCCGGCGGCGTCTGGCCAAGAAACGCGGTCACCTGGGCCAGGTCCTGATACTTGGCGGTCCCGCCGATGGGCGACGCGAGGTCCGGCGCAAGCGCCACGTAGCCGAGCTTGGCCACGCGTCTTGCGACGTCCATGTGGTGCTCCAACAGACCGCGGTTCTCGTGGGTTACGAGGACGCCCGGGGCCATGGGCTTGCCGGCCGGTTGGACCAAGTACCCTGTGACCGACGCGCTTCCCGACGGATACGTGATCATTTGGGCGCGTATGGATGGATCGTCGGGCCGGACCATGGGCGCCTGCGCCAGGAGTGAAGGGGGCACCGGGGCCACGGCGGCTGTGGCGAGCTCCTCGGCGGACGCGTGGATGCCTATGCTCGCGAGCACCGCGCCAGCCAGCGCGGCACCGCCCGAAAACACTCCGATTCTCCGGAGTAACTCCCGGCGGCTCAGGTGTCCCTCCCGGTACTCTTCCGCCCATTCTTCGACGACGTAGCGTCCCATATCAGTGAGCGACGGCGCCGGGCGCTCGGCCCGACCGGAGAACTCGTCCACGTCTGGTCACCTCCCGCGCGCGCTTTCGGCTTGCGCGTTGCCCGGCCCTGCCCTGGCCGTCGTTGCCAGGTGAGAACTCACACAACCGTTACAGGACGCCGGACTCTCGACCCCGTGGACGGCGTACTCCACGGAGGCCGAGCGCCCGAGGCGTGGCGTCTTCACGACCGTCTCTGCGTTCCAGGATCATCTGGCGGCGCATCGAGCCAACCCGCCGTCACCCGTGCGCCCCCGTTCTTGTCGGCGACCGCCGTCGCCTCCGCATCGAGGTGCATCCGGCCTGGCTCCAGGCCTGAGGTGGCTCGTCGGAGCGTCCCGTACCGCAGCAACCCGACCTCGGCCATCCGCAGAAACGCGGCGCGCGCTTCCTCGAGGGCCTGGGTGGCCTGACCGGCCCTGCCCGCGGCGGTATGCAACCCGCAGAGGCTGATCAGACTCTGCACCTCCGTCAGATGGTCACCAGCGTCTCGCGCCAGTGCGCACGCGGTCGTGAGCTCGGCTGCGGCCTCGTCGACCCGGCCGGACCGGCGGGCGAGATGAGCCAGCTGGTAGCGCGCTCCCGCTTCGTCCGCCTTTGCGGCGATCGCCCGTCGGAAGGCCAGGGCGTGTCGCGCGGCCTCGAGCGCCTGTCGCGTATCGCCCGAAGCATGTGCGCGCTCCGCCCTGGTCTCATACGCGTCAACGATGCTCCGGGCATCGCAGGCGCGCCCCAATGCGTTCAGGCGGCGGCCGAGCGTCCGCACGTCCCCGGACGAGGTCGCCGCCAACCGGATGAGGGCTGCGACGAACAGCACGCCGATCTCGGGCCACCGACCATCCAGAACCCCCAAGCCGGCGTCAAGAGCTGCTTGTGCCCGTGCGTCCAACCCGTCGTTCTCGAGCGTCGCGGCGACCGCAAGGTAGCTTCTGGCCACAGCTTCAGCGTGCCCGAACCGCGCCGCCTCGACCTGTGCCGAGGCAAGCTCAGCCTCAACCTCGGGGCTTCGGCGCACGCTCACGCGAATGCTGAGCAACTCCAGACGCGCGAGCGCCAGACGCGCCTGGTCGCCGGTGGCCGTTGCCAGGTCGACCGCGGATGCGGCGAGACGCTCGGCGCTCTCCCGATCGCCGGCGAGTTGCCGGAGTCCTGCGCGGGCTAGCAAGTAATCCACCTCGGACTCGTCCAGCATGGCGTCGTCCACGAAGTACCGCAGCGGGCGTCCGACTCGTTGCGCGATATGAGAAAGTACTCGCACGGACGGACGGACATATCCCCGTTCAATGCGAGAGATCGTTCGAGCGGCCACCTCCTTTCCGGCGAGCTGCACTTGCGTCAGCCCGGCCTTCAGGCGTGCCTGTCGAACGCGGTGCGCGAGCCAAAGCGGTACCGAGGCCACGGGTCACCCCCCTCATCCCGGTGCGGAGGTCGTTGCATGCCGATCCCGGGATGCCCGACAGCCGGCGACAGGCGCAAGAAGCAGCCGCGGCGGACACGACTCCGGCCCGTAATCCCTGCCGTGGACCCCGCGCAGACTGTTCGATCATCATCCCGGCACCCCGCCGCTCGGGAGAACCGGAGTGAAGGGGACAGACGTGACAAGACCGGTAGACGCGGGCTAGGTCCGGCGGCAGGCGCCGAACCTGCTTCGTTGCGCGGCGCCAAACCTGTTGGACATCCCCGCATCACGATAACAGCCGCATTGAAAACGCAAAGAGGGAGTCAGTTTTCAGGAGCTCCGGTAGGAAGCCCGGCATTCGCGCCGCGGGTCACGCTCGGAGGCAGCCGGTGTGCCCACAAGGTCAGGGCGTCGGTTTGCTGGCAAACCTGCGCCCGAGCGCCGCCAGCCTCCTCGAATCCGCATAGATTTGCACCAGTTTCTGCGAGAATGTCCCGGCAAATCGCTCCGTCCGCATGGCGCCCGGCGCCTCGGCGACAACGATACCTCTCAGGGACGTCCGAGGCGACGACCACGCACAGAATAGTCATGTGGCAATGTCCGAGAAATGTCCGAAAGAGTTCCTCCAATCTTCCGTCGCGGCCGTCCGCGCATACTAGGATAGGAAACAGATATGTTGACGCACGTCCCTGGAATGACACCCGAGGTCACCCGCGGGCTTCACTGGTGCTTCGCCGTCGGCGCGGTCCTCGTGTGGGTCCGAGGCGCACGGTTCCAGCGCGTACGGCTGGCGCGCGGCCTCCGCCTCGTGGACGTCGCCGTGCCAGGCTTGAGCGCCGCGTCACTCAGCCGGGTCGAACGAAGCGACCGGTACCGCCTGCCGCTTTCGCGCGTCATTCTCATCGCCCGCCGTCTCGGCGTAGGGGTCGACGACGATGTCTCCGAGTCCACCTGGGGACGTCGGGTCATCAATTTGGGATGGACGCTCATGATCCAGAGCCGGGTGACCGACGCGCTCATGGCCGCGCGCCTCTGGGACGCGATTATCGTGCACGGTGCATCCGCGGGCCTCGTGCTCGAGGCCGAACTCCTGCAGGCGTGGGCCGAAGCGAACAGCGGGCTCGATACGTCGGCCGAGGCGTTCCGCCAGTTGGCGTCGAGCGCGCAGCAGACCGGGATACCGGGCCTGTCCATGAAGGCTGCGCTCTACGAAGGCATGATCCTCGAACGGTCGGGTGACGTACCGACCGCGATGGAGTTGCTCTCCGGCGTGTCGGCGCGCGCCAGGGCGCAGGGCTACTATGACATTGCAGCGACGGCAAGCGGCGCGATCGGGCAGATCTGGCTCCGTCTCGGAGACATCGAGCGCGGGCTCGAGGCGACCTCGGTCGACCTGCCGGACCTGCAGCCTTTTCCAAAGGCGTGCCTGGCCACGGCGCGGGGCGCCCTGCTCGAGCGGCGCGGCCGGCTCGACGAGGCCGAGGTGACCTTGCTCGCCGCCACCGAAGCCGCCGCCGAAGTGCCCAACCCCGTTTTGGAAGCGGAGGCACGGGAAGCGCTGGGGCGCTTGTACACCGCACGGGGGGATGTCACGAAAGCGGACTCCTCCCTCCTCATGGCCATCGCCCTCTACACCCACGCCGGCCGTACCGCCGAAGCGATGAAGGTGCTTGCGACCGCGGTCCGAAGGGTCACCAGCGCGGGGATCGGGTCACTACGTCCACGCCTCAGCCCCGAAGGCGCCTGACCTGCGCCATCGGGCCCGCGCCGAGGGGCCCCGCGGGACGAAGCACGAGGATTTTCAGCCTGGCCGGCGAACCTCGCGGGAATCATCTGGGCGAGCAGCCTGGGGTCGACTGTCGCGGGGGATCGCCGTGGGCTTCCTATGGCCAGCCGGATTGCTGCTGTACGGGCTCGTGCCGATACTGCTCTGCACGTACGTGTGGATGCTGCGCCGCCGGTCGCGGGAGCGGCTGAGGTACTCAAGCCTCGATCTCGTCGCCGAGGCGGTCGCGGTGAGCGGGCGCTGGCGCCGTCATGTGCCCGCGATCTTCTACCTCACGACTCTCTGCGCGATCATCTTCACGGCAGCGCGGCCCACCGCCGCCCTCCCCTTGCCAGACAATCGCACGGTGGTCATGCTGAGCATCGATATCAGCCGCAGCATGCGGGCGACGGACGTCGTCCCGACGCGACTGGACGCCGCGAAGGCGGCGGCGGTGAAGTTTGTGCGGGCGCTGCCCAGAGGCACGAGGGTCGGATTGGTGTCGTTCAGCAGCTACGCCACGCTGATCACTCCTCCGACCGCCGATCATGATCAAGTCGTCCAGTCGATCAACAGCCTGCAGGTCGAGTTCGCGACGGCCATCGGCGACGGACTGCTCGAAGCGGTCTACGCCCTGCCCGGCCGTCCGCGCTTGATCGACCTGTCGAACCCATATGCGACTCCCGCGCTCCCCTCCAGACCGACCGTCGATGCGGAACGTCTCCCGCCTGCGGTCGTGGTGCTCCTCAGCGACGGCCAAAGCAACCGAGGTGTACCGCCCGAACAGGCGGCTATGGTGGCCAAGCGACTCAATGTCAAGGTCTACACGATCGGACTCGGCCGCCCGGAGGGAACATTTATGGAGCTCAGCGGGCACAGCATGTACGTGCAGCTGGACGAGGAAACCCTCAAAGAGATCGCTCGAATGACCGGCGGGACGTACCAGCGGGTCACGACAGGGGACGATCTCAAACGCGTCTACACGCGCCTTGGACGCCTGATCGGATGGGAGTGGCGTCCGGTTGAGATCAGCGGTCCTGCATCACTCGGCGTCGCGGCCCTGTTCGCCACAACCGTCGCGGTCTCACTGCTGTGGATGCACAGGCTCGGCTGACCGGACTACGTGCCCGGCGCCTCGAGCCAACGGACCCGCGTCCATCTCAGGTACCGATCCGACAGGATCTCGAGCGACTTCCGGGCAGTGGCGAACTCCTCTGCCAGCACCTCGAGCACGCGCCCCTCCTCCCCAACCTGGGGCTGTGACGCGGCCAGGCGGTAGAACCGGCGGCCGTGCTCTTCGTACGTTTCGAGTGTCGGCGGGAGCACGCGGATCCGTGCCGCCGGTCCGCGTTGCGTCCGCGCCCACCGGAGAGACTCGGGAAAGACGCCGCTCCGGAACAACGCGATGTCCGCGATGCGCCGGAACAACCACGGCAGATCGGCGCGGTCGACGAGATCCGCGAGGACCATCATGTCCTCCAGGCTCGACGTGCTGAACCGGCGCCGCACGATCCGGTCGCCCCGCCGGACGACCATGCTCACGGACTCGTTCCGCACGAACGACGTCAGCAAGCCGACGAGATAGTCCCACATCCCCGGCTCCGCGATAAAGCGTCGCACGCGCGGGGCGTCGAAGACCGCGACCGTCTCCGCTGATCTGCGCTCCAAGGTGTACGGGTGGGCGTGAAGATCGCACATCACGCGCCGCAGCAGCACCGCGAACACAAACCGCGGCGACACCCGGAGCAGCACGTCCTCGTCGCCGAGCAGGCGCGCCACCAGACGATCGTCCTCCAGCATCACATCGAGGAGATCCTCGCGCGCCCGCAGGACGCTGGGGGCGTCCATGGGATCGCCCGGGCGCCACCCCACCGTGTCGGCGACGAACCGGAGATCCTCGTCCGTGAGACCAAACGCCTGGCGCATGCCGCTTCGCCTCCAACCCTCGACGCCGGCCGTTCCACCGTCCCCCGCCGTAGAAACCTCTTAATTGTACGATTCCCCGGGATCACGGGTTTCGTCCGGTGCCGCCGCCGACTCCTGCGGCCGACGGCGCGGCAGCAGGACGTCGAGTCCGAGCCCCGTATCTTGTGAGGCATGAATCACGCATTAGAGGGCCGAATCGCCCTGGTGACCGGCGGCGGCACCGGCATCGGGCGCGCCATCACACGCGCGCTTGCCGCCAGCGGTGCGGCCGTTGTGATCAATTACAGCCGGTCGGAAGCCGACGCGGAGGAAACGGCGGCGTTGATCCGCGCAGAAGGCGGACGGGCACTGGCCGTACGAGCCGACGTGGCGAGGCTGAGCGAGGTCGAGTCGATGATGACGAGCGTCTTTCGCGAGTTTGGACGCCTCGACGTCCTCGTCAACAATGCCGGCACCACGAAGTTCGTGGACCGTACTGATCTCGACGGCCTGACGGAGGACATGTGGGACCGGATCCTGGCCGTGAACGTCAAGGGCACGTTCTTCGTGTCCCGCGCGGCGGCAAAGGTGATGAACGAGGGACGCATCATCAACATCGGCTCCGTCGCCGCGATCAGCGGGGCCGGGAGCTCCATCGCTTACGCCGCAAGCAAGGGCGCGATCCACACGATGACGCGTTCACTCGCGCGCGCGCTCGCGCCGCGCATCACCGTCAACGCGATTGCACCCGGTCTCATCGACACGAGGTGGCATGCCGGGCGGGAGACGCAGAACGCGTCGCGCATCCCAGGGTTCCTGTCGAAACGCATCGGCCGCCCCGACGACATCGCGCACATCGCGCTCGCGCTGGCGACCGCCGATAATTTCATCACCGGGCAAGTCATCGTCGTCGACGGCGGGGCTAACTTCTAAGCTGGTGGTCCCGAGTCGCCGGGAGTGATACTCGGGGACGGATACGCATCTGCTCGCTGCGCGCCCGACCGCGAACACGTGTTTGCATTTGCACTTTTCGGTGTGCTATAATCCGATGCGCTCAAACATCGCGGAACGGGGGGAGCATACGTGGGTAAGGGACTGACGAAACGCCAACGGGAAATCCTGACCTACGTCCTCGATAGCATGCAGCAGCGGGGCTACCCGCCGTCTGTTCGGGAAATCGGAGCCGCGCTCGGCCTAACGAGCAGTTCTACCGTGCACAGTCATCTCGCCGCGCTGGAGAAGAAAGGATTCATTCATCGGGACCCGAGCAAGCCGCGCGCGATCGAGATTCTCAAGGACGGCGCGAGCCAGCCGCCCAAGCGCGTCGTGAACGTGCCCGTGCTCGGCCGCATTGCCGCCGGGCAGCCGATCTTCGCGGAGGAGAATGTCGAGGACGTGTTTCCGCTCCCCAGGGACTTCGTGCGTGAGGATGCGTCCTTTATTCTGCGGGTTCGCGGCGACAGCATGATCGAGGCCGGCATCCAGAACGGAGACTATCTCGTGATACGCCAGCAGGCCACCGCGAACAGCGGCGAGATCGTGGCCGCGATGGTCGGCGACGAGGCGACCGTCAAGCGCTTTTTCCGGGAGCGTGATCACGTCAGGCTCCAGCCCGAGAACAGCACGATGTCGCCTATTATCACACGGGACGTGATGATCCTGGGAAAGGCCATCGCCCTGATTCGCCGCCTTCCGTAGCTGGGGGCTGCGATCACCGCGCGCCGCGCGGCGGCGACTCGATCAGGTAGCGCCGGAGGCGGCGGGCCATCGCCGACGGGATCTCGGCGTCCAGCGCAACCCCTTCGGCCCGGTCCTCGCGTCTGACGACCCGTCCGCCCTCGTAGACAGCGGCAATGGCTCCGCCTTCCGCATGCGGCACGAGCAGGCGCACTCGGGTCAACCGATCCGGAAGCTGCCGCGCGATCGCCCGGAGCAAGTTCCGCAATCCCACGCCGCGGAGTGCGGAGATCGGAACCCCGGCAGGCACCTCGGCCACGACATCGCGCAACGCCTCCGAGACGAGGAGATCCGCCTTGTTGAGCGCGATCACGGTGGGCCGCCCGTCCGCCCCGAGCTCCCGGAGGACCTGCTCGACCGCCACTCGCTGGTCCATCCAACGCGGATGGCTCGCGTCGATCACGTGAACCAGCACGTCCGCCTCCGTGACCTCCTCGAGGGTTGCACGGAATGCCGCGACCAGGTCATGCGGCAGCTTTTGGATGAACCCGACGGTGTCCACCAGCAGGATCGGCTGCCGATTCGGCAGTAGCACGCGGCGCGTCGTCGGATCCAGCGTGGCAAACAGCTTGTCGGCCGTGTAGACGCCCGCATTCGTCAGCGTGTTCAGCAGTGTCGACTTGCCCGCGTTCGTGTAGCCAACGATCGCCACCACGGGCATCGCGGCGTCTCGCCTCGACTGCCTCTGTTGGTGACGGTGTCGGCCCAGCGCCCCGATCTCCTCGCGCAGATCGGTGATTCGGGTCCGGATTCGCCGGCGATCCACTTCGAGCTTCGTTTCGCCGGGGCCGCGGGTCCCGATGCCTCCGCCCAAGCGAGACAGCAGTACGCCCCTTCCGGCCAGCCGTGGGAGCAGGTAGGTCATCTGCGCCAACTCCACCTGCAGACGCCCCTCGTGGGTATGAGCGCGCTGGGCGAAGATGTCGAGGACGAGGGCCGTGCGGTCCAGCACCTTGGTCTCCAGGGCCTTCTCGAGGTTGCGTTGCTGGGCCGGCGACAGCTCGTGGTCAAAGATCACGGTCGCCGCGCCGGCTATTCGCGCCCTGGCTCGAATTTCCTCGACCTTGCCAGCGCCCACCCAGGTCGCCGGATCCGGACGGGCGCGCCGCTGAACAATGACATCGGTGACGACTGCGCCGGCAGTCTCTGCCAGTCGCGCCAGTTCCTGAACGGCCTCGGCCCCGTCGCCTCCGCTGCGCTCGGCGAGGCCGACCAGAACGGCGCGTTCCCGCCCGTCTTCGAGGAGGTCTACCGTGTCCGGCCGGATGGACGATTCCCGGTCGCCGAGACCGCGATGCAATTTGTGTCCGAGGGGGCCGCTGGTGGTTCGCGTGGTGACGCTACCGACGACCCGACGGTTCGACCGGACGATCTTGAGAAACCTCGCCCAGTGCAGTCCCAATCCGGCGGATCGCCTCGGTGAACCGCTCGTCGGGCACCGTCAGCGAGAATCGAACGTATCCTTCGCCCTTCGCCCCGTATCCTGTGCCGGGCGTCACGGCGACGCCGGCGCGATCGAGCAGGTGAGCGGTGAACCCGACCGAGTCGTATCCCGCCGGCACCGGCACCCATAGGTAGAACGTGGCCCGCGGCGCATCCACATCGAGGCCGAGCCGGCGAAGACCGCCAACGACCATGTCGCGCCGCTTCTGCCACGTGGCCACACGCGCACGGGTAGGCGCATCCGGCCCCGTCAGCGCGGCCACGCCCGCGGCTTGAATGGCGACGAACTGCCCACTATCGATGTTGGTCTTGAGCGCCCCGAGCGCCTGAATCGCGTCCCGGTTGCCGACCGCGAATCCGAGACGCCACCCGGTCATGCAGTATGTCTTGCTCAAGGAGTGCATCTCGATGCCTACATCCTTGGCACCCGGCACCTGGAGGAAACTCGGCGGCCGGTACCCGTCGTACGCGATTTCGGAGTAGGTGTTGTCATGAACAACGAGCACGTCCCAACGCTTCGCGAACTCAACGACATCCGAGAAAAAGTCCAGATCGGCGGTGCCGGCGGTCGGGTTGTTCGGATAGTTGAGAAACATCACCCTGGCACGCCGCGCCACCTCCGGCGGAATGGCGCCCAGATCTGGAATCCATCCCCGTTCCCGGCTCGTTGGCACCGAATACGGTTCACCCTCTGCCATGATGGTCGCCGTTCCGTAGACCGGATATCCGGGGTCGCTCACGAGCACCACGTCCCCAGGATCTACGAAAACCCACGGCACGTGCGCCAGCCCTTCCTTCGAGCCGATCAACGCCAGCACTTCCGTGTCCGGGTCGAGCGCCACGCCGAACCGCCTGGCGTACCAATCCGCGACCGCCCGCCGGTACTCCCGCGTCCCCTCGTATGGAGGGTACTGGTGCGCCGCCGGGTCCCGCGCGGCCCGCGCGAGCGCATCGATGATGTGATCGGGAGTCGGCAAGTCGGGGTCGCCCACGGCGAGGCTGATCACGTCCACGCCCCGTGCCTTGAGCGCCGCCCGCTGGCGGTCGAGGTCGGCGAAGAGATACGGCGGGACCTTCTGCATGCGTCGCGCGATTCGCATCACGCCTCCGAACACGTTCGTCATGTAGTCGACGGACTTTCTCGTTCCATCATAGCAGAAATCTCTGCGGCGACTACCTCCGGCGGGCGACCGGCGTCGATCCATCGGTAGCGGGCATCGGCCCGGAACCACGTCCACTGCCGCTTTGCATATCGGCGCGTGTCGCGCCGCAGGCGGGCTATGGCCTCGCCGAGTGTCATTCGCCCGGCCACGTAGGGAACAAGCTCCTTGTACCCCAGGCCTTGGAGCGACGGCAGGTCCGGCGAGTATCCCAGGTCGAGCAGTCGGCGGACCTCATCGATCAACCCGGAAGCGAGCTGCTCGTCGATGCGCCGGTCGATCCTCTCGTAGAGGATGCCTCGATCCAACGTCAGCGCGACCATCACGGTGCGCCGAGGGACGTGCTGCGCCGATGGGACCGGACCTGCGCACCGCGCCTGCCCCGAACCGTCCGCTGCCGGGGCAAGACGAGGGGGAACGCCGCGCTGCAGCGCGGAGATGGGCATGCCGGTGCGGTGGTAAACTTCGAGAGCGCGAATCACACGCCGCACATTGTGGGGATGGATTCGCGCCGCGGCATCCGCATCCACGACCGCCAGACGACGATGCAGAGTGCCAGCGCCGCCGAGACGCTCCTCTTCCTCGAGGTGCGCCCGCAGAACCCAGTCCGGTTTGGCGACCGGAATCGAGAGCCCGTCCACCACGGCGCGGATGTACAGGCCTGTGCCGCCCACGAGCAGCGCCATCCGCCCACGACGGCAGATCTCCGCGACCCGCGCCGCGGCGAGGCGCTGGTAGTCTGCGAGCGTGAAGATGTCGCCAGGGTCCGCAACATCGATGAGGTGGTGCGGGACAGCCTCGAGATCCGCGGGGGACGGCTTGGAGGTCCCGATGTCCAGACCCCGGTATACGGTGCGCGAGTCGGCGGAGACGATCTCCCCCGATGCACGGCGTGCAACTGCCAGCGCCACGGCCGTCTTGCCGACCGCAGTGGGCCCGGCGATCACCAAAAGGGGCGGCTCAGGGTCCATGCGCGTCCCTGCTCGACGCCAGGCACGGCCCCGGAAACAGCGCGCGGGTCGGGTCGTGCACGCGCTACGGCGCGGCTCGGCGCCCGCCCCTGCGACCGCGGCGACGCCTGCGCGGCACCTCCGTTCCTACCGGCGCGGCGACGGGAGCCGCAAGAGATTCCAAAACGAGGTTCGGAAGCTCTCGCCCGCCGGCAAGCGACCCCCTTCCCCTCGTTCCAGCGTCGGGTGCGACCTGCGGCGCACGCGTGCGGCCGGACTGGAGCGCCTCCGCAGCACCTCCCCTCGCCTCGTCCGTCGGTGCGCGATGGCGCCGGTGAGGACGGTCGTCGAGCCAGATGAGCTGTCGCGGCGCCGAGCGCCGGTCAAACTCGTAGAACTTCCGATACATGGTTCGGGCAATCTCCACGGCCCGTGCCGCGTTCATGGCCGAAAGCAGCGCGTCGGTCCGCGTCTCTTGCCCGCGCTCGGACGGCTCGAGCTCCTCATACTCTCCCTTGTAATGGGTGAGCATGTTCCGCCACGAGCGAAGCGCCGAGAGCGCCCGCGTCTCCTCACCACCCTCAGCGAACGTCCTGCCAGTCTTGCTTGCCAGACGCGTAACCTCGACCCACTTGCCTTCCGGCGTCATCCGGTCATAGTGACGATACCGACTTCCAAGCCGGTCGGCACCGACCATGCTGATGAACGCCTCCAGCGCGAAGTACGACATCAGGATCGCGACGAGCGAATTCGTGCGCTCTCCCTGCCGGTCGGGGGTCGGCCCGCGGGCGCACCGCTCTGCCTCCGCAGCGTGCGCCCGCGCCAGATCGAACATGATCTGTTCCAGGTGCGTTCGCTCCCACGCCTCCTCGCCGGCGGCGGCCGCAACGGCCGCAGTCGTCTCCGGAGCACCGTCCATCGGTTCCGGCGCGACCGGCAACGCCGGCAGCGCCGCTGTAGCGCCTCGTCGTGGCGGCGTCACGACCTGGCGCGAGGACGACGCCCCTCGCGTCTCGAGGGGCGCGGGTGATGCCCGGCGCCGGCCGCCGCGCCGCCTTCGCCGTTTCGGCGGTTGGGCTTCGGGTGTCGTCATAGTGCCGTTGTGTTCGCCGGGGGGACGCCTGCCTCCCGCACCGCGCCGAACCGCACAAACCTCCTCGACGCGTGCCCCGGCGGCGACAGGACCCCGCGGCCGGGCGGCGAACACGACCGGAAGATGAGTGAGCTCACGCCAATGATGCGCCAGTATCAGGCGCTGAAGAACGGGCATCCGCACGCGATTCTCCTCTTCCGGCTCGGCGACTTCTTCGAGGCGTTTTTCGAGGACGCGCACGTGGTCGCCCGCGAACTGGGCCTGACCCTGACGAGCCGTCCCGTTGCGAAGGGACAGCGCATCCCGATGTGCGGGATTCCGCACCACGCGTTGCGCACATATCTGCGCCGGCTCATCGACGCCGGGCACCGGGTCGCGATTTGCGACCAGGTCGAGGATCCGGCGCGTGCCAAGCACCTCGTACGGCGGGAAGTCGTTCGCGTGGTCACGCCCGGGACGGTGATCGAGGACGACCTGCTGACCGCGCGCGAGAACAACTTCCTCGCCGCCGCCACGGTAAGCGGCGGCGCGTGGGGCCTCGCGCTGGCCGATCTCTCCACGGGAGAATTCCTCGCAACGGAGGGCGCCTCCCCGGTGCGGCTCGATGACGTGCTTGCCCGCTGGCGGCCGCGGGAGGTGCTCGTCCCCGACGGGGCGAGCGACGACGCCTACGCGATGGAGGATGCGACGACCACGCCGTACGAGGCATGGCGGTTCGATCCGTCCATCGGAGAGCAGGCGTTGCGCGAGTATCTCGACGTTGCATCCCTCGACGCCTTCGACCTGGGCGGGACGCCGCTTGCGACCGCGGCGGCCGGTGCGCTCATCCAGTACCTTCGAGACACCCAGAAGGGACCTCTGCCGCACCTGCGCGGGGTCCGGCTCATCCCTCCACACGAAGGGCTCGTGCTGGACGAGGTCACCCGCCGGGCGCTCGGGTTGTGGCGCGCGACGCGCGACGGCAAAACGTCTCAGACGCTCCTCGACGTGCTCGACCTCACGGAAACGCCGATGGGCGGCCGCTTGCTCCGCCGCTGGCTCTCGCAGCCGCTCGCGGACGTCACCGCCATCGCGGCGCGGCAGGACGCCGTCGACGCGCTGATCAGCGGCGGCGAGGCGCGGGAAGCGCTGCGCGCGCGCCTGCGGACCCTCGGCGACCTCGAGCGGCTCGTGGGCCGTCTGGCGCATGAGGCGGGTGGTCCGCGCGACCTCGCCGCCCTGCGCGACACCGCGGAGGCCCTGCCCCGGGTGGCGCCGGCGGCCGGCGCCGCCGCCGCGCCCGCTGTGCAGGCGCTCCTCCCAGCTCTGACCGCGCCGCCCGGGCTCGTGGATCTCCTCCGCCGAGCGATCGTCGACGCGCCGCCGCTGTCGGCAAAGGAAGGCGGCGTGATCCGCCCGGGCTTCGACGCCGCCCTCGACGAGCTACGGTCGGGAAGCCAGGCCGCACGGGACTGGATGGCCAACCTCGAGGCGGCCGAGCGAGAGCGCACGGGAATCCGCACCTTGAAAGTCGGCTACAACCAGGTCATGGGCTACTACATCGAGATCAATAAGACGCACGCGCGCAGCGTCCCGGAGGGCTACGTCCGAAAGGGCACGCTGGTGAACGCCGAGCGGTACATCACGGCGGAGATGAAGGAACGCGAGACCCTGATCCTGTCGGCCCAGGAGCGCATCGTCGCGCGGGAGTACGACGTGTTCCGAACGGTGCGAGACGAAGCGCGGGCGCATACGGCCGCGCTTCAGTCCGCCGCGCGCGCCGTGGCGGAACTCGACGTCTATGCCGCCCTGGCCGAAGCGGCGGTTCGGTACGGGTACGTGCGGCCCAAAGTAACGGACGGCCGGGTGATCCGTATCCGCGGCGGACGCCATCCCGTGGTCGAGGAGACGGTCGGGCCCGAGCGGTTCGTCCCCAACGACCTCACCCTCGGCGCCGGCGGGGCTGCTCCTCGCGACATCCTGATCGTGACCGGCCCGAACTTTGGTGGCAAGAGCACCTACATCCGCCAGGCCGCGCTCGCCGTGATCCTCGCCCAGATCGGCAGCTTCGTGCCCGCCAGCGAGGCCGAGATCGGCGTGGTCGATCGCATCTTCACCCGGGTCGGCGCCACCGACGACCTCGCCGCAGGACGGAGCACGTTCCTGTCGGAGATGATCGAGGTTGCGAGGATCCTCACCCAGGCGACGCCGCGGAGCTTGGTGATCCTGGACGAGGTCGGCCGGGGCACCAGTACGTACGACGGGATGAGTCTGGCGTGGGCGGTGGTGGAGGACCTGCACGACCGCGTCGGAGCACGCACCCTGTTCGCCACCCACTATCACGAGCTCACCGAGCTTGCCGCCCAGCTGGACCGGGTAGCGAACCTCCAGGTGCTCGTCCGCGAGGACGGTCAGCGGATCACCTTTCTGTACCGGGTCGCGGACGGGGCCGCAGCCTCGTCGTACGGCATCCACGTGGCGCGCCTCGCGGGGGTCCCGGACCCCGTCATTCGGCGCGCACGAGAGGTCCTGGCGGGCCTGGAGCGCGCGGCGGTCTCGAGGCCGGACCGGGGACGACGCGGCCCATCGCGGGCCCAGCAGCTCGCGCTGGCACTCTCTTCGCCGATCGAGGACGCGCTGCGGTCGGCGGACCTCGCAACGATGACGCCGCTCGACGCCCTCAACTTCCTCTCCGGGCTGCGCGCCTTGCTCGACACCCCGGCGGCGCCGTCCCCCGAGGCTGCGCGGGGAGGCGATGCGGGACACACGATCGTGCGGTTCCCCCGACCCGGCACGCCCCGCTCCGGCGCGTCGTGACGCCGGTGGCCGAATCTCAAGTTCGACCGGGCGTCCGAACGGCCGTGCCCGCGTGAGCGCCAACCACGCCGCCATCACGGTCCTGCCCCGTGCCGCGGCGGAGCGCATCGCGGCCGGCGAGGTCATCGAACGCTCGGCCTCGGTGGCCAAGGAGCTCATCGAGAACAGCCTCGACGCGGGCGCTCACAGGATCACGATCGAGATCGAGGGCGCCGGCCGGCGGCTGATCCGGGTCACGGACGATGGAGACGGGATTCCTGCCGACGAGCTTGCCATCGCGTTCGAGCGGTTTGCCACGAGCAAGATCCGGTCCGCGGACGATCTCGCGCGGGTTCGGACGTACGGGTTCCGCGGCGAGGCGCTTCCGAGCATCGGCGCCGTCGCGCGTGTCGAGATGATCAGCCGCACCCGCACCGGCGACGCCGCCGCGCGAATCACGGTTACCGGTGGGGTCCGTTCCGACGTGGCTGCCGCCGCCGGCGGCCACGGCACCACGGTGACCGTTCGGGATCTTTTCTTCAACACGCCCGCCCGCAAGGAGTTTCAACGCTCCCCCGCCCGCGAGACCGCGGTTCTCGTGGAGACCGTCGAGGCGCTCGCCCTGGCCGCGCCCGGCGTGGCGTTCAAGCTGATCGACGGCGGGCGCGAAATCCTTTGGGCGCCGGCCGAACCGTTCGGTGCCCGGGCGCGGCGTGTCATGGGCCCGCAACTGGCGTCCCGCACGCTCGAGATGAGCGCAACGGGCCGCGTGGTGGAGGTGACCGGGGTGATCGGCACTCCGCAGGCCGCGCAGCGAAGACGCTCCCACCAGTGGTTCCTCGTGAACGGCCGGCCGGTCCGGAGCCCCTTGCTGGCCCGTGCGCTCAGCACCGCATTTCACACCCTGATCCCCGAAGATCTGTACCCCGTAGCCGTCCTGAGCCTGCGGATCCCCCCCAATGAGGTGGACGTGAACGTCCATCCCCGCAAAGCCGAGGTGCGATTCGTCCGGGACGGGGAGATCTTCGACGACGTGGTTCGAGAGCTCCGCCGGACGCTACGTGGGACATCGCTGGCTCACGTTCTTGGACCCGACGCAGCTCACTCCCCGGGAATCGGCCGCACCGCAGGTGAGACGGCACAGCGGCCAGCCGATTTCGATCGCGCGCCGGGAGCTGCTCCCTCGCCGCCCGGGTGGTCTTCGACGATGCCCGGTGCCGTCGGGGCCGCTGGCGTCGCCGAACCCGGCACCCTGTGGACTCCCTCGACCGGAGCGGAGGGGTGGCCGGCGATCCGGTTGATCGGACAACTGGCGCTCACCTATCTGGTCGGCGATGCAGACGGGGACCTGATCCTGATCGATCAGCACGCGGCGCACGAGCGCGTCCTGTACGAACGCCTCCTGGAGCAGCGTGACGCCGCGGGTGTGCAGGCCCAGGGATTGGTCGTACCCGCCGTGCTCGAGTTGAGCCGTTCCGAGATGATCGTGCTGAGCGAGCTCGGTCCCGCCCTGCACGCGCTCGGCTTCGACACGGAGGCGTTCGGGCCATCGGCAATCCGCCTGACCGCCGTACCGGCGATCGCGGCGGCGCGTGCCCCCGACGAGCTCCTGCGCGCGTGCCTCCACGACCTCCGCGCGGACCAGGGCCCTCACGCCGAGCGCGGCCTGGAGGAGCGCCTCGCGATCGCGACGGCGTGCCATACCGCGATCCGGGCCGGCGACCGGTTGGATCCGCCCGCGATGGCGGCCCTGCTCCGTGATCTTTCACTGGCGCGTGATCCGTTCTCGTGCTTCCACGGACGCCCCACCATGGTGCGGGTGCGCGCCCGCGATCTCGAGCGCTGGTTCTACCGGCGGGTGTAGTCCCGGCTGGTCCTCGCGAGCCTCGGGGTCACGTCCGCCCAGGCCACACCGACGAGAACAGCCGGAGGAAGTTCTCGCCCAAGATGCCCCTCACGTCCGCCTCGGCATACCCTCTCCGAAGCAACTCCTCGGGGACACGCCCCAAGCGGTCGATGGATTGAAATCCGTCAACGAACCGGGTTTCGAAGCCGAACCACGAACCGAGGTGTCCGGTCACCTCCGGGTAGCGGCCGGAGCGGCCGAACAGGCGCTCCCATTCCTCTTTCGTCGCGCTGTCCGCACTGTGATCCGTCCCAATGCCGACGTGATCGACTCCCATGAGGTCGACCGCGTAGTCGATCATGGAGAGCCAGTCATCGAGGGTCGGACGGCCGCCTTCCGGCGCCGCATTGATCGGGGACCACGGACAAAGCCCCAGCATCCCGCCGCGCTGCGCGAGGGCGCAGAGCACGTCGTCGGGTTTGTTTCTGGGGTTTGGGACGATGGCGGACGGGTTTGCGTGGGTGATCGCGACCGGCTGTTCCGACACATCGATCGCGTCGCGCGTCGTCCGAACGCCACAGTGCGACAGGTCGACGAGCATGCCGATGCGATTCATCTCGCGGACCACGGCGACGCCAAACCTGCTCAATCCTGCGTCGGTGGGCTCCGTGCACCCGTCCCCTATGCAGTTCCGTTCGTTGTAGGTCAGCTGCATGATCCGGACGCCCAGGGCGTGCAATACCCACACGCGCTCGAGACGATCATCAAGCGGCTTGGCGTTCTGCAGGCCGAGGATCACACCGACCCGGCCCGACGCCTTCGCCGCGTGGATGTCTCGAACGTCCGTGACGAGAAGGTAGCAATCCTGGAGGGCCGCCACTTGGCCGACAATGCGCGCGAGATCGCTCAGCGTGCGATCGAGATCGAGGTCGACAGGCGACGCCGTCAGGTTGACTGCCGTCACCCCGCCCGCACGAAACCGTTTGTACTGCTCCCACGTCACGGGTGAGGTATTGAGGCCATCGATGACGACAGCGCCCGCGAGAAGCGCGCGCGCCCTTCGGGCCGCCGCAGTTTCGTCGCCTCCGCCCATTACTATCCCCGTTAGCAAATGAAGTTCGATAAAACGATTACATCTATATAAATTGCGGAGTTCATTCTTGAAATTCCTGCCTAAAGTGGTATCATTTACATCGAATGGTGACTATCCACGACGTTGCGGCTCGGGCGAAGGTGTCGACGGCGACCGTATCACGAGTCCTGAGCGGTTCGGCGTCGGTGTCGTCGCGTTCGCGGCGCAAAGTACTCGCCGCCGTCAAGGCGCTGGGGTACCGTCCAAACGCCATCGCCACGAGCCTCCGCAGACGCCGCACGTTCACGATCGGCGTGCTCGTGCCCGACATCACGAACCCCTTCTTTTCGGGCGTCGCGCGCACTGCGAATCGGGTGCTATTCAGCCAGGGCCTCGCGGCCTTCGTGGTCGACACCGATCACTCCGTCGATGTGGAACGGCGCTTCGCCCATCTCTTTGAGGGGCAGCGCGTCGACGGGTTTCTCATCATCTCGAACGACGCCTCGCCGTTCTTCTTTGACGAGCTCGCTTCGCGCGTGCCGGCGATCGTGCTCGTCGACCGGCCACGCAGCGATCGACTCGACAGCGTACGGGTTGACAATCACACCGGCGCGCTTCAAGCCGTGGCCCATCTGGCCGGCCGGGGCCGGCGCAAGATCGCGATCGTGTCGGGCCCGAAGGAACTCCTTTCCGCCCGCGAGCGGCTGGAAGGATTCCGCACGGCCTTGCGGCTGCACAACCTCCCGGAAGTCCCGGAGTACATCGCCGTCACCGGGTTCTCCGTTGAACAGGGCGTGGCGGCGACCAGGCGTCTCTTGGAGCTCACCGACCCGCCGGACGCCATCTTCGCGGGCAACAACACGCTAGGCATCGGCGCGGTCAGCGCGATCAAAGCCCTTGGGCGGCGAATTCCCGACGACGTCGCCCTGATGATTTTCGACGATCTGTATCTGGCGGAGGCGGCGGACCCGCCCCTCACCGTCATCGCGCAGCCTGTGACCGACATCGGCGCGACCGCCGCAAACCTCCTGCTCGAACATCTCAAACAGCCGTCGGACTGGCATCCGAAGGAGGTCCTCCTGCCACCGCAGTTGATCCTGCGGCGGTCGACGTAGAACCCATCGGAACGGGGGGAGGTGCGGGGATGGAACCGCGGAGTGACAAGTCGAAGGACCGCGCGCCGGTGCAACCGCCGGTCCGTGTCGGGGTGATCGGAGTCGGCGCGATCGCGTCCAAGCAACACATCCCCGAATTGTCGACGCTCGCCGACGCCCGCATCCAGGCCGTCGCGAGCCGCGGCAAGTCGCGTGCGAAGGCCGTCGCCGAACAGTACGGCATTGCGCACGTCTACACGGGCGAGGACGCATGGCGACGATTGATCGAAGAAGAGCACCTCGACGCCGTCGTCATCAGCACGCCGAACGCGCTGCGCTTCGAGGTCGCCGCCGCCGCGGCCGAGGCCGGCCGCCATTTGCTGATCGAGAAGCCGATCGCGACGTCGGTTGCGGAAGGCCGGCGAATCGTGGAGACGGCGCGCCGGGCGGAGGTCATGTGTATGATCGGATATCAGCGGCGCTTGAAGCCGATCTATCAGGAGACGCGCCGCTTGCTGCGCCAGGGGACGATTGGGCCGCCGCGCATGGTTCATGCCGTTCTCGGCCATGCCGGTCCCGAACACTGGGCGCCGCACGCAGACTGGTTTTTCGACCCCGCCCGGGCGGGCGGCGGCGCGGTGATGGATCTCGGCATTCACATGGCCGATCTCGTCGTGTGGCTGCTCGGCGAGATGCCACGGGAGGTGGCCGGCAGCGTGTCGCACGTCGAGAAGAACTCGCCGTTGGAAGACCAGGGTGTCTGCACTCTGCGGTTCCCCAATGGCTGCCTCGGCGTGATCAGCGTGAGCTGGGCGATGCGCCCGGGCGTTCGGCGCGTCGAGATCACCGGACAACGTGGGCGCATCGTGGCCGATGAGGTCGCCGCCGACGGGGTGGTGATGCAGCTCGAGGATCCGGAGCCGGTGCAGCAATCCTGGCGGTTTGCTCCGCCTCCTCTCAATCCCGCGGGCGCGCCGCGCAGCGGCGTCGCGACGGCCTTCGTTCGGGCGCTGGCCGCGGGGACACCACCTCCCGCGACGGGTGACGATGGTCTCGACGGACTGGCGATCGTCGAGGCGTGGTACCGAGCCGCAACAACAGGGACGGTCTGCGGCCTGCCGGCCCCTGTTTGATCAAGACGCGGCCGTACGAGTCCGCATCGAGGAGGCAGGATTATGGTGAGACGAACCACCCCCATCGACGACACACTGCGGGCGCACGCGGCGCGCGTGCACTCAGAGGCCATCGTGATCGACGGCATGTGCACGGATCACATCCCGCATCCACACTCGAAGCTGCGGTTCAATGAGCCGTACCTCCGCAGGCTCTTCGACGGTGGGATCACCGCCTTCGATCAGGGCGGCGCGGGCGCCAGATCGTTCAAGGACGCCGTGAAACTGGTGCGTCAGTGGGAGCACCGAGTGGCGCATACGGCCGATCAGGCCATCTTCGTCAGGCGCGCCGACGACATCCGGCGTGCGAAGGCGGAACGCAAAGTGGGCGTCATCATCGGCAGTCAGGACCCGGCCATGATCGAAGACGACACCGACTACATCGAGCCTCTGTACCGGATGGGCGTGCGCACCCTCCAGGTGACCTACAACGAGCGCAGCCTGCTGGGCGACGGCTGCCAAGAGCGGGTGCAGGGCGGCCTCACCGACTTCGGCATCGCCGCGATCGAAGAGATGAACCGGGTGGGGCTGCTCGTGGACGTGTCCCACGCCGGCGAGGCGACGGCGTTGGAGGCCACCCAGGTGTCTCGCGCACCGGTGATCATCTCGCATTCGGCGTGTCGGGCGCTCCGTAACAACCCCCGGAGCGCAAGCGACGAGCTGATCCGGGCGATGGCGAAGACGGGCGGCGTGATCGGCATCTGCCTCCTCCCCTTCCTCCTGACCGAGGACGGCCGCGCGGAGGCGACGCTCGACGACCTGCTCCGCCACGTCGACCATGTGGTCGACCTTGTGGGCGTGGACCATGTCGGCTTCGGCTCGGACCTGACGGAGGAGATCGACCCGGCCGAGATGATGACGGAGACCGGGGAACTCGGCCAGATGGTGAACCGGCCGTACAAGGCGCCGGTGTACCCGCCGCTTCCGTGGATCTTCCCCCAGGAAGCCAACTCCTTGGCGAAATGGGGGAACCTCACGCTGGCTCTGCTCGCCCGGGGCTACGCCGATCATGATGTAGCGAAGGTTATGGGAGGCAACTGGCTGCGGGTCTATAGCGAAGTGTGGAAGTAGATCGTCTCACTCGATCCGATGCGAGGGGGGAACCTATGACAGACCAATCGCGTGGGCGCGTACGTCGGGCGCGTGAAGCGATGACCCGACGGGCCTTCATCCGCAAGGCGGCGACGCTGGGAGCCGGCATCGCCGGGTGGCAGTTCATGACCGGTCGTTCGGCAGCACGTGCGGCGACCACCGCCCCACGCCTCAAATTCGGCCTCTCGTCACCCATCACCACCCTGGACCCGCGTTATTCCGACACGATCCAGAACGACGGCATCGCGGACACGATCTACGACCAGCTCTTGATTCGTGATTTTACGACCGGACGAATGACGCTCGCTCCACGGCTCGCGACATCGTGGGAGCGCACCGACAAGCAGACGATTCAGTTCCGGATCCGGCAGGGAGTGGTCTTCGCCAACGGCGAGGTCGTGAATGCGGAGGCCGTGAAGTACAGTCTCGACACGGTATACCAGAAGAGCTACGGGGCCGTCCGAGCGTACCTGACGCCGTCCATCGACGCGGTAGAGGTGGTGGACGAATCCACGGTCCGAGTTCACACGACCGCGCCGGACCGCGCCATCATCACCAACCTCGCCGCGCTGGACGTGATGCCGCCGAAGATGGGCGCGCGGCTTGGACGGGGGATGAGTACCCAGGCGGCCGGCACCGGTCCATACCAGGTGGAGGAATTCGTCCCCAGCCAGAGCCTCAAACTACACCCGTACGAGAAATACTGGCGGCAGCCGAAGCCGCGGTTGGGCGGCATCGATATCTCTCTTATCGCCGACGACGGCACCCGCACCGCGGCGCTGCTCGCCGGAGACGTGCTGCTCGTCAACAACCTCCCCGTCGATCAGATCGACCGCGTCCGTAGCTCGCCGAAATTGAAGGTATTGGAATCCGTGACCTCCCGCTGCGTGTACATCGGAATGCGGGAAGACCGGGGACCGCTGAAGGACGTGCGCGTTCGTCAAGCCTTGAACTACGCGGTCGACAAGGCGGCCATCGTCAAGAACATCTTGCAAGGGCACGCGCAGGTCGCCAACTCACCGCTCGCGCCGGTGATCCCGTTCGCGAACCCCAACCTCAAACCCTATCCCTACAGTCCGGCGAAGGCGAAGGAGCTGCTGTCCCAGGCCGGCTACCCGAGCAACTTCACCCTGAGGTTCGCCTGCCCGACGGGACGATACCTCGGCGACCGGGCCACCGGGGAGGCGGTGGCAGGGTATTTCAACGACGTCGGCGTGAAGGTCGACTTCGAGTCGCCGGAGTGGGGCGTGCTCTCGAGTGAGGTCTTCGGCAAGGGCCCCCAGAGCAAGTACGACATCTGGCTGGCGGCGCAGAGCGCATCGAGTGAGGACAGTCTCCTCCGCCTGCGCTTCCACTCCTCCTTCAATCAGAGATGGATGGCCTACGACGACCCGGAAGTGGACGCACTCATCGACGCCGGACTCTTCACGCTGGATGACAATCAAGCCCGTCTCATCTACTATAAGGCGCAGGAAAGGATCGTCGCGGATGCACCCTGGGTGTTTCTGCATTACGTCAACTCCATCTTCGGCGCGGACAGGAGCGTGCAGTACACCGTTCGCCCGGACGAGTACATCTTCTTCCACGATACGGCGATCAGATAGTCTCCACGCCGGGGCCCGGGATATCAACCCGGGCCCCGGTTGCCCGGTCCGGTGCTCATGGGCCGAATCCTGATCCAGCGGGTGATCGACTCAGCGGTCGTGCTGTGGCTGGCGTCGATCGTCATCTTCCTGCTATTGCGGGTCCTGCCTGGTGATCCGGCGCAGTTGCTGCTCGGAGACATCGCGACGCCGCAGGCCGTCGCGGCGAAGCGCCACGAACTCGGCCTCGACCGTTCGCTGCCGGAGCAGTACCTCATCTTCGTGGAGAGCGCGCTGCGGGGAGACCTGGGTCAGTCGATCCGGGCGCAGGTCCCGAGCGTCCCCTACGTGCTGAGCCGGTTCCCCGCCACCCTACTCCTGGCCGGCTCGTCCGTCGGGATCGCAGTCCTCGTCGGCATCCCGATCGGCGTGCTATCCGCAACGCACCGGTACTCCGCCGCCAGCACCGTCGCCACGGGGCTTGCGATCCTCGCACAATCCACCCCCAACTACTGGCTGGGGCTCGTGCTGATCACGGTCTTTGCGGTGGCGCTGCACTGGCTGCCGACCTCCGGCTACGGCACCGTGCAGAACCTCATATTGCCGTCTGTGACGCTGGCGTTTTTTCTGCTGGGCCTCATCGTGCGCATCACACGGACGGAGGTGCTGGATGTCCTGGGGCAGGACTACGTGCGCACCGCCCGGGCCAAAGGCCTGCCCGGGGCGATTGTCGTGTGGCGCCACGTGCTGCGCAATGCCCTCATCGCGGTGCTCACGGTGATCGGGCTGCAGGTCGGCGCCCTGCTCGGCGGCGCCGTCATTACGGAAACGGTCTTCGCCTGGCCGGGCCTGGGCTACCTGACGATCCAGGCCGTGTACCAGCGGGATTATCCGGTCGTGCAAACCGCCGTGCTGCTGTCGGTGCTCATCTTTGTCGTTATCAACGCGTTCATGGATCTCTTGTACGTCGTCGTGGATCCCCGCGTGCGGTACGACTGATGTCCCCGCAGCAGACAGGACCGGCATCGGCGGGCCCATCGGTCTGGAGGTATCTCCTCAGATACCCACTGGGCACCGCCGGGCTGGCGGTCCTCACGCTGACGCTGATCGTCGCCCTGGCCGCGCCGGCGCTCGCCCCGACGGACCCGTATAGGCAGGCGATCGCGTACCGGCTCGAGCCGCCCGGGACCGTCGTCAACGGGCACGTGGCCTGGCTCGGGTCCGACCATTTGGGGCGCGACGTGTGGAGCCGCATCCTCTACGGCTCGAGGCTCTCCCTCCTCATCAGCGGCGTCTCGGTTGCGGGCGCCGCGTTCGTTGGTGTGGCGGTCGGGTTGGGGACGGGCTATCGGGGCGGTTGGGTCGACCGCGCGGTCATGCGGGTAGTCGATCTCTATCTCGCCATTCCGTTCATTCTGCTGGCGCTGTTTGTCGTCGCCCTGTGGGGGCCCACCGTTCCGAACATCATCGCCACCTTCATCGTCACCGGGTGGCCGCCGTACGTACGTCTGATCCGGGCGCGGGTGCTCGTGATCCGGGAGTTGCAGTACGTCGAGGCGGCGCGCGCGCTGGGTCAGAGCACGCGATGCATCCTCTCCCGCCATATCTTTCCGAACGTCGTCAACCCGGTCATGGTCGTGGTTTCGTTCCAGATGGCGCAGATCTTGATCACCGAGGGCGCCTTGAGCTTCTTGGGCCTCGGTGTGCAACCGCCGACACCCTCGTGGGGCAACATGCTTGCGGAGGGCCGCGATTATATGGGCAATGCGTGGTGGCTGACGGTACTCCCGGGGGCCGCGATCGTGGTGTGCGCCACCGCCATCAACGTGCTGGGCGACGCGCTGCGCGACATCTTCGACCCACAACTTCGCAGCATGCGATCGTAGGCGGCGGCACGGTCTGGCCGGGCAAAGAAGCCGCCCCGGGCGTCGTACGCCCGTTCGCGCATGAGGGCTGCCCGTGGGGGCGCGCGCCCGGCGAGAACCACGACGGGGCGACAGGGGCCTGCGTCCACCGATGTCGGGCTTCGGCGTTCGGTCGTGCCACCCCGGTGGAGTTCCACCCTAAGGGACCGTGAGGCCTGCCGTCCGAACCCACGGCATCGCGCAGCGATTCTCCGCACCCTGCTAGGCGGGGACGCGCGCGCGCCGTCCGTGGAGCACCCACGATCCGGCTTCGACGATCTCCACCGGTACGGTGCGTCCCACGAGTTCGGTCCCACCGTCCAGACGCACGATCTTGTTGGTACGGGTCCGTCCGAGCACGCCGCCCCGCGTGCCTGGCTCTTCGACGAGAATGTCCTGGACCGTTCCGACGAGCGCCGCGTTGATGTCGGCTGCGATGCGCTCTTGCATGCGGTTCAGCGCGTGCAGGCGCCGTCGCTTCGTCTCCTCCGGCATCTGATCCGCGTGCCGCGCGGCCGGGGTGCCCTCGCGGGGCGAGTACATGGCGGTGTTGACGGCGTCGAACCGCACCGCCTCGACGAACCGTACCGTGGCCTCAAACTCCTCGTCCGTTTCGCCGGGGAATCCCACGATGATGTCCGTCGTGATGCTCGCCTGGGGCATGGCCTGTCTGATCGCGTCGATGGTCGCCCGGTACTGCTCCGTCGTGTAGGCCCGATGCATCCGCATGAGGACGCCGTCGTGCCCGGCCTGCACCGGCAGGTGGATATGCTCGCACGCCTTCGGTAGCGCCGCCACGGTCTCGATCAACCGGCGCGTCATGTCGCGCGGGTGGCTGGTCGTGAACCTGATCCGCTCGATTCCTGCGACATCATGAACTCGACACAGTAGCTCCGCGAGGTCCAGGCGCGGCGTAAGATCGTGCCCATAGCTGTCCACGTTCTGTCCGAGGAGCGTGACCTCGCGACGGCCTTCCTCGGCGAGCGCCTGCACCTCGGCCATCACCGCCTCGGGCGGTACGCTGCGCTCGCGGCCGCGGACGTACGGCACGATGCAGAAGGTGCAGAACTTGTTGCACCCGTGGATGATGTTGACGAAGCCGCGCACGCCCCCGTTCCGCACCGCGGGCAGCACCGGCAACGGCCGGTCTTTGTCCGAGCGGTCCCACACCTCGTAGACCGGCATGCAGCCGTCCTGAGCTTGCCGGAGCAGTTCGGGGAGACGGTGGATGTTGTGTACCCCGAAGACCAGGTCGAGCCACG
Organism: bacterium; assembly: GCA_035622635.1. Classification (GTDB taxonomy): domain Bacteria; phylum Sysuimicrobiota; class Sysuimicrobiia; order Sysuimicrobiales; family Segetimicrobiaceae; genus JAJPIA01. The sequence continues at coordinate 2,556 of DASPUZ010000171.1, read as the reverse complement.
GCGCCCGCGCAAGCACGCGCTCGCGATCCTTTTGAACGAGGCACCCGGCCATCCCAAGAATCAGCCCGGGACGCCGCCGTTTGAGCGCCCGCAGCTCACCGAGGCGGCCGTACGCCTTGTCCTCCGCGCCCTCGCGCACCGTGCACGTGTTGAGGAGGATCACGTCCGCGTCCGCTGGATCATCGGCCTGCTCGTAACCGAGGCCGGCCAGGAGCCCCGCCATTGCCTGCGAATCACGGACGTTCATCTGGCAGCCTTGAGTGATGATGTGGTACCGTCGGCGCGTTGCGTCCATGGCGCGTATCCCTCGTGGTCACCGGGCAGCCCGAAGCTTCGTCTGCTCGGCGCTGCGGCGATCTGTCTCCTCGTCTCGCGATGGGACGCCACCTCCTCGAGGCACGGCGTCACTGAGCCTCGAGAACGGAGGCCGCCCACCCGTCTGGCTGGGAGCGTACCACAAACTTGGACCGGGCGCACGCGCAGCGCCACCGTCGCCTCGCGCGCCCGCACGCGGCTCCCGGGGCGGCCCGGCTACAGGTTGAAGTCGACGAGCGCCGTCACGCCCACACCGTAGATGCGGTGCAGCTTGCCCGGTATCGGCGTCAGGCTGTCGACCGGAACGAGCGCGCGCAACCTCGCCACGCCGCTGAAGGTTCCCTCGATCTGAGCCACGGCCTGCACCTGGTCGAGCGCGGCCTTTGGTCCCTGAATCTGCGCCGCGCCGATGTAGGAGGCGCCCGAACTCCCGACGTTGATCCCCACGCTCAGGATCGGCACCACCTTGGTCAACTCCTTGTTCGCCGCGTTGTTGTTCAACATCAGCGTGTTGATCGCGCTGTTGATCTGCGGCCCAAACTGCTTCACCACGTAGCCGATGCCAAACAGTTTGATCAGCGATCCTATGTTGATATTGAGCTGTGCCAGCGCCGGTGAAGCGACGACGCCGCCGAGACATGCGACGACCACCAGTGCTGCAACCCGCTGCCGCCACCACCTGTTCATACCGTGTTCTCACCTCCCGCGCATCGAGCGCAGCGTGGATTCCTGATCATCATCGCGCCCTCCTCCCTCGTCTTCAGCAGGGCCCCACCTCGCGGCGGCCGCTCGTGTCCTCCAGCGAGCGCCCCTTGGTCTCGGGGCCGAACACCACGACAATCGCGATCGCGGCGGCAAGCGCCGCCACATATCCTGCGATGGTTTCGTGCCCGCTCGACCAGTTGCCGATCATGAAACCCAGCAGTGCCGGCGAAATGATACCCGCGGTGCGGGCGGCCGCCGACGCCCACCCTGTCGCAGTGGCCCGGATGCGCGTCGGATACAGCTCGGCCGCATACGAGAGGACGACCGGCCACCCCGCCAGAACCCCGCCGCCCATCAAGATTCCTCCGAGCACGAGACCGGTCTCCCCGTTCGCTCCGGCCAGCACCGCCGCGCCCGCGGCCGCCACGGCAAGGGCCCCGAGGATGACGGGCTTGCGTCCCACCCGGTCCAGCACCGCCGTTGCCGCGATCGTGGGAATGATCATCACGCACGAAAAGAGCAGCGAGACCCGATCCGCGTGCGCCACGCCGGACGCTTGAAGCACGGCGGGAAGCCACAGCACAGGACCGTTGTAGGACGCGATCATGACCCACCATACGGTCCAGAGCATGAAGGTGCCACGGCAGAACCGGGGGCTCCACACCTCGCGAAGCCGGGCCGCCACTGTCTGGCGGGTTGCGTACTCCTGTGCGGGGAGCTCCACGAGCGCGCCGAACCGCTCCCGAAGGGTTTGGGCGAGGGCCTCGGCTTCGGGCCGCCGGCCGTGCGCGAGCAGGAAGCGAGGCGACTCCGGAACAAGCCAGGGAGCTGCCATCGCGAACACGATCGGCACGGCGCCGATCGCAAACACAAACCGCCACCCCAGCCCATGTGCGGCCACGACGCCCACTCCGGCTGCAACGATCCAACCGAGGATCCAGATGACCTGGGTCCAGCCCATGAGCGCCCCGCGAATCTCGCGCGGCGCAAACTCTCCGACCAGGCTCGTCGCGACGGGAGCGACGCCGCCGAAGCCGATTCCCGCAAGGAACATCAATGCCACGAGCCATCCGAGTGATGGGGCAAGCGACGCAGCTCCGGTGGCGACGGCGCTCAAGCCCACGGTCAGGCCGTACCCGGCCCGCCGACCCGTCCAGTCGGTAGTATAGCCCATGACCACGCCGCCGATGAGCTGGCCGGCCCCCGCGGCCGCGGTCAGCAGCCCCGCCTGTCCGGGCGTGAGCCCCCATGCCGCGTGCAGCCCCGGCAGCGCAAAGCCAAGAACGCCGAGGTTGAGTCCGTTGCTCGCAAATGCCAGGCCTGCCAACAGCGTGACGCGCCAGTGAAGGCTGCCCGCCCGCCCAGCCACCGTCGTCGCCGTGGGTCCGGCCGCGGGTGACTCCCGTGCCGACGCCATCACCTCAAAGCCAGGGGCGTCGCGCGGAAGCGCTTCGCGGAGAGGATCCCAGAGTGTGCCCGGCGCGACCCGCGGCCGCCGCATCGGCCGCGATCTCGCCGCGCGCGCCGTCGAACCTG
>DASPUZ010000170.1:0-20010 GCA_035622635.1 bacterium | reverse complement strand
GCCCTTGCAGGCGCAGTGGCCGGCGTGGCCGCAACGCCGTTCGAGGACGACAATCGTGCGACCTCGGAGCCCCAGATCGACCTGTGGCGCGCGCTCGACGACGCCGCCGACATGGCACGCATTCTCGCCCTTGCGCTCACGTCTATGACCATGAGCCCGGGTATCCCCCCGGACGAGATCGTCGCATCGGGGGCGACGGCAAGCGAGCTCATGGATGCGATGGTGCGGCGGCACGGGACGTCGCAGCGGCAGGCACACATGGTGGTCGCGGCTATGGCGCGGCGCGCGCCCGATCCGCGGACGTGGACCGAGGCGCTCATGCGGGAGGTCAGCCAGGACGTGCTCGGGCAGCCGGTGGCCTTCGAGACGGCGGAACTGCACGCCTTCCTCGATCCGTGGACGTTCGTCGCAACGCGAACGGGCCCCGGTGGCCCGGCCCCTGACCGAGTCGACGCGGAGCTCGAGGCGATTGCCCGCGCGCTCCGCGAGGCCGAGCAGTGGACGGCGGGCGTACGGGACCGAATCCGGTCGAGCCGTGCGCTGCTACGGAGACGGTGCGATCAGGTGATCGCGGCGGGCGGGCGGAGCTCCCCGTAACCGCCCCGCAGCGGGGGGCCGGCGATCGGCCGGACGATGGCGTCCCCCGCCGGGAGCACACCGCCGGTTGCGGGTTTGTGGTGCCTCAGGCGCGCTCCAACCCAAAGGGCGCCGACGACCAGGATACCGATGATGGCGAGCACCACGATCATCTCCACGAACGTGAATCCGCGCGTCCTACCCATCCTGCGTCTCCGCCGCTGCAAACTGGTGGGGCCGCTCGAGCGCCGTGGTCTCCGGCGGCCGCGCACACACCTCGGTGTCCACACGGTCCTCCTTCTGGATCTGTGAGGCTGCTCGCGGCCTCTGCCGAGGATTCTCCATGCGCCCCATCGCATCCCCCAGGAACGTCCCTGTCGGGCGTGGAACGTGAACGCCGCGATCGCACGATCCGGGTTCACCTGTCTGGGAGGTTACCGTGCCGCGAATCGAAGAGAAGCTCAAGGCCATGGGGCTCGTGCTCCCATCGGCTCCCACACCCGTCGCGAACTACGTCGGGGCAGTTCAGGCGGGCGACTTGGTCTTCGTCTCGGGCCACGGCCCGGTCAAGGACGGGACGCTCGTGTACCGCGGCAAGCTCGGCCGGGACTTCTCGGTGTCCGAGGGGTACGACGCCGCCAAGCTCGTGATGCTCAACTGTCTCGCGTCGCTCCGCGACGCGATCGGAGACCTGGACCGCGTGCAGCGCATCGTGAAGCTGCTCGGCATGGTGAACAGCACGCCGGATTTCCTCGAGCAGCCCGGGGTGATCAACGGCGCCTCCGACCTGCTCGTCGAGCTGTTCGGTGATCGCGGCCGTCACGCCCGCTCGGCGGTTGGCATGGCGGTGCTGCCGTTTGACATCGCCGTGGAGATCGAGATGATCGTGCAGGTGGCATAGCCGACCGGTGAAGCCGGCGCGTGCGCCGCGTCAGCCGGCGGCAGGCTCCAGCGCCGCGTGGATCTCCTCCGCGGCGATCACCGCTTCCATCTGAACCGTGTGTGCGAAGACAAACAGATCCCCGTAGATGGTTTCGTCCGGAAACTCCGTGATCAGCACAAGCGGCATCAGCGCGTGCTCGTCTTCCGTGATCTGGCACGGGATGCCGTGGCGGACGGGGAAGGACGGCTCGCCGGCGTGCGCTCGGTAGACCTCGAGCTGGGTTCGATTGAATGCCGCAAGCCCGGGAACGTCCCCGAGCCGCTCCGTCAGTTGAGCGAGAAAGGCCGCGGCTCGCTCGCCCCAGCGCGGGTGATGGCGGACGATGAGGAAAAAGCCCTTCGGAATGCTCCACGGCTCGAACCCGCGCGGCAGATATCCGCAAAACGGGCGGGTCCACTCGTGCGACGGATAGCCGTGCAGGTTGACGTGCAGGGCCGCGCCGGACAGCTGCCGCGCCCTGAGGCGGGCCGCCTTCTCGTACCAGGGCTCGCGTGACCGCGCCTGGAGGTCGTCGCCGAGCGCCGTGTACCGTGCCGCGTGGTGCATGTGTCGCGGATGCTGCGCGCACAACCAGCGGTCGAGCGCGTAGCCGTCCGGATTCTCGAGCGGGATCAACGCGAAGTGCGTGCCGGGCCTGGCCGCGAGTCGGTGCGCGGCCCGGAGGGCCCCCACGATACCCGAGGGCTCGTTCGCGTGCTGGCCCGCCGTGATCAGAACGGCGGGCCGCTCGCCCGTCCGATAGACACCCGCGACCGTACGCCCCTGCCGCGACGTGGCGGAGAAACGCTGCCCGCCGAGCTTCGCGAGTTCCTCGGAGATCTGCGCCGGGCTCAACATCTTCTCGGCGGTCTCCAGCTCGACGGGTTCCGCCGGGAGGGAGGGCTGGGACGGCACCGCCTCGTCGGCGCGTTCGAGCGTCACGCGTATCCGCGGGGTCCCCTCGGCGCGCCGCACGTCCGGGACGATCTGCCCGGGTTGGGCGGTTCGGTCGCCGGTCGGCCGGCCGGCGCGACGCTCGAACAGTTCGAGGAGGGAGAAGTAGACGTCCTCATGCAGGGCTTCGAACGTGCTCACGCACTCCTCGCCGTAGGGCAGCCGCTGCTCGGCCTCCGGGATGTCCGCGCGGATTACCAGCCGATCGAAGAACGGCTCATGCGAGGCCCACGGATACGCGCCCACGGTCGCGATGAGCTGGTCGAAGATCGTCTCGAATTCGGTTCGGAGCGGCTGGTCGACGTCCAGGGATCCGTTCCGGGAGCCGGTGATCCGCAGCCAGCCGGCCGGCGAGAGCGCACGCGTCCCGAGATGGTCCTCCCGGATACGGCAGGGGCACGGCACTTCGTGCGCGGTCGCGGCTCCGTGCCGGTCCTCGAGCTCGACGCGATAGGAGAGCGTAGAGTCCCCCGGGAGGAAGCGGGTCTCGATCTCGGACAGCATCGCGGCAAGAGGATACGCTTCGATGACGAACCGTCGGGGATGCGCCAGCTCGTGAACGGGATAGCGGACGGTCGCGCGCCGCAGTTTGGAGACGGTGACGTCCTCCAGGAAGAAATGGACGAGCGGCTTGTATGCGCTGCGCAGGCGCGCCTCGATTCCGCGAGCGGCAAGGTGTCTCTCGGCCGCTCTGCGCGCGGGCGCTCCCTCGAACAGCCAGGCCTCCACGAGGGCGCCGCGCAGGGAGTCGTTCCGCAACCGATCCATCAATTGTTCCAGCGTCCTCGGGACGTTCTCTTCGATGAGTATTGCCACCCGATTCTCCCTCCTTCGAGCGCCATCGTCCGGACTCAGGAAGGTACATGGCGCGAGGCCGCGTGCCGGCCCCGGCGGCGCGGCGGTGATTCTCGGCCAAGTGCGCTATTTTCGCAGGGGCGGCGGGGTCTCCTTGGCGAAGCCGCTCCGTTGGGTGCATGCTTCGTCTTCGACATCGCGAGGTGTTGACTCATGGATGACCTCGATACGCTCAAGGATCGCGTCTGCACCGAGGTGGACGGTCTGCGGGACGAGCTCGCTGCGCTCAGCACGATGATCTTCGAGCATCCCGAGTTTCAGTTCGAGGAGCGCCAGGCGTGCGCGTGGCTCGGTGAGTTCCTCGCGCGCCACGGGTTCGCCGTTGAGCAGGACGTGGCGGGGATGGAGACCGCGTTCCGTGCGAGCGTGCGGGGGACGCGGGAGCGGCCTCACGTTGCGCTGCTCGCGGAGTACGACGCGCTGCGAGGGCTCGGCCATGCGTGCGGCCACAACCTGATCTGCACGGCCAGCGTCGGCGCCGCGGCCGCGCTCCACCGTGTGGTGCCGTCGCTCCCGGGAACGCTGACCGTGCTCGGAACGCCGGCGGAGGAGGGTGGCGGCGGAAAGGTGATCATGGCGGAGAAGGGCGTCTTCAATGCCATGGACGCGGCGATGATGTTCCACCCTTCCCGCGCCAACTGGTGGGTGCGCGGCGCGCTGGCGTCCCAGCGGCTGACGATCAGGTTCCGTGGCAAGCCGGCCCACGCCGCCGCGATGCCTGAGCGGGGTATCAACGCGCTGAACGCGCTCATGCTGACCTTCCACGCGATCGATTCGCTCCGCCAGCACGTCACCAGCGATGTCCGCATCCACGGCGTCATCAGCCGCGGTGGCGACGCGGCGAACGTGGTCCCCGAGTACGCGGAGGGACGATTCAGCGTGCGCGCGGCGACGCGGGGGGCGATGGAGGAGGTCATGGTGAAGGTGAAGCGGTGCGCCGAGGGTGCCTCGATCGCGACCGGCGCCGACGTGGAGATGGAGACGGGCGTCACCTACGCGGAGCGCAACAACAATCCGGTGCTCGCGGGATTCTTCGGCGAGAACATGGCGCACCTGGGGATCGCAGGCGAGGAGCCGCCCAAGGTCGGCGGCGTCGGCTCGTCCGACATCGGGAACGTCAGCATGATCTGCCCCACGATCCATCCATATCTTGCGATCGGAGGCGGGGACCTGGTCGGCCACACGGCCGAGTTTCGGGAAGCGGCGGGCTCGGAGCAGGGTCGCCTCGCGATGCTCGCCGCCGCCAAGGGCCTCGCCATGACGGCGCTCGACGTGATGTATCGGCTCGGGGCCGTGGATCAGGCGTGGAAGGCCTTCAAGGAGAGTGCCGCCGCCTGATCCTGCGTCGTTGTAGTCAAGCAACGCGGGGCGGCATCCCTCCAAGCGCCTCGGTGCTCGGGTCGGCTAGGCTCTCCTCCCGCGGAACGCCGGCATTTCCGGCCGGCGGAGGTGCCAGTCCGTCGCCTGCTGGAACGCGCGGCCGAGATCGATGACGGTCGCGTCCTCGAATGGCCGTCCCACCACCTGGACGGCGGCGGGCAGGCCCGTCGTGCTGAATCCGCATGGCAGCGACAGCGCGGGCAGGCCGGCGAGATTCCCCGCGGCGGTGATCGCCGCGTTGCCCTGAGCCGGCGGGAACGCCGACCGGGGCCGAGCCGGCGGGCGGCCCGGCCGGGCGGGGCGCCATTCCGGGTCGAGCGGCTCGTCGATACGCGGAGACGGAGCGGGGCGAGCCGGGGCGAGAATGACGTCCACTTCGCTCAGGATTGCCGCCAGGGCCTCCTGGATCATCCTCCGCATCCGCATCGCGTTGAGATAGTCGCGCGCCGAGACCTCGAGCCCTGCGACCAGGCCGATCGCCTGGCGGCGATCCGCGAGTTGCCACACGCGGCCGCTGTCGATCAGATCCTGGAAGACGGCGGACCCCTCGGCCCGGATGATGATGCGGGCGACGGAGTCGATCGGCAGGTACGGAAGCTCCACTCGCCGGAGTTTGACGCCGAGACTGCGAAACGTGCGCAGCGCATCCTCGAGCGCCTTGCGGATCGACGGCTGTGCGGTTTCCTCGAAGTCCACCGGCGCGTACCCGACCCGGAGCGCCTCGGGCTTTACGGGGCGGCGATTCATTCTGAAGGCGCGTCCGGCCGATCCTGGATCGCGCACGTCGGGCCCGGCGATCGCCTCCAACACGAGGCCGCAGTCTTCGGCGCTACGGCACATCGGTCCGAGCTTGTCCATCGTCCACGACAGCGCCATCGCTCCGTACCGGCTCACGAGGCCGTAGGTGGGCCTGAGGCCGGTCACGTTGCAACCGGACGACGGTGAGAGGATCGAGCCGGAGGTCTCCGATCCGATCCCGAACGGCACCATGCCGGCCCCGACCGCCGCGCCCGTGCCGCTCGACGAGCCGCCGGTCCAGTGGTCCCGGTTCCACGGGTTTCGCGCGGGGCCGGTCAGCGATGCCGAGGGATAGCGGTAGCCGCCGCCCCCCGCGAGCTCGATCATCGCCAGCTTGGCTGCGAGGACCGCACCCGCCTCGCGGAGCGACACGACGACGGCCGCGTCGTGGTCGAACACCTGGCGGGCGTGCGGTGCGGCCCCCCACGTGGTCGGCACACCGCGCAACGCGACAAGATCCTTGGCGCCGTACGGGATGCCGGTAAGGGGTCCGGTTCCTCGCCCGCGCCCGAGGAGGCGGTCCGCATGTCGGGCTTCCCGGAGCGCGTGCTCGGGCAGTACCCTCGCCACGGCATTGTACCGGCGGCCGATCGTCGACAGACGGTCGAGCGCGAGGCGCGTCAGCTCGACCGACGAGATGCGGCGCCGGCGCAATGCCGCGTGCAGCTCGCCGATGGTGGCGTAGAGGGGATCGTTCACGGCAGCGTCCTGAACACGGACGCGGGCTCGGTCGCAATGGGAATCCGCGTCTCGCGGATCGTCTTGCCGGACAGCCGCTGCAGCCGAATCACCTCACGCAGTTCGGCGCTCCGCGTGAGTGCGGCCCGCTGCGCCGGGCGCCCGGCGCGGCGCGATGCGCTCCGTACCTTGGGTGTTCGTCGTCGCGTCGTCATATAGGATCACTACCACGCGGCGGTCGGGTTGTCCTGGCGGCCGGCGGCACGTCCCGCGTACCGCCGCAGGAGTCTTGCGCGAAATGCCCGGTTGACATGCAGCCTGTAGGCTGCATAATATGTTTGAGAGGAAACCCGTGGGTAGAGCCAGAGGAGGCGATCATGGCGGAGCAGACGTTCGTCTATGTGATCTATATCCGCACAAGCCCCGACAAGTTGTGGGACGCCATCACGAAGGCGGAATTCACCAGGCGGTATTGGTTCGGCACGTCTCAGGAGAGCGACTGGAAGCCCGGCTCGTCGTGGAGGCTGCTCTTTCCCGATGGGGGTGTAGCCGACGCCGGCGAGGTTGCGGAGATCGATCCGCCGAGGCGTCTCGTTCTGAAATGGCGAAACGAATTCCGGCCCGAAGTGAAGGCGGAAGGCTACACGCGCTGCACGTTCACCATCGAACGCGAGGGCGAGATGGTCAAGCTGACCGTCACCCATGAAGCGGACCGCCCCCATAAGCTGATCGAGGCCGTTTCGGAGGGCTGGCCGCGCGTCTTGTCGAGTCTCAAGAGCCTGCTCGAAACCGGTGAGGGGTTGCCGCGAACCGATGAGGTGCCGAAAGGATAAGGCCGGCGAGCACGCGGTGCCGCGCGCCACCCGGCCGCGAGGAGGACACACTGCCGGTGCCGTACGCTTGGGTTGGGCGGCGTACCCGCATCGGCGCGTGAGAGTTGCGACCTGCATGGAGAAGCGTCCTTGGTAACGGGTGGGGCGCGGCGGGAAGCTGGGTCCGCGCCGCGCAGAACTCGCGGCAGATCCTCACGGGCGAACCCCCGTAGCGGGGCGGCCTGCGTGGATAGAAGGGACAAGGTGTTTCGGGCTCTCGCCGATCCCACCCGCAGACACCTGCTGGACCGGCTGCGTGCGAACAACGGTCAGACCTTGGGTGAACTGTGTGGGCGCCTGGACATCGTTCGGCAGTCCGTGGCCAAGCATCTCGCGCTGCTCGAAGACGCCAACCTCATTGTGACCGTTTGGAGGGGACGCAAGAAGCTGCATTACCTCAATCCCGTGCCGATCAACGAGATATATGAACGCTGGATCGGCAAGTACGAGCGTCACCGGGTTCGGGCGCTCCACGATCTGAAGAGGGCACTTGAGGAGGAGCACGACGGATGAGCCGAGGTTGGCGCACGTGACTGACATCGCGACCGCGCCGAAGACGGTCTGGACGGCTTTGACGGACGGCGAGATGACCAGGCGATACCGGTTCCTGTGACCTACGCTCTCTCCGCGAACGGCCCACGGCGACCAGGAGGAGGGGAAGCGACGTGTCCGAGATCGAGCTGATCACCCTGCAGGTGGACGGCAAGCGCGATGCTTTCGTCGCCCTGGCGGACGAGATCTGGCGGTTCGCCGAGATCCGATTCAACGAGCACAAATCTGCCGCCGCGCACGTCGCCGTATTCGAGGAGGAAGGCTTTCGCATCACCCGCAACCTCGCCGGGATGGAGACCGCCTTTGTCGCGGAGTCCGGGCGCGGAGGCCCGGTGATCGGGTTCCTCGGCGAGTATGACGGGCTGGCCGGATTGAGCCAGGAGGCCGGGGCCGCCGAGCCCCGCACCTCGACCCCCGGGGCCGTCGGCCACGGCTGCGGCCATAACCTGCTCGGCGCTGGGGCCGCGCTCGCCGCCGTGGCGCTGCGCAACTACCTGATAACCGCGGGCATCAAGGGCACCGTCCGATTCTACGGCTGTCCGGCCGAGGAGGGCGGCTCCGGCAAGACGTTCATGGCGCGCGCAGGCGCCTTCGACGACCTGGACGCTGCGGTCTCCTGGCATCCGGGGTGCTTCGCGGCGGTGATGTCACGGAGCTCGCTCGCCAACTTTCAAGTCTACTGGCGGTTCGGCGGACGCGCCTCGCATGCCGCCGGAGCGCCGCACCTCGGGCGCAGCGCGCTCGACGCGGTGGAGCTGATGAACATCGGCGTGAACTTCATGCGCGAGCACATGCCGGCGGCTGCGCGCGTGCACTACTCAATCACGGACGCCGGGGGCGTGTCGCCGAACGTGGTGCAGCCGCGGGCCGAGGTGTTGTATCTGATTCGTGCGCCGGAGGTCGGGCAGGCCCGGACGCTGTTCGCCCGCGTGCGCAAGATCGCCGAGGGTGCCGCGCTGATGACCGAGACGGAAGTCGAGTTCGAGATCGACAAGGCGTGCTCCAACATCGCGCCCAACATGACGCTGGCGGCGGCGATGCACGAGAATCTGATACGAGTCGGGGTGGTTCCCTTCGACGCTCAGGACGTCGCCTTTGCGGAACGGATCCGGGGAACGCTGACCCCGGACGACATCGCCAACAGTATCGAGACGAACGGAACGCCGGAAGCTGCTTCGGCGGTGCTGTACGGCGCGCCCGTACCGCTGGACCCCACCCCACGTCTCATCGTCGGTTCCACCGACGTGGGCGACGTCAGCCGGATCGTTCCAACCGTCCAGATGTGGGGCGCCTGCTTCGCCGTCGGGACGCCAGGCCACTCCTGGCAGCTCGTGGCGCAGGGTATGTCACCCGCAGCGCACAAGGGCATGGTCCATGCGGCGAAGGTGATGGCGGCCACCGCGCTGGACATGATCCGCGACCCCGCCTTGCTGGAGCGCGCCAAGGCCGAGCTCAAGGAGCGCACCGGCGGCAACGGGTACGCCTGCCCGATCCCGGAGGACGTAGTGCCGCCGCCGCTGCGACGGGCGACCGCGCGCGGCGAGGCGGCGAACCTGTAGCGATTCGCCGGCCCCAAGAGCGTCCCGGACGAACGAGGCAGTCGCGGATACGCGGCGGCTCGCTGGCGGTGTTGCTCCTAGCCGAACAATCGCGGCTTCCCGAGCAGCGCCCGGATCGTGGTCAGCTTCCCGATGTGATAGCCGCGATGGACGCAGTTGAAGACGAGCATCTCCCCCACGTTCGAGTAATTCTGCCCCTCCACCGGCCGGGCGTAGTCGCCCGTGGCCGCGATCTGGAGAAGCGCCGCCTGGGTCCGCTCGAGAAGATTCAGGAGGTCCGCGAGCGGCGGATACGCGGCGGAACCGCCGCTGCCCATCTTGAACAGACTCTCGTATCCATCCGGAACCGCAAACGTGCCGCCGGCCCGCCTGACCACGTTGGCGTCGATTAGGGCCGTATGCCCGATCTGCCAGGTCGCGCCGGTCAGCTGTCCGGCGAGAACCCGGCGCGCCTCCTCGTCCGTCAGATCGGCGGCACATCGCTTGAGGCGCTCGTACGTGGACTCGAATCCTCTTTTCACGATCGACGCAGCGTCCATCCGCGGCCCATCCTTTCGAAGACCTTCCGCCGATCGCCGGCGGCCGATCCCTGGTCTGAAGATGCCCGCATCTGTCCATAGTCAGATACAGGCAGGCATCTGTGGGTTGATTCGGCGGCGGCGTCCGGCCTTCCGGTATCTTGCCGCTAGGCATCGCCACGTCGTATGATCTTCACAAACTGGGCACAGGTCTCCGGCCCCGGTGGGGGGACGAGGTTGCGGGCGGGCATCGCGTTGCTGGTCATGTTGGGAGTGCTGGCATGGCCCGGAGGGATTCAGGCAGGCGGTGCGGCGGCGGAGACCGCAGTGATCGTGGTGGCGCCCGTGGCGCCGGAGGTCCCGGTCGTCACACCGGCTCCGCTCCGTGCCCCCGATCCGGCGGTCTTCCAGCTGGTCACGATGACAAGCGACAACGGGCTCACTCACTCCGTCTCGGCCGGTACGGCGTTCTTTGTCGATCCGGACGGTACCGCCCTCACGAACAGCCATGTCGTCTACACGGCGTACACGGCCCCGGCGCGTTACCAGCTTCTCGCAATCGTCGGGGACGAGTTCTACGGCGCGTCGGTCGTGTGCGCGAGCACGCTCACGGTCCCAGCGTCCACCCGGCCCTCCGCTGCGCTGCTCGGGCGAGACATCGCGGAGATCCGGATCGTCCCGTCCACGTTTGAGTTTACGCGGATCCGGGACCCTCGCGCAGGCGTGACGTACCTGGCGCACCGCTCGGAGCTGCCTCGATTCGCGTCGCTTCCGCTGGGGAGCACGCCGTCGATCGGAGAAGCGGTGTGGATCGTCGGCTACGGCGAGAGCGATACCTCGGCCATCGCCGACGTGCAGTGGACGACCGCGGGGACCGTGAGCACCGTCGCGACGGCAGAGGACGGCACGCCCGTTTTCGGAGTTGAGTCGCAGAACCGTCCTCGGCCGGGCAACAGCGGCTCGCCCGTGCTCGACGACCAGGGCTACGTGATCGGCATGTACACGTGGAACGTGGCCCAGAGCGCGACGGCAGGGGTCGCCATCGCCAGTTCGGCGCTGGCCCGCGCGTGCCCGTAGGACCCTGAGGGCATTGTCGCGGAGGTCGCCCATGGGTGAACCGAGCCGGCAAACGCCGCAGGTGCTGACATGTCTCTGCTTGCGCTCTATTTGAAGGCCATGGGATTCGGGATCGCCGTGGCCGCTCCCGTGGGGCCGATGAGCCTGCTGTGCATGCGGCGCAGCCTCGTGCAGGGCTGGAGATACGGCCTCGCTACGGGCGTCGGGATCGCGATCGCCGACGGCAGTTATGCGCTCGTGGCCGCGCTCGGACTGGCAGGCGTGTCGAGGTTCATGCTGACGTACGAGCGCCCGCTGCACCTCGCGGCCGGCCTGTTCTTGTTCTATCTGGGCGCGAAGGCGTTCTTCGTCAGGGAGACGACCAGTGCGGCCGAGGCGCGCCGGGTAGCATCGTGGCCGTCGGCGTTGAGCAGCGCCACGCTGCTGACGCTGACGAATCCGCCCACCATCATCATGTTTGCGGCCATTCTTACCGCGCTTGCACCGCGCTCCGGATTGACTCCCGGGAGCGCCCTCTTGACGGTCGGGGGCGTCTTCACAGGCTCTCTTGTGTGGTGGTGCGGGCTGGTCGCCGCGATCTCCACATTTCGCCACATGATCGGCGCGCCGGTCCGCCGCGGGATCGATCGCATCGCGGGGGCGGTACTCGGCATGTTTGGGATCGCCGAGGTGCGAACCGCGGTCTCGTAACGAACGGGTCGCGGCCCTGAGGCTTGGACGCCCCGGGCACGTCGCCGACGGCGTGCCGAAGGGCGTCGGCGGCCTGGCGCTGCGCTTCCTACGTTGCGGTGGGATGCACGCGCATGTGATCGAGATGCTGCTGGACGATGGGCGCGAGCTCTTCCCACTCGATGCTGGTCTGGCGTCCCCCGTCGAACTCGCGCAGCATCCAGTCGTGGATCTCCTGCAGGCCGGGATCGTCCTTCGCCGGCTCGACGCCCAGGTGCTGCTTGATGAGGAAAATCAGGCCGGCGATTCCGGAGTCCTTCGTCAGCGAGACCTCCAATGGACGCCCGAGGAGCTTGGGCACGTCGAACGGCGCGTACATCCACCAGAACTTGTTCAACCCGTCGGCGTGGATGCCCGCACGCGTGCGGTGAGCATCGCGTCCGTACAGTGGGTACTTGGGCGGCAGCGGTTCCCCCATCTCGGCGTACAATGTCGCGAGATCGTTGAGCGCCGTGAAGTCCGGCCGCGCCTTCGGGAAGTAGCCCATGCCGATGAGGTGCAGCAGCACCTGCTCGAGCGGTGCGTTACCGGTGCGCTCGCCCTTGCCCAGGCAGGCACCGTTGACGACCCCGCACCCCTCACGGACCGCGCTCAAGCAGTTGGCCACCACCAACCCCGTGTCGTTGTGCGGGTGGAACTCGAGATCCTCCGGGCCGAGTCCGATCTTCCGGAGGGCCCGGAAGATCAGCGGCACGCTGCGCGGCAGCGTGACATCGTCGTACGGAAGCGCCAGGCCCATCGTGTCGCAGACGCGAAACTTCGGCCGCTGCTTAGGGCCGTACGGAGCGGCCGTTTCCATCACGGTCTCGATGAACGCGAGGATGAAATCCATCGAGGCGCGCGTGGCATCCTCGAGATGCAGCCGCGGGCGGATCCCGGCGTCGAGGGTGGTCTTCACCGCGTCCAGGTACGTGTGTGCGGCCTGGACACGCCCGCCCGGCTTGAACTTGTGAAAGGTGTGGTAGTCCGAGACGGAAGCCAGCATGCCGGTCTCGCGCACGCCGAGGGTCTTGATCAGCTCGACGTCCTTTGCGCTCGCCCGGATCCAGGTCGTGGGTTCGATCGGGGCGCCGCCCCGGTGCCGCTCGAGAGCACCCTGGAGCGCTACGCGATCGGACGCGAGGTACACGAAGAACTCGGCCTGGCGAATCGCGCCCGAGGATCCCGTGAAGCGGCACAGCAGGTCGTAGATCTTGAGCCCTTGCTGTGCCGTCAGCGGGAGCCCCCCCTGCTGGCCGTCGCGATGCGTCGTCTCGGTCGTCCATGCGTCCGAGGGTAGGCTCTCCGGACGTTGCGTCCACACGTATCGCGGGAAGTCGTCCCGCGGGAAGCTATCGAGGCGGTAATCCGGGGCCTTCGGATCGGTGATCTTCGCCACGACACCCTCCTGTGCAGTCGGCGCAACCGGCCGCATTCCCCGGGCATGGGCTGCCCCGGGAAGACCTTGCCGCACCGCCGAAGTGGTGCGGCGGTGCGGTTTTGGCGCCTGTCATGTAGTATAGCGCTGCACCGGTCCCCGCCGCCAGCGTCGCCGCCGCTTGGGGTTTACTCCACCGCTGCCGCCGCCCGCGCGTCCGGCTGCGGCTGCCGCAGGCCCCGCAGCAGCACCGAGATCGGGAGGCACGCGAAGAGGACCAGCCCGATCACGGCGAACACGTGGTCAAACGCGACAACCGCGGCTTGTTGGTTGATGAGGGTTTGCAGCGCGGCGAGGGCCTGCCAGTGCGCGGTCACCGGGTTGCTCCCCCGCGCCAGAAAGCCCGCTTCGAACGTGTGCCACCACTGCATGAAGTTCGGGTTGTACGGCGATGCGTAGCGGTTGAGATAGGCACTCGTCGTCTGGATCTTGTGGTCGAGCAGCGTGACCATGATCGCCGTGCCGAAGCTGCCTCCGAGCTGTCGAACGAGGTTGTAGAGTCCGGCGGCGCTCTGCATCTGCGGCCGCGGGATCGCCGCCAGCGTCGCCGTCGAAAGTGGCACGAACATGAAGGCGAAGCCAATTCCCTGGAGTACCTGCGGAGCGAGGATCTGCAGCTCCGGGGTCGCGAGGTTGAACTGCGCCATCAGCAGGCTGCTTCCGCCGCTGAGGGCCAGTGCAAACGGCAGCATCACCGATGCGCCGAGCCGGTTGTACAACAGGCCCGCAACCGGCATCATGAGGACCATGGTGAGGGATCGGGGCATGAGCGTCAGCCCCGCCCGCGTCGCGCTGTATCCCAGCAGATTCTGGAGGAACAGGGGGAGCAGCAGCAGGCTGCCGAACAACGCCATCCCCAGGATGCCGATGATCAACGTTCCGGAGGCGAAGGACATGTTTCGCAGGATGCGAAGGTTGACGGCCGGTTCCGGGACCTGCAGCTCCCAGGCGACGAACGCCGCGAGGGCGAGGGCGGCAACGACCGCGAGGGTGACGATGAGCGGGCTCTGGAACCACCCGTCCGTCTCGCCCTCTTCCAGCATGATCTGCAGCGCCGCGAGTCCCACGGCCATCAGGGCGATCCCGATGCCGTCAATCCTCCGGAGCCCTCTCGCGCGCATGTACGGCGGATCCACGACGTACCGGACCCCCATGATCAGCCCCATGATGCCGATCGGGAGGTTGACGAAGAAGATCCACGGCCACGAGAAGTTGTCCGTCAGCCAGCCTCCGAGCGTGGGGCCGATCGCCGGGCCGAGCAGCACCACCATCCCGTAGAGCCCCATCGCCTGGGCCTGCTGAGATACGGGAAACGTTTCCCGCATGATAGCCTGGGCGGTTGGCTGCAGGGCGCCGCCTCCAAACCCCTGGAGCACCCGAAACGCGATGAGCTGGCCGAGGTTGCGGGACAGCCCGCAGAGCACCGACGCGATCGTGAAGATCGTCACCGCGAACAGATACATGCGCTTCCGCCCGAGGACAGACGCCACCCAGGCGGTGAGCGGCATGATGATGACCAGGGAAATCAGGTAGGAGGTCGTGACCCACGTCACCTGCTGGACCGTGACGCCGTAGGTGGCCTGAATGTGCACCAGGGCGACGTTTACGACGCTCGTGTCGATCGCGCCCATCATCGATCCGAACAGGACGGACGCGGTGACCAGCCAGCGGCTCACTCCGGCGGGCCGGTCGTGGTCGCCGACGTTCGAGACGAGCGTGACGCTCACGGATCCTGCATGTGCGATGGCGTGCGGTCGATCTGCCGCGTATCGATGGTGACCTCCGCTGAGAGGCCGATGGGCAGTTGCTGGCTGTGCGGGAACTCGCTGGAGTCGAGCGTGATCCAGACCGGGACAAGCTGGACGACCTTGACGAAGTTGCCCGTCGCGTTGTCGGGCGGCAGGAGCGCCGTGGTCGACCCTGTCGCTGCCGTGATGCTCGTGACGCGCCCGTGGAAAATCCGGCCCCGGTACGTGTCCACCGTGACCCTGACGGGATTGCCCACCCGAACGTTGCCGAGTTGAGTCTCCTTGACGTTCGCGACCACCCACAGGCGGTGATCCACCGCCACGGACAGCAGCGGTTGGTTCGGCTGGACCACCGTGCCGATTTGCACCGTGCGGTTCGTAACCCAGCCGTCCACGGGAGCCAGGATCCGGGTCCGTGCGAGGTTCACCTGGGTGGTCTTGACCTGCTCCGCTGCCTGTGCCGCCTGCGCCTGCGCGACCGCGAGCTGCTCCGCGCGCTGGCGGACGACGGCACTTCCGGCCTGGGCCTGTTCCAGGTTGGCTTGGGCCTGTGCGATCTGGCCGCGGTTGATCTCAACGGCGTTTTGCGTGACCGTCACCTGCTGGCGATTTGCCAGGGCCGACGCCAGGTTGGCCTGCGCCTGGCGCAGACTGTCCTGAGCGGCCTGGTACTGGGCGAGCGCGGCCTCGTATGCGGCCGTGTCGCTGTCGACCTGCTGCTGTGCGATGGCGCCCTGCCCCAAGAGCTGCCTGTCACGGCTGAGCGTCTTGGCCGCCGTCTCGTAACTAGCTGCGGTCGATTGAACATTGGCGCGGGCGGTCGTCACCGCCGCGCGCGCCTGCTCGACCTGCGTCACGGTCGTCTGCTGGACCATCTGGAGCTGCGCCAGCGACTGCGGCAGGCCGGGCGAGGTGGCCGCGAGCGCGCCTCGTGCCGCGGATACTCCCGTGGCGAACTGCTGCTCCTGCGCCGCCAGCGCCGCCGCCGCGGCGTTGACCTGGGCTTGGTCTGCGGCGAAATTCGCCTGCGCTTGATTGAGCACCAGCTGGTAGTCGGTGGGATCGAGTTCGACCAGCACCGTACCGGTCTTGACGTACTGGTTGTCCGCGACGTCGATCCTCGTCACCGTGCCCGTGATTTGGGAGCTCACGGGCGCCACATCGCCGGACGTCTCGGCGTTGTCCGTCTTGACGAGACCAATGTTCAGGCGCCAGTACGTGACGGCGGCCACCAGGATCAGAAGCACGGCCCCGGCAACGATCGGGAGGACCAGCCTCCGCCGCGCCCTGCGTGGCCCGGGTTCGGCGGGCGGTGCCTCGTGCCCGTTGCCATCCTGAGCCTGGGCCCTGATCGGGGTCCGGGGTGTTTCGGCGGGCGATATTGTGTGAGTCTCCGGGGTGCTCGTCTGGCGGGACTCATTCTCGGCCCGGGTAGGGGCATCGCTCATTGCTCTTCCCTCGCTTGATCTGGTGACGATTTTTCACCGCTGGATTGCCGTTCAGCGATCTCGCGAAGCAGTTGTTCGCGGTGCGCTCGCAGCCGTCCGAGGCTCTGATCCAGCTCCTCGTGCAGCTTGGCGAGTCTAGCCATCCGTTCGTTGATGACCCGTACTTGAGACTGGGCCAAACCGACGGCCTGCTCGACCAGCCCGAGTCGTGTCGACGGGTCCGTCGTCTGGTGATACGCGTGCCGGATCTCCGCGCGCGCGGCATCCGCGTGCAGCGTTTCTTTGATCTCGGCCAGGGAGAAGCCGAGCAGCGTTTGGAGTTCCTTGATCTTGAGCAGCTGGGTAACTTCCGCGTCTGTGAACAACCGGAAGCCTCCGGCCGTCCGGCCGGACGGCGACAGGAGACCCATTTCCTCGTAGTACCGAATCGCGCGAGGTGTGACGCCCGTGCGTCTCACTATTTCTTCCATGCGGTAGGTCCGCGGGGCCTCCGCGCCGGTCTCCTCCGGCCTACCCGTCTCACCGGCGCGCGGCGAGCTCGATATCTTGTCAGAACCTGCCATCAATCGTGCTCCTCGATACATCTACGTCGTTACCCCCAGTGCAACCGTCATGGGGAGGCCACGAGGTACATTCCCTTAATACGGCCGAAACACGCCGATCATAACACACTTTTCCGTGAGCGTCACAATTAGGCCCGTCCTACAATGATCGGACAGCCCGGACACAGGGAAAATACCTGAAAGCGCCTATGGCCGTTTTTCCAATTCAGCTATTACGTAAACGGCAATTCATGCCCCGTTGATTCCAGCCTCTCGCGCCACCATAGACCTTCGGTGCGCCCTCGGTGCTCGATTCGGAACAGCACACGGCGCGCGTGCTACACGTGGTCGTCACTCAAGTCATCATGACCACCGTACGCATGTTCGATGAGCGCAATGCGCGGACGAGTCTGTTGCGCCCGAGGTCGTGCGGGTATAGAATTGTCGATACCTGTTTCGAGCTTTCGGTTGAACCCACCGCTCGGGGGGATCGCGCGTGCGACCGTTCTGGAGAGGTTACATCAGCTTCGGCCTGGTTACCATTCCGGTCAAACTGTATACTGCCACGGAGCAGAAGGACGTGCGTTTCCGCCTGCTGCACACCGAGTGCCACACGCCGATCAAGAACCAGCGGTTTTGTCCGCACTGCGACCGTACGATCGAATGGTCCGACGTCGTCCGCGGGTACGAGGTGAGCAAAGGCCGGTTCGTCGTGGTGACGGACGAAGAGATCGACCGGATTCCCATAGATACCAGTGGAAACGTCAACATCGCCGGGTTCGTCGAGCTGCGAGAGATCGATCCCATCTATTACGAGCGCTCCTATTACGTGGTGCCTGACGAGGGCGGGGCGAAGGCGTTCCTGCTGCTCGGCGAGGCGCTTCGCGAGGCCGATCGCGTCGCCATCGGCAAGGTGGTGATCCGGGAGAAGGAGCAGCTCGTCGCGTTGCGTCCGTACGACGGTGCGCTGGTGTTGAGTACGCTCTACTACGCCGACGAGGTCCGTGCGGTATCGGGGCTGGAGGAGTTACCGGTCGAGGCCAAAGTGCACCCCAACGAGCGGAAGATGGCGATGCAGCTCGTCGAGAACCTCGCGATGGAGTTTACGGTGGAGCAGTTTCGTGACGAATACCGCGACGCGCTGCAGGCGATGATTCAAGCGAAGGGTAAGGGCGAGGCGGTCGCCCAGCCCAAGGAAGCCGCGGCGGCAGGCAAGGTCGTAGACTTGATGGAAGCGCTCAAGCGGAGCGTCGAGATGGCGCAGGACAGGCGCCGGCCGTCGGGAGCGGCGAAGGCAGCGGGGCGGGAGGCGACGCCGCAGCGGCGTGCCGCGGGTGCCATGCACGAGCGGCCCCGCTGAGCGCATCCGCTCGCATCGTTCTCCCCGGTTTCATCCCCTCGAGGCTCCGCAGTTCCGGCCCACGTCGCAGGTCCAGAGGCTCGCGCTCCGTCCGCGATCGGGCGGGGTTGTTCGCCGCACGTCGCCCAAGGACGCTCGCTCGCGGTCGTGATCGCGGGGACGATCGTCCGACGGAAGGACCGGGCGGCCTCGACGGGCCGCCCGGCAGATGTCCGTGCTACCGATGGGGTGTCACTTCCACGTTGCGTAGATACCCGCCCACTTCTCGTTCGGTGTCACCGTCACGCCCGCAAGGTGGCTGCTCGTGACCACATAGAAGTCCTGACTCCACAGAAACACCCATGGCGCGTCCTTCCAGATCAGCTCCTGCGCCTGCTTGTAGATCTGCTGGCGCTTCGCGGGATCCGGAACGATCTGCCCCTGCAGCAGGAGCGCATCCACCTGCGGATCCTTGTAGAACATCGGCGCCAACCCATTGGGCGGCGCCTGCCCTGAATAGAACTGACCGTAGAGCTGGCCGTCCGCGTCGAGGTATTGCGTCGCCCAACCCAGGGCGAACATCTGCAGCGGGGTCTGCGCGAGCGGCGTCAGCAGCCAGTGCACGTAGGTGGGCCAGTCCGACGTGCTGATATTGGCGTGGATGCCCACGTTCTGCAGTTGCGCGGCGACGGCCTGAGCGAACTGGTAGTCCTGGATGTAGCGGCCGGTGGGGGTGCGGAAATCGACGCTAAAGCCCTCCGGGAAGCCGGCTTCCGCGAGCATCTTCTTCGCCTCCGTCGGGTTGAACGGCCACCCGCCTGGCTGGATCCGCGCGTACCCGAAGAGGGCTGGCGTCATTGGAGACTCGAGCACGTGCCCGAGCCCGAAGAGCACGCTGTGAATGATCGCGTCCTTGTTGACGGCATAGTTCATCGCCTGCCGCACTCGGACATCCTTGAACGGTCCCCACTGGGTGTTGAGCCCGAGAAAGACGTCGCGGTCGCTCGGGCCCGAGACGACCGTCAATCCGGGGTCCTTGCGGAGAGCCGGAACGTCGGGCGCGGGCGGCTCAAACGCCATCTGCACGTCTCCCGCGCGCAGCATCGTCTCGCGCGTACCGGCGTTTGGCACGATCCGGAACGTTACCGTGTCGAAGTACGGCTTCCTTCCCCAGTAGCTGGGGTTCCGCACGAGCGTGATGTGGTCGCCGTGGACCCACTCCTTGAAGATGTACGGCCCGGTGCCGGCGTCGATCGGCCCGAGCGGGATCTTGTCGTTGCCGATCTTCTTGACGGCCGTCGGCGAGAGCATCTCGGCGGGACCGGAGGCGAGCCGCCCGAGCAGCGTGGGGCTGGTCTGCTTCAAATGGAGCACAACCGTGTACGGGTCGGGGGTGTCGATGCGCGTCTCATCGACGTCCGTGAAGTAGTACCGGTTGGGGTTGCGGACGGCCGGATCGAGGAGCCGCTGGATGTTGAACTTCACCGCGTCGGCGTTGAAGTCCGTCCCATCCTGAAACTTCACTCCCTGGCGCAGCTTGAACGTATACGTCCGTCCGTCGGGACTCACCGTCCACGAAGTCGCGAGCTGCGGCACGAGCTTCGTGTATTGCGGCTGGCCGGATTGTACGCCGGAGCGCTCATCGTTGGGCCAGAGTAGCGAGTCGAACATGTAGTCCACCATGTTCGCGACCGTAGTGGTGGTCTGGCCAGCCGGATCGAGCGTGTCGGCATCGACACCGACGGCAATCGTGAGGTTGGTCGGCGCGGCGGCCTGCCCGCCGCGAGGGATTGTCAGGAACGTCAGGGCGACGAGACAGGTGACCAGCAAGGCAACGGTGGGACGTAGAGCCCATCGACTCATGCTATCCTCCCCTTCCCCGCGATTGTTGTTCGTTGTTCCGCGGTGCGGGCCCGCACTCGAGAAGCTGTTGAGACTTGCCGCCTGCGCGAGTATTCTTAGGTACGCCTTACTTGGAAGGAAATCCTTCGATGCCGCCCGGAGGCCGAGGGAAAGCGCTGCCCCTCGGTCGTGGTGATCCTACTC
>DASPUZ010000169.1:0-5801 GCA_035622635.1 bacterium | reverse complement strand
AGTACTGAAAGAAGCGATGGAATCCGTCTACAGGAAATAGGCGTTTACGTTGGACTCTCGGGGTCGCCGCGTAGTTCCGGCAGCATCGAGCCTGCTCGCGTTGGGTCTGACATCGGAACTCGCTGCGGCAGCGGTCCGCCTGACACTCGGACGCCAGGCGAAGGAGACCGAAGTCGACTACGCGGCGGCGATGAGACGTCGTGTACAGTCTGCGTAAGGGAGCGCCGTCCTCGGTGTAGGCGCTCCAGGCCCGATCGGGGGCGGCCGGTCCCGGGCGCCATCGGCGCGATGTCCAAGTTGCATAGGTGCTCAGTGTGCGTCTGCTCGCCATTGTTGACGGAACCGGCGAAGCGACTCGGCGAAATCTAACGGTTCCGTGCCAAGCAGGTGCGCCAATCTGTCCGTACGCAGCGCCGCGTGGAGAGGTCGAGGCGCCCGCTGTCCTGACTCCGCAGTCGATGCGGGTATGATGCGGTCCGGATCCAGTCCGATCGTGTGCGCGAGAGCCTTCGCCATCGCTGAGCGCGCCATGCTATCCCCGCCCACGATGTGCAGCAGGCCGCGCGCGTTGAGCTGAACCAAGCGAACGCTCACCTCGGCCAGAGAGTCGGCGAACGTGGGAATCCGAGGCAGGCGACTTCACGACTTTGTGAAGTTTCAGGATTAAAATAAGAGGTGGGTTGTTTTGTGTTCTATCCTCTTCGGGGTGTTCGGCCTCGGGAGGTGGCGAAATGGCGAGTAGGGTACTTGGGGCTGTCGTCGTTGTCGCAATCGCGACCGTCGTTGTTTCACTGTTAGCTTCGCCACCTGCAGGAGCTGCGCCTGTCGACCGCTCAATCGTGTGCCTCAACACCGTGCTGCCAGCGCTGCCGGCGACTCCAAGGATTCGCAGTCTCGCCCCTGTCAGTACGATTCGGAGCACGACCGCTCTCGCCGTCCCCACTACCACGGTACCGAATGTGATGCTCCTGATCCCGCCACGCCAGACCGGAGCCTATGTCGTTCCGATCACCACGACGATGCCGTCGGTTCCCGGCGTGACATTCATCGCCCCTCAGGTTCTGGTCCCACCACGGTCGGTACCCGGCCAGAACCGCCCACTCATCGTGTCCGAGTTGATCCAGGGTACGACCGGAGCCACGGTGGCGTGCTACTGACGGTAGCACGGTAGTGGCTGATGGCGTCGGCTCCAGCGGATTAAGGGGGTCACGAACATGCACCGAATCGCGGCCATAGTGCTCGGGATGCTGCTGATCACCTTGGGGGTATCGAGCGTTGCCCTTGCACAGAACGTCGTCTATGTGCAGGGGAAGATTCAGGCCATTGATTGTCAGGCGAACACGTTAGTCCTGAGGGGGGCAAATGGCAGCATCAACACCCTGCTAGCCAACACATATACGGCTGTGTTTATCAATTCCGCCCCCGTCGGCTTTTGCGCGCTTCGACAGTATATCGGGAGTTACGCGACCGCGTCCGTCACGGCGGCTGGAAATCAGCTGGTCACCGGGCGAGTCGATGTCGTGCTCACGATCGCACCTCCGCCCCCGTACTACTACGCGTACCCTTATAGCTACTATTACCCCTACGGCTACTACGGCCCCCCATTCTACCCCGGAATTGGCATCGGGATTGTGGTGGTCGGCCCGCACTTCCGCCACTTCCACGGTGGGCGTTTCGTAGGCGTTCCGGCCTTCCGGGGCAGACCGGGGCCCGTCCCCGCGGGCCCGGGATTCCGGGGTCCCGTCTTCAGAGCTCCACCACGGCGCCATTAGGTACGCACCCACCTACATATGGACGGGTCTGGGGTGGAGTTACGGGCACCGGTAGCGCGTGCCAGATCGGCGATTCGAGATATCCAGGAATCGCGCGAGCTGATTGAGGTGCACGTCGTGAAACTAGCCTATGCTCGGCTCACGTCCCAGAGCGCGGACAAACTACGGGCAGCGGCCGCGCGTCGGGCCACCTGGGCGGACAACGTCACCTCTCATGTCGCGTTAGCTGCTACCACCGAGAATCTCATGCTCCAGCGGCTGGTGCAGATGCACATGGACTTGCTCGCCAATGTGCACCTGCGGGATCACTACCAAAATCCCCGGGGGGCGGCCGATCTCCTCGCCGAGCATGCCGGCATTGCCGAGGCCGTGATCGCACGGAACGCCGAGCGCGCCGAGGGGCTCATGCGCCAACACCTATCCCACACCCTGGACGCGATCGGCGCGCACCCCGGGGACGCTCCGGAGCCTTCGTCTTCATGAAAATCCGTCTGGTCGAAGCGATCCCCCTGCGGATCGCGTTTCGGCGTACCTTCAGCTTCGGCAATATCGACCGGAACGAGTCGCACAACGTTATCGTCCGGGTGAAAACGGACGATGGGCTGACCGGTTACGGCGAGGCGTGCCCCGTGGCGGCCTTCACACGTGAAACCCCGCACGCTATCGTTCAGCTGTTTCACAAGCTTGAGGATTTCCTCATCGATGCCAACCCGCTTGATCGCAAGCCGCTCCTCAAAGCTCTTGACCCGCATCTGCGAGGCTACCCCTTTACGCGGGCGGCGATCGATTTCGCGTTGTGCGACATTGTTGGAAAGGCACTCGAAATCCCCATATCGACCATCCTGGGCGGCCGGTTCCGTGATCGCGTCGAGGTCCACGGGTCGGTAGGATGGGCGAGCCCCGCATCGATGGCAGCTATCGCAGTCGAGCAGATGCGGCTAGGAGTGACCACGCTCAAGCTCTACGTAGGCCGAGATGAGTTCGCCGGAGATTTGGGACGTCTTGAAGCGGTCCGAACCGCCGTAGGTCCGGATGTGCCATTCCTGGTGGATGTGAACGGCCGGTGGGATATTCCGACGCTCACGCGAGCACTACCGGTGCTCCAAGACCTCGGCGTGGTCGGGCTCGAACAGCCGCTCCCTCCGGGCCAAGATGCAGACGTTGCCGAGCAGCTCCGGGAGACGGGCATCGATGTCATCGCGGACGAGTCAGTGTTTGGCCCTGACGATGTCGTTCGGCTGAGTCGATTGCGCGCAGCGCACGTAGTCAACCTAGGCGTATCCAAAATCGGCGGCTTGCTGAAGGCTCAGGAGTGCGCCGCCGTTGCCCAAGCAGTCGGTCTAGGCATTGTCGTCGGCAGCGTGTTGGAATTGGGAATTGCCACCGCGGCTGGCCTGCACCTCGCGGCGTCAATCGAGGCGCCGCGCTATCCAAGCTACCTCGTTGGGCCGCTCAAGTACCAGCACCAAATTACATCACCCGCGCTCTCCGTCTGCGATGGAACGGTCGAGGTGCCGACCGGGCCTGGGTTGGGGATCGATGTAGATGACCGATTGCTCGATGATCTCAGGGCGCCGTAGCGGCCGGTCTCCTCACTGGGGTCGCTTGGTACCCAGGAAGCGGGCGGGGCCGTTGTATCGACGGCACTCCGTAGTTGGCGATCCAAAGCGGGGCCGGTCTGATGGGTAACTTTCCGAACGCGGTCGATGTGGTCGTGGTTGGAGCGGGCATTTGCGGTGTGACCTGTGCCGCCAGTTTGGCCGCGAGGGGTGCCACGGTACTTGTCGTTGAGAAGGGGGGCACGGTCGCGAGCGAACAGTCCGGGCGAGCCCAAGGGGCTATTCGTGTCCAGGGGCGGGAGCCCGCAGAGATACCGTTGGCCCTCGAAGCGCTGTCGCTCTGGCGCCAGGTCGACGCTGCGGATGATATCGAGCTCACCTTTGGGGGTAATATGTATATCTGCACAGATGAATCCGAGGTTCGCGCTGCAAGTGAGCTTGTCTCACTATCCCATCAGGCGGGACTGCACAACGTGCGTCTTCTCGACCCTATCGAGGCGCGGCATATCATTCCGGCGGCAACGGGCACCTTCGTCGCGGCCATGTGGAGTGCCCACGATGGGCAGTGTCAACCAGCGAAGGCCACCGAGTACTTTGCGCGGCGCGCCTCTACCCAGGGTGCGGTGTTTGCCTATGACACCCTCGTCACCAAGATTGTGGAGCGCGGCGGCACCGTCTCAGGCGTGGAGACAAGTCATGGGCCGATCGCGGCGCGGGCGGTCGTGCTAGCCGGCGGTGTGTGGACGTCCGTGCTCGCTGCGACAGCCGGTGTGAATGTGCCTCTCATGCCCGTGGCGGTGTCTGAGTGTGAAACTGAAGCTGTGGCGCCACTCATCCCGGTGACTCTTCGGACCTTCCACTTTGGAGCGCGCCAGCGGCCGGGCGGGACGATCGTTGTGAGCGCGGGGATGGGCACCGTTGTCGATCATTACGTCTCCTTCGCGAGCCTCCGAAATCTGCATATTTGGGCACTGCGCCTGATTCGCCATCGAAACGCGATCCGGCTCCGATACGACTGGCGCAAGATGCTGAGGGAAGTCTCCGAGCGGAGCGTGGTCTCACCGAAGTTGATCACCATCAACCAGCATCCGGAGCCGAACCGTGCGCTTATGGACCGGTCACACCGAGCCCTTGCCGGTGTGATCCCCGCGCTCCGCAGTGTGCGGATTGCGCGCTACTGGGCTGGCATGATCGATATGTCCCCGGACGGCTTGCCGATCGTCGACGCTAGCACGGGTCCCGAGGGCATGGTGATTCTGGCAGGGTTGAGCGGGCATGGCTTGGCGCTGGGCCCCGTGCTTGGCGAGATTGCCGGAGATCTGGCATTAACGCGCCACACCTCGCGTCCCATTGCACCATTCTCTCTGCAACGATTCGAGTACCCAACCGCGATTCCCAAGAAAATGATGTGAGGTGCCACGACATCACGGTCGAAAGACCTGAGCCGCAGGCGTCATGGCGGTCTCCGCAATGCGAAGACCGCCGTCACCGTCGTCGATGCCTGCGCACGGCGATCAAGGCCCGTCCTAGCGGGAGGAAACTGGATGCAACTGGCCAGGATGTTTATCCCTGCTGTCGTTCGCTAGTGTGCTGATGGGGATGACCGTTCCTACCCGCGCAGCAGATTCATTCTCATTCACCACGCTCGATCCCCACGGGGCGACGATCGCGAGCGCCAATGGCATCAATGATGCCGGACAGGTAGTGGGATTCTTCCGTCGCGCTGGCGCTAAGGACCACGCGTTCCTCCGCACAGCGACCGGCACGTTCACCACCTTTGATGACCCGGACCAGGGGGCGCTCCGCGGTAGTCCCCTCGGCATCAACGACGCCGGCCAAATTGTGGGAGTGTTCATGGCAGGGGACAGAGAGCACGGCTTCGTGATGACGCGATAGCCCACTCGAACGCTTCTTGCGGCTTCGCTTTCCCATCGACGGTTTTTGCGAACTGCCACCGGAAGACGTCCCCCGCGGGTTTCACCAGTGTTCAGGGAAGAGCACATTAACCTGAATTGACTAGGAACCGCCAGAAGAGGGACAATACCCTAGCGTGGCGGCGCGGAGCTGTCGATCGATCGTCCGGGTGGGCTCCGAGGCTACTTCGCTGACGCCGGAGTTTGCCCACTCGCGCCGCCACGGCTCGGGAGCCGGGCTCAAAATTCCTGGGGGATCAACTCACGTTCCAGATGGGGTTCACCGCGGGAAGGTTTCTGCTAACTTGGGTCAACGAGCCCCGTAGAAAGAATCAGAGGTTAACTTGTCGGACGGCGACGCCGGATATTTGCAAGTTCGGTGGCGTAGACTCAAAGTACCGAACACAGGCCGAACCTAGGCCGATATCACGAACGCCCACCGTTCCAGCTGCCTCCGTTTGCAGTGCGTAAGAGCTGTCCGTTCGAATCCGGCCCATGCCGGCGAGGGTAGCGCTCGCACATGAATCAATGGGGAAACGAGAGGCATCGTTCACTTG
>DASPUZ010000168.1:0-18898 GCA_035622635.1 bacterium | reverse complement strand
AGCGAGGTGATGCGTCGATGCGCGAGGCTGGTTGCAAGGTGCACGAAGGACATACGCATGTCCACGGGCCGAAGTGTGGGCATGTCGCTATTCAACACGGCGATCACACCGACTACCTCCATGATGGGCACCTTCATCACGTGCATGGCGATCACGTGGACGATCACGTGCTTGAGGTCAGCGCCCAGAATCCTGCGAACTGCACACCGAGCCACGACTGTGGGAAGCATCCGAAGGGGCACGTGCACAGCGCGACGTGCGGACACGAGCGGGTTCCTCACGGGGATCACACGGACTACCTGGTCGACGGGCACCTGCATCATCCGCACGGGGCGCACTGTGACGATCACGGCCGGGTGACCATTCGCTCTTAAGCCACACCAGAAACCCTCCGCGAAGACGGTGTTGCCCAAGCCGCCGCTCGTGAAGGGCGGCTTGCGGCGTTTCTCGGGATTGCATCTCGCTTCCGGTAGTGGGCCCGGGAATGGTTGCCTTTAGAGTTCCCTCCCATTTCCGCATCCAATCTCCCAGGAATCGGCTATTGCCAAGGTCCGGAGTTCGCATCCTCGAGGCTCCACCGACGGCAACCCATAGGACGTAGGTATCCTGTGACGCGGACGCGGCTGAGAGCGGGCCGACGAGTACAAGGGGACGGGTGGTGAGCACATGGCGATGGAGCTCGTGTCCTTCGTTCCCTTCACGAAGTCGCCCACGCGCTCTACCGGTCGGTCGCGCTCTTCTTCGTCGCCCTCGCGGAGACGCCTCACAAGATTCGGGTCATAGAGGGGCAATGGGGAAGGCGCGGTTGGAGCGCACCGCGAGGCGGCTTGCGCTGCGCGAGTATGCGCTCTCAGCAGGCACACTGTCCACTGGGACAGGGCGTCTCCCGGTCATATGCGCGGTGACGAGCGGGGGGCGCTCCGGTATGCTTCTCCCTGACGAGGATTTCCAGGGAGGTGCACCATGTCTGTCCGCGGTGCAGGCCAATCCATCACGGCGACGGTTTCCGCCTGGGAAGGGGTCACGGTGCACGCGCATCGGTTCGGCGGGACTGCGTATCACGTGGGAAGCCGGGAAATCGGCCACGTTCACGGCGATGGGTTGGTCGACATCCCGTTCCCGACACGGATCATGAACGATCTGGTCGCCGCCGGGCAGGCCGTCCCTCACCACATTCTACCCGAGAGCGGGTGGGTCAGTTTCTATGTGAAGAAGCCGGACGACATCGAGAAGGCGGTCGCGCTGCTCCGGCGATCCTATGACCTTGCGGCCAGCCGCCGAGCAACGGACGCGTCACGTCGCCCGGATGCCACTGGTCAACGGGGGTTCGTCCGGCCTGCGCCGCCGGAACGGGCGTCGAGCGAGTAGGCGCCTGCGCCCGCGGCCAGGAGCGCGAGGCTCATCCAGAAGGCCAGCCATTCCTGACTGACGAACGTCGCCGGAGTGTGGATCCTCACGAGGAACAGCGCTCCCAGCATATCCACGGCGAGCAGAAAGCTCACCACCCGCGTGAGCAAACCCAGCAACAGCAGGACGCCGCCACCGAACTCGACGATCGCGTGAATCGGTCCGAACAAGTGGGGAAGCGGGAGGTGCAGTCGTTCCCACAAAGCGACGACACCGGCAATGGACGAGATCTTTGCCCAGCCGGCGCGAAGGAACAGCACCGCCAGCCCGATCCGGACGCAGAGCAGGGCGGCATCTTGAGCGGGTGACCGCGGTTTGTCGATCAAGGGATTCCCCCCTCGACAGTATCGAGTGGGCGGACATTTCTGCAATGATCCCCGAGTTCTTCCATCGCTCCTGTAACGGATCGGCAACAATGCGGGTCCGGCGGCTGCCGCGGGCGGCCTGGCGGGGCACAACCACGACTTGAGGCTCGTGTCGGATGGATCCGTCCCATCCCCCTCGCCAGGATCCGGCGACGAACCGCTCGCCCGCGGCCGGGGTGGAGGAATCGGCGCTTCGCCGGCTAATTTGTAGGTTGTATGATGACCGATCAATCTCGCCCTCCGGACGCGGTCCCGATTGCGCGTCTTGCGCAGTCGGCGCTGCACCTGCGGATTCAAGATCAGTTACGCCGCTATATCGTGGAGAATCGGCTCCGGCCAGGGGACCGGCTTCCCACCGAGGGTATGCTGGCGGCCCAACTGGGAGCCTCCCGAACGGCGGTGCGTGAAGCTCTTCGCTCGCTCGAGGGGGTCGGCGTGATCAGCACGCGGCAGGGGTCGGGCCGCTACGTCGGGACGTTCGATCTCCGTACCCTCCTCAACGGCCTCGCGTATGCGCTCGTCTTCGATGCCGCGAGCATCCGGGAGCTTCTGCAGGTCCGGCGGGCGCTCGAAGGGTCGTTTCTCGCGGAGGCCTACAAGACGCTCGATCGGGACACGCTGAACGAGCTGGAGTCCCTGGTGGGCGTGATGCGCGCCAACGCAACGCGCGGGGAACTGTTCATCGCCGAGGACCGGACGTTCCACCTGACCCTGTTCCGGGGACTGCACAATCGAGTACTCGACACGTTGTTGGAGGCGTTCTGGGGTCTGTTCGAGACGGCCCTGGCGGAGCCGCTCCGCCGCTCCGCAGACCTGCTCCGCACCGTGCGGCACCATGTAGCCATCGTGCGCGCGCTCCGGGGCGGTGACCTCCGGCGGGCGCACACCGCGCTGGAACGGCACTTCGACGACGTCCAGGGCCGCCTCGCCGGCCGCGCCCTGGCCCATCCTTTGGAGCGTTTGAGCTGATCCGAGCCGATCCGCACCGACGTTAGGGGGTGGTCGAAATGCAGGGTCCGTGGACGCGGGGCATCCGTCCGGCCGTGTTGTGTCTCGCGTTGTGCGTGTTGTTGAGTGCGCCGGCATTCACTCAGGCCCAGGCGCCGACGACCGTCTCGTACTGGCTATGGCTGGACGATCCCACCGATCCGATGTTCCCCGCCGTCATCAAGGAGTTCAACGACTCGCACCCCGAGATCCGCGTCGTGCCCCAGGTGATCCCGCTGGCCCAGTTCCACGACAAATTGGTGACGGCGCTCTCCGCCGGTAGCGGCCCCGACGCGTCCCGGTTCAAGGACTGGTGGCTGGGGGAGTTCGTGCAAGCGGGCGCGCTTGAGCCCCTGTCGCCGTACATCGCCCGCTGGAGCGGCCGAAGCGACGTGATCGCCAATCTGTGGAACACCGGCCGCATCTCGCCCACCGGTCTGATCTACATGATGCCGCACCAGTTCATCACGTTCTACCTGTATTACCGCAAGGACTGGTTCCAGCAGGCCGGGCTGCAGCCGCCGCGGACGTTCGACGAGTTCGTGGATGCGGCGAAGCGCCTCACGGATCCCTCGCACAACCGCTACGGGTTCGGGCTGCGTGGCGGAGATGGCGGCCAGGACCAGTGGCTGGCGTTCATGGTCGCTGGCGGGGCCCGGATGGTGGACGCACTCGGTCACGTCGTGATCAATTCGCCCAAGGCCGTCGAGGTCAATCAGTGGTATATCGACCTGTATCGGACACTCAAGGTCGCCCCTCCGAGCGCTCCGAGCGACGCCTACGCGCAGGTCCTCGGCGCGTTCGAGGGTGGGATCACCGGCATGTTTGCACACCACGTCGGGTCGTCGGTGCTGGTCACCGGCAAGCTCGGCGTCAATGCGGTCGGGGTGGTCCCGATCCCGGTAGCGGATCCCAAGGCCCCGGCTACGATGGCGACGATGGCGGGCAATGTGGTGTTGCGCGCATCGAAGAGCAAAGCGGCGGCGTGGACGTTCGTTTCCTGGCTGACCGAGCGCCAGGCGATGGACGAGTGGAGCCGGTCGCGGCAGGGACAGCTGCCGGTTCTCACGTCGCTCGCCACCAACCCCTTCTATCAGAACAACGTGTTCTTCAAGACCTCGCTCGACGAGGCCAAGTACGCGATCACCTGGCCGGGTCTCCCAGGGGTGGGCTATGTCTCCGCACAGCTGTGGCAGCAGATGATGCAGCAGGCGTTGCTCGGACAGATCTCCAGCAAGCAGATGCTTGATCGCATTGCGACGGCCCTCGAGTCCAAGTAATTGATGAACGACGCGCGGGGCGCCCTATTCCGCTTCACGGCGTCCCGCACGCGGTCCGATCGGGCGTCAGCGTACCTGCTGCTGGCGCCCGCGTGTGTATTGTTGCTGGGGCTGATCGCCTATCCGTTGCTGCGGGCGATCTGGCTGAGCGCACACGACGTTCGCCTGCTCCAGCTCGGTATGGCGAGGTACGTGGGCGGCGCCCAGTACCTCGCCTCGTGGGCCGACCCGGCGTTCTGGATCGCGGTGCGCCAGACGGTGATCTGGACCGTGGGGGTCGTGGGCGCGCAACTTGTCTTTGGAATGTGCGGGGCGCTCCTGCTGAACAAGCCCTTTGCGGGCCGAGCGTTCTGGCGCGGGGTGGCGCTGATCCCCTGGGCCAGTTCAAGCGTGCTCGTGGCGCTCATGTGGCTGTGGCTGCTCGACAGCAATTACGGAGTATTGAACGACATCTTGCGGCGTCTTGGGCTGCTCCACACGGCGTTTGCCTGGCTCGCCGAGCCGACGACGGCGCTCCCGGCCGTGATGTTGGCGGCGGTATGGCAGGGGACGCCGTTTTTCGCGGTCATGTTGCTGGCCGGCCTCCAGGCGATCCCCGAGGATCTCTACGAGGCCGCGCGGATCGACGGCGGCGGTCAGTGGGCGGCGTTTCGGCACGTGACGCTGCCGCTGCTCCGCCCGACGATCCTGATCACGACGATGCTCCGTACAATGTGGGTGGCCAACTACATGGACCTGACGTTCGTCATGACGGGAGGCGGCCCCGGCGTGGCGACGCTGACCGTACCATTGTACGCGTACTTCGCCGCCTACAAGCAGCTGGCGATCGGCGCCGGGGCGGCCGTCGCGATGCAGCTCGCCGTGGTGTTGGCGGGCGCGGTGCTGATTTACATGCGGCTTTTGGGCTCGGTGGAGGCGGCGGAATGAAGCGGACCCTTCGCAACCTGCCACATCGGGTCCTGCTCACGGTGTGGCTGGGCGTGGTGATCATCCCGTACCTGTGGATGCTCGTGACCTCGCTGAAGAGCCAGCGGGAGCTCTACGTGTTCCCGGTGCGATACTGGCCCGCCCACCCGACGCTTGCGGGGTTCGCGCAGCTCTTTCAGAGCACCCCGTTCCCGCGCTACATGTTGAACAGCTTCGTCGTGGCGACCGGTACCTGTGTCATTGCGCTCACCGCCGCGACGGCGGCCAGTTACGCCCTCTCCCGGCTGCCGGTGCGCGGGAAGCGGGCGCTGTTGTTCGTCTTCCTGACGACCCAGCTGTTCCCGGCGATCCTGCTCGTCATCCCGCTGTTCGTGATCATGCGCTCGCTGCATCTGCTCAACACCTACGGCTCGCTGATTCTCGCCGACGCGGCGTTTGCCGTGCCCTTCTCCACGTGGCTGATGACGGGGTTCTTCAACGCACTCCCCCACGAACTCGACGAAGCGGCCACGATCGACGGGTGTGGCCGGTGGCAGGCGTTTCGCTACGTCCTGCTGCCGCTGGTGGCCCCCGGGTTCGCGGCCGCGGGCACGTACATCTTCCTGTACTCCTGGAACGAGTTCATCTACGCGCTGACGTTCACCGCGGACGTGAGCGCGCGGACGATCCCGGTCGGCCTCCAGACGTTCATGGGCGAGTTCATCATCCGCTGGGACCTGCTGATGGCCGGCGGTGTGATCACCGCGGTGCCGGTGATCGTGCTGTTCATGTTCGTGCAGCGGGAACTCATCGCCGGGCTTACCGCCGGCGCGGTCAAGGGATAGGAGGACGGTTATGCCCACGACGCGACCTTACGCGGCCGTCCCGCTCGAGCGGGCGGCCGCGCAGATCCGGCGCGATGTCATCGCGCAGACGGCCGTCGCCGCCAGCGGCCATCCGGGCGGCGCGCTCGGCGCCGCGGAGATCCTGGCGACGCTGTATTTCCGGGAGTTGCGGCACGATCCGGCTGCGCCCGACTGGCCGGATCGCGACCGCTTCATCCTGAGCAACGGGCATCTGTGCGCGGGCCTGTACTCCGCGTTGGCCCGCACCGGTTACTTCCCGCCGGCAGAACTCCTGACATTCCGGAAGCTCGGGTCACGCCTGCAGGGGCACCCCTCGCGCCTCGATCTTCCCGGCGTCGAGGCATCCGGCGGACCGCTGGGGCAGGGGCTGTCCGTGGCGAACGGGATTGCGCTCGGCTTGCGCGTGCGCGGCGTGCCTGCCCGCGTGTACTGTCTGGTCGGGGACGGGGAGCTTCAGGAAGGCCAGATCTGGGAAGCGGCCATGACCGCAGCCCATTACCGGCTCGACCACGTCTGCATGATCGTGAACGACAACGGGCTGCAGATCGATGGCGCCACGTCGCTGGTCAAGCGGGTGGATCCGATCGCCCGACGCTTCCAGGCGTTTGGCTGGCGCGTCCAGGAGATCGACGGCCACGACCTCGGCGCGATCGCGGGGGCCTTCCAACGATTTCGAAAGACGAGGGGCCGCCCGACGGCGATCGTCGCGAAGACGGTGATGGGAAAAGGTGTGTTTCTGATGGAAGGGGATGCCAAATGGCACGGGACCGCGCCGTCGCACGAGCAGGCGGAGCGGGCGCTTCAGGAACTGCCGCTCGGGTTTGCGGCGGACCTGTGGACCGGGGTGCCCGCATGAACGTGGAGCCGACTGCCCGCGCACGGAAGGCGATACGGGATGCCTTCGGGGAGGCGCTCGTTGAAGTTGCCGAGGCCGACGAACGGATCGTGGCGCTGACGGCCGATCTCGCCGAGTCGGTGCGGGTCCATCATTTTGCGGCGCGGTTCCCCGACCGGTTCTTCCAGATGGGCGTCGCGGAACAGGACATGATCGGTACGGCCGCCGGGCTGGCGCTCGTGGGATTCGTGCCGTTCGCAACGACCTTTGCCGTCTTTGCGACGAGCCGCGCCAACGAGCAGGTGCGCCTCGCCGTCGCCTACAACCGGGCCAACGTGAAAATCGCCGTCAGCCACGGCGGCCTGAGCGCCGGGGAGGACGGCGCGACGCATCAGGCCCTCGAGGATATCAGTGCGATGCGTGTCCTTCCGGGGATGACGGTCGTCGCACCGGCGGATGCTTGCGAAGCCATGAAGGCTACGCGAGCGGCCGCCGCGCACCTTGGCCCGGTGTATCTCCGGCTCGGCCGCACCGCCACGCCGATCGTGACGAGTCCGGACACGCCATTCGAACTGGGCAAGGGCTACGTGATGCGGTGGGGGGACGATCTCACCGTAGCGGCGACGGGGACGATGGTTCCCGTCGCCCTCGACGCCGCGGACCTGTTGAGCCGGTCGGGCATCACAGCACGCGTCGTCAACCTGCACACGATCAAGCCGCTCGATCTTGCGCTCGTGGCAAGCGCGGCCCGGGAGACCGGCGGCATCGTCACGGTCGAGGAGCATTCGATACTCGGCGGGCTCGGGAGTGCGGTGTGCGAAGCCGTCGCCGGTCTCAGGCCGGTGCCGGTCGAGCGCGTGGGCGTGCAGGATACCTTCGGGGAGTCGGGGACCCCTGACGCACTGTGGCAGAAGTACGGCCTGACTCCCGCCGCGATCGCCGAAGCGGCGCGCCGCGTGCTCGCGCGAAAGGAGGCACGAGCCTGACCGAGGCGGCCGCGCCGGGGACCCGTGGCCGGCCGCCTCGAACCGCACGTCCCGGCGATGCGTCGACGTCCCCGTCCGCAACGGCGACTCGGTCGGACGGTCCGGGAGGGAACGCGGACCCCGTGTCAGTACCCTAGTATGTGACACAGTCTACGACTCGCCACGCCATTATCAACGGGGTGAAGAGCATGACTGAACATCGCACGCCTGGGGCCGCGATGAGTCGCCGCACGTTCCTCCGTCGAGGAGCGGGCGCAGCCGCAGGCGCGGCGCTCGCCGTCACAGCGGTCTGCGGGCCTGAAGGGTGGCGCAGCGCCGCGGCGGAGGCCCGTGTGCGGGCGGCCGTGCAGTTCGGATGGGTCAAGACCGTGGAATTTGCAGGCAGCTTCATCGCGGACGACCGCGGCTACTATGCGGCCGAGGGGCTGGACATCGACATGCTCTCAGGTGGACCGGGGATCGATGTCGTGACGGCGATCGTATCCGGGAAGGCGTTGTTCGGGTGCGGTACCGGCGCACAGATTCTGGCGAAAGCCAGGCAGGAGGGTGCGCCGATCAAAGTCGTGGGCGTGCTCTACCAGAAGAGCCCGCTCGCGGTGCTCTCGCTCAGGAAGAACCCGATCCGGACGCCACAGGAGCTTCTGGGCAAGCGGGTCGGGGTCGCGGCGGCGGACAGCATTCCGTGGACGACGTGGCTCGCGCTCAACCACCTCGATGCCTCGAAGATCACGCGCGTGCCCGTGCAGTTCGATCCCGCGCCGCTTGTCACCGGCCAGGTCGATGCCTTCCTGTCGTTCGCGACCGAGCAACCGGTCGAGCTGCAGGTCCAGGGCGTCCCGGTCGAGTTCTTCCTCCTCGCCGACTACGGCTATTCATCCTATTCGGGGTCTTACTACGTGCTTGAGGACACACTCAGGAACCATCGGGACGAGGTCGTGCGTTTCATGCGGGCGGAGGTCCGCGGGTGGGAGGCAAACGCCGCCAATCCATCGCTCGGTGCCAAGCTCACCGTGGAGAAGTACGGGAAGGCGCTGGGATTGAGCTATATGTCCCAGTATCTGGGGAACAAGGTCACGGTCGAGAGGCTGATGCAGACGCCGGTGACCAGGCAGCACGGGTTGCTCTGGATGGGAGACGCCGAGGTCGCGGCCAACGTCTCCCTGTTCAAGCAGACCGGAATCACGGTCGGTGCCGAACTGTTCACCAACGACGTCCTGCAAGAGATCTACCACGGGCGGTCCCGAGTGTGATCGCCCCGGCCGCGGGGGATCCCGCCCCGGCCGCAGACCAGACGTGACGGTAAGCGCTGCGGGCCCCGCGGTGTTGCCTGAGCGGCCCGGAACCGGACTGGTTCTCGAAGGCGTTCGCAAGACCTATCGCCTCGGCAGGCGGGAGATCCATGCGATCGGGTGTATGGACCTGCGGGTCCCCGCCGGTGCATTCGTCGCGTTGTTGGGCCCGTCGGGGTGCGGCAAGTCCACCGCGCTCCGCATCCTGGCCGATCTCGAGGCGCCGACGGAGGGGCGGGTACTCGTGGAAGGCGCACCGCCTTCGGAGGCGCGCGCGCAGCACCGGCTCGCCATCGCATTCCAGGATCCCGCGCTGCTGCCGTGGCGCACGGTGTACGGCAACGTGACGCTCCCGCTCGAAGTCACCGGCATCCGCGCGACGAGACAGGACGTGCTCGACCTGATCGCGCTGGTCGGCCTGCGGGGATTCGAAGGAGCGCGCCCCGCGCAATTGTCCGGCGGGATGAGGCAGCGGGCGGCGATTGCCCGCGCGTTGGTGACGAGGCCGCGCGTGCTGCTGCTCGACGAGCCG
The DNA here is from genome assembly GCA_035622635.1 of bacterium. GTDB lineage: Bacteria > Sysuimicrobiota > Sysuimicrobiia > Sysuimicrobiales > Segetimicrobiaceae > JAJPIA01. The sequence goes on along the minus strand of DASPUZ010000168.1, from coordinate 9,445 downwards.
TTCGGCGCGCTCGACGAGATGACGCGACAGCGTATGAACTTGGAGCTCCTCCGGATCTGGCACGAGCAGGAGCCGACCACGCTTTTGGTCACGCACTCGATCGCGGAAGCGGTGTTTCTCGCTGATCGGGTGGTGGTCATGACTCCCCACCCCGGGACGGTGCGCGCCGAGGTCCCGATCGACCTGCCGCGTCCGCGCGGCCCGGCAATGCTGCGGACCGCGGCGTTTCACGCGCTGTGTGACCGGCTCAGCGAATTGCTGTTCGGCAGCGAGGCTGGTGACATCGCCGATCACTGAGCGCTCCGCTACGGAAGCGCGCGCGGGCTCCGGCCCGGCGGCTCCTCGGATGGGCGGTTCGCCCCGTTGGGCCGACGCGGTCGTGGGACCTGTCGTGCTGCTCGCGCTCTGGCAGTTCGCCGGAACAGTATTACCGTGGGCACGCTACACGCTGTCGAGCCCGTCCGCGATCGTCCTCCGCGCGTGGCACGACCTGCCGATCTATCCCGAGAACGTGGCGGCCACCCTGGGAGAAGCCGGCCGCGGATTCCTGTGGGGTAACCTCATCGCGATCGTGCTCGCGCTGGTGATCGTCCAGGCGCCCCGCATCGAGGAGCTCCTGATGCAGGTGGCGATCGTGATCTATGCGACGCCGCTGCTCGCCATTGCACCGATTATCGCGGTCGTGCTTCCCGGTGACGAACCCAAGGTCGTGCTAGCCGCCCTGGCCGTGTTCTTCCCGACCCTGATCGCCACCCTGCTCGGCCTCCGCTCGACCGGGGGTGCGCCGCTCGATCTCATCCACACGCTCGGCGGCGGGGCCTGGCACGCTCTCCAGAAAGTGCGTGTTCCGGTCAGCGTTCCTTGGATCCTCGCGGGCCTCCGCATCGCCGCCCCCGGGGCGGTCCTCGGCGCCGTGCTCGGCGAGTTCCTTGGAGGTGACCGCGGGCTCGGGATCGCGATGGTCAACGCGATGGCGACCCTCGACACGCCGCGGGTGTGGGGGCTCGCGATCGCCTCCAGCCTGCTCGCGGGCGCCGGCTTCGTGATCACGGGGGTCGCGGCTCGGATGCTGGTGACCTGGGCGCCCCTGCTGGACGTGACGCCCTCGATCGCCCGGCTGGGAGCGGCGGCCGGCGGGCTCCGATGGACGCTCCGCCGGGCCGGCCTCCTCGCGCTCGCCATCGGGGTGATCCTGGGCCTGTGGATGGGGTTCATCGCAGTCTTCCATCTCAACCCGTTCTTCGCAAAAGGCCCGGGCGCGGTGGTGCGCGACCTATCCGCCGGGCCGCAGGCGCCGGACGAACGGACCGCGCTGGCCCAGGCGCTGGCGGCCACGCTCACGGATGCCGCGGTCGGGTTTGTCGGCGGCACGATCGTGGCCGCGGCCGTGGCCCTTGTGTTTGTCGTGCACCCGCGTGTGGAACGCGCGTTTATGCCAGTCGCGATCGTATTGCGCTCCGTGCCGGTGATCGCGATGACGCCGTTGCTCGTGTTGCTGTTCGGCCGGGGGCTTCTCGGCACAACGGTGATCACGGGCATCATTACCTTCTTTCCGACTCTGGTGAACGTGATGCAGGGGCTGCGGTCCGCGTCGCCGCAGGCGGTCGAGCTGCTGGCCCTGTACAACGCCGCACCATGGACGATCGTGTGGAAAGTGCGCCTCCCGAGCGCGCTGCCGAGCCTGTTCGCGTCGGCGCGCATCTCCGCGCTCGGGTCGATCCTGGGTGCGATCGTCGCCGAGTGGCTGGCGACCGGGCGCGGCCTCGGGTATCTGATGATCACCGCCCGTGCGCAGTTCCAGTTTACGATGCTGTGGGCAGCCGGGATCCTCGTCACGATGGTGTCGGTGATCGTCTACGGGTTGATCTCCTGGATCGAGACCCCTGTGCTCCTGCGCTACGCGCCGGGCCAGGTGCGTCAATGATTCGACGGTGGCGCGGGGAAGCGAGGGGAGCACATGACGGCGTGGAACGGTGAGCCGGGGTACGACCGTAAGGCCCTGATCGATGCGGCGGCCGGCCGGCGCGAGCTGGACCTGGTGTTGCGCGGCGTCTCGATCGTGAACGTGTTCACCGGCGAGGTCATCCCCGGGGATCTCGGGATCTTTCGGGGGCGGATCGCGCACGTCTCCGGGCCCGACGATGCGCCGCTCTCCGGACGCGAGGTGCTGGACCGTACCGGCTGCTGGGCGATCCCGGGGCTGATCGACACCCATGTGCACATCGAGAGCAGCATGGTCACCGCGCGGCACTACGCGGACGCGGTGCTGCCGCACGGCACCACTACGGTGCTCATCGATCCTCATGAGCTTGCGAACGTCCTGGGGCTGCGCGGCGTCCGATACATGCTGGACGATTCCGCGGATACGGCGCTCCGTGTGCTCGTGATGGCGCCGTCGTGCGTGCCGTCCGCGCCTGCGGTGGAGACCGCCGGTGCCACCTTTGCTCGGGCAGAGATCGAGGAGATGCTGACCTGGCCCCGGGTCGTGGGGTTGGCCGAGGTGATGGATTATCCGGCGGTGATCCGGGGCGACGATCGGATGCTGGGGTTGATCGAGGCGACCGAAGCGGTGGGGGGCCTCGTGCAGGGCCACGCTCCCCGCGTGCGGGGGCGGATGTTGTCGGCCTACGTGGCGGCCGGGATCGATTCCGACCACGAGAACCGGGAGCCGGTGGACGCCCTCGGCAAGCTCCGGGCCGGCATGTATCTCGAGGTGCGGGAGAGTTCGCTGTCTCCGAACGCCGCGGCGATGGCCGCCGCATTGCGGGGCCGGGGATATCTGCCGACCGTGACACTGTGCACCGACGATGTCGTGCCCGAGGATCTTCTCCGGCGCGGGCACGTCGACCACGTCGCCCGCCGTCTCGTCGAGGAGGGGCTGGATCCCGTTGACGTCGTGCGCTTCGCCACGCTCAACGCCGCCAACCGTCTCCGCCGCCACGATCTCGGCGCTCTGAGCCCGGGCCGGGTCGCCGATGTCGTGCTGCTGTCCGATCTCAGCCGGTTTACCGTTCGGGAGGTCTACCGTGCGGGCCGGCTCGTAGCCCAAGACGGGCGCTGCGTGACTGCGGCCGGGGCGAGGCCGCGCAGCGGTCCGGACGACGGGATCGAGCGGGAGAACACGATCCATCTGCCGGCCACGTTGGCGGCCGATTCCTTCCGAATCCGGGTGCCGGGCATTGAGAACGGGGACGCGGTCCTGCGCGTGATCGACTTCAACGGCCGGAGCGCGCCCGTGCGGACCACCTATGGCGCGATGCGGGCCACGATCGCGGGCGGCGAGGTGGTGCTGCCGTCGGGAGACGGAGGACGCCTGGCAACCCTCGCGGTCGTCGAGCGCCACGGCCGGCATGGCGGGGCGGCCTGCGCGGTTCTTCGCGGATTTGGCCCCCGCGACGGCGCGCTCGCAAGCTCCGTCTCCCACGATTCGCACAACCTCACGGTGGTCGGGACCGATCCGCACGACATGCTCGCGGCGTGCCGCGTCCTCGCGGAATGCGGCGGAGGCATCGTGCTCGTGAGCCGCGGGGCGGTCATGGCGAAGATCACGCTGCCGATCGCCGGCTTGCTGTCGCCGCGCCCGGCCGAGGACGTCGCGCTCGAGGTTGCGGCGTTCCGGCGTGCGGCGGAAGACGCGGGATTGGTCGGGGAGCGGTCGTTTACGGGCATCGTCTCCCTCACGCTCGCTGTGAGCCCCGAAGGCAAGCTGTCGGACCTGGGGCTGGTCGACGTGGAGCGTCAGACGCTGCTACCGATGGTGATAGGATAGGAAGGTACGATGACGCTCGAGAGGTGGCGGAAAGGGCCCTGGCGGTGCGCCGCTACGGGCGCAACGCGGGGACGGCGGCCCCGTTCGGGTGGCCGCGGCGAGCTTCGGGGAACCATCAGGGTCGCGTCGGCGCACGGACCCACAGGAGGCGCGTGATGCAGCTTGGCTTTGTGAGCGCCATTCTTCCGGATCTCTCCCTCGAGGATGTCTTCCACGTCGCGGCCCAGGCCGGGTACGACTGCGTGGAGGTGATGTGCTGGCCCCGCGGGACGGCGAAACGGCGATACGCCGGGGTGACCCACATCGACGTCACGGCATTGAACGTGCGGATGGTTGCGGACCTGCGGGGATTGATGCGTTGGAGCCGCATCGGCATTTCCGCGCTCGGGTACTATCCCAACCCGCTGGCGCCAGAGGAGACCGAGCGCCGCCAGGCGTTGGACCATCTTCGCGCGGTCATCGATGCCGCCCAGCGGCTGGGGCTCTCCTGCGTCAACACGTTCGTCGGCCGCGATCCGACGCGTCCGATCGACGACCACTGGACACTGTTCCGGGAGGTCTGGCCGCCGCTGGTCCGCTACGCCGCGGAGCGCCAGGTTCGAATCGGGATCGAGAACTGCCCCATGCTGTTTACGGGGGACGAATGGCCGGGTGGCAAGAACCTGGCGATCAGCCCCGCGGTCTGGCGGAGGATGTTCGAGGAGATACCCGACCCGTGCTTCGGCCTCAATTACGACCCGTCGCACATGATCTGGCAGCGCATGGACGAGATCCGGCCGATCAGGGAGTTTCGGACGAGGCTGCACCACGTGCATGCAAAGGACGCCCGGCTCGACCGCGACCGGCTTGACGATGTCGGGATCCTCGCCGCCCCGCTCGCGTACCACACACCGAAGCTCCCGGGACTGGGCGACGTACGGTGGGGCGCCTTCTTTTCCGCGCTGACCGACGCGGGATACGCGGGCCCAGTCTGCGTCGAGGTGGAAGATCGCGCCTTCGAGGGGAGCCTCGATGACCGCAAGCGCGCGCTCCGGCAGTCGGCCGCCTATTTGAGACAGTTCATCCCGCGCGGCTGACGCGGCGGTTCGCCGCCGAGAACCCGGCTCGAGCGGAGGTGCCGAGATGTCCGGGAGTCCAGACCTTCCCATTCGTGTCGGCGTGATCGGTGCCGGCTTCATCGGCCCGGCGCATATCGAGTCGCTCCGCCGCCTTGGCTTCGTGCAGGTCGTGGCGCTGGCCGGGAGCAGCCAGGCCTCGGCGGATCGAAAGGCGGCGTCCCTCTTCGTGCCCAGGGCCTACGGAGACTACCGGCGCCTGATCGAAGATCCCGGCGTGGACGTCGTGCACATCACCGCCGCCAACGTGCACCACTATCCGGCCGCCAAGGCCGCGCTCGCGGCCGGCAAGCACGTCGTGTGCGAAAAGCCGCTCGCGATGACGACGGCCGAATCGACGGAGCTGGTTCGCCTCGCGGAGGCCAGCGGCCTCGTCCACGCGGTGACGTTCAATGTGCGCTTCTACCCGGTACTGCAACATGCCCGCGCCCTCATCCGCCGTGGCGAACTGGGTTCTCTCTACTTCGTGCACGGCGGCTACTGGCAGGACTGGCTGCTGTTTGACACCGACTACAACTGGCGCGTCGAGCCGGCGGCGGGAGGTTCGCTGCGCGCCGTCGGCGACATCGGCTCGCACTGGCTCGATCTGGCCCAGCACCTGGCCGGCCTGCCGGTTCGCGCCGTGTTCGCCGACCTCGCGACGGTGCTGCCCGTTCGCCGAAAGCCCGCGAGACCGCTCGACGCGTTCGAGACGGCGGAGGTGGATCGCGTGCCGGTGCGGATCGATACCGAGGATGCCGCGACCGTGCTGTTGCGACTGGGCGACGCGGCACGCGGAGTGATGATGGTGTCGCAGGTCAGCGCCGGACGCAAGAACCGCCTTGCGATCGAACTGAACGGCGCGCGCGGGTCGATCGCGTGGGATGGCGAGCGGCCAAACGAGCTGTGGATCGGGCACCGCGACCGGCCGAACGAGACGCTGGTCAAGGATCCTGCCCTGCTCGATCCGAGTGCGCGTTCGTACGCGCGGTATCCTGGCGGTCACGCGGAAGGATTCCCGGACAGTCATACGGCGATGGCGCGTGCCGTCTATGAGTACCTCCGCGCGGGCGGCCGGAGCTCGGGGCGTGCACCCGAGTTCCCGACGTTTGTGGACGGCCATCGCGAGAACGTGATCGCCGACTGCATCTCGACCAGCGCGCGCGAGGGCCGATGGGTCGAGGTGCCGGCGCTGTGACCCCGGCCGGCCCCCGGGGCCGGTCCTCGCGCAAGAGGCGCCCGCACGGCTCGTATCGAGACCGGGTGTGCCGCAGCCGTTCGAGGCGTCACCCGCTGGTCCGGATAAGGCGCCACAGCTTCTCCGCAGTGAGGGGAAGGTCCACGTGCCGGATCCCCAGGGGCGCCAGCGCGTCCAGGACTGCATTCGCCAGCGCGGGCGGTGCGCCGACCGTTCCCGCTTCGCCAACGCCCTTGGCGCCGAGCGAGGTGTATGGGGACAGGGTTTCCGTGAACTCGGCGTCCACCGCTGGTGCGTGCAGGCCTCGAAGAAGGGCGTAGTCCGAGAACGTCGCGGTGAGCAACTGCCCGGTCCCGTCGTACACGGCTTCCTCGACGAGTGCCTGGCCGAGTCCCTGGACGATCGCTCCGATGACTTGACCCTCCGCAAGGAGCGGGTTGATGATCCGTCCCGCATCGTCCACGGCCACAAACTTGAGGATGCGTGTCTTGCCGGTCTCACGCTCGATCTCGACGACCGCGGCGTACGCGCCGAACGGGTACACCATGTCCGGCAGGGAGAACGTTCCGGAAGCTTCGAGTCCCGGCTCGATCCCGGCCGGGAGACGCTCCGGCCGGTGCGCGGCCGCCGCGACTTCACGGAAGGTCACCGCGCGAACTGGCGCTCCTCGCACACCGAGACGACCGTCGTCCCATTGAATGTCTGCCTCCGACACCTCCAGGAGGTGTGCGGCGATCTTTTGCATCTTTGCCTTGATCTTGTCCAGCTCGCCCGCCAGCGCCGCGCCGCCGACTGTGATGGAGCGGCTGCCGAAGGTCCCGACACCCTTGGAGAGGAGGTCGGTGTCGCCCTGCTGCACCAGGATCATCTCCATCGGAAGCCGCAGCGCATCGGCGGCGATCTGGCCGAACGTCGTGTCGTGCCCTTGGCCGTGCGCGGTCGATCCCGTGCGGACGATGACCCGCCCGTCGGGTTGCACCGAGACGGCCGCGCTCTCCCATAGTTGACCTCCCGCTGGCTCGACGTAGGCGCTGATCCCTATGCCGACGAGCCTTCCCATGGCCCTCGCCCGCCGTTGCTCCTCCCGCCACCCGTCGTAGCGCACGAGCTCGCATGCTTTGTCGAGGGCACGTGCATAGTCACCGGAATCGTAGACGCATCCGAGCGACGACCGGTAGGGGAAACGGTCGGACGAGATCAGGTTGCGACGGCGCACCACGACGGGATCCAGCGCCAGCTCTTGCGCCATGAGGTCCACCAGCCGCTCGATCAGATAGGTCGCCTCTGGGCGGCCGGCGCCCCGGTACGGGGCGGTGGGCACCTTGTTGGTGGCGGCGCCAATGACCTCGACCCGCGCCGCCGGAATGTCATACACGCCGGTCAGGAGGTCGGCCACCCTGGATGCGGGCATCGCCGTCGCCGGGTACAGATAGGCGCCGGCGTCCGCGATGACGGTGCCCCGGAGCGCCGCGATCTTCCCGTCCGCGTCGACGCCACGCCCGTGGGTCGATGCCGTGAAGTTGTCCCGGCGTTGCTCCACCCACTTGACCGGTACCCCGGTTTCGATCGCCAGCCACGCCGCCAGCACGACGCCGGATGCCAGCGCTCCCTTGGTACCGAACGCGCCTCCGACATCCGGTACGATCACCCGAATGCTTTCTTCCGGGCGGCCGAGAATCCGGCTCAACTGCGCGCGAGGCCGATACGGTTCCTGAGCGGATATTCAGACCGTGAGCCGGTCGGCGATCCGGTCGTGGGCGGCCACGACGCCACGGGGCTCCATCGGCGCCGGCACGACCCGCGGGATCCGGAACGTGCCCGTGACCACGCGCGCGGCCGCGGCGATTGCCGCGTCGACGTCCCCGCTGCCGCGCGTAATCCGGAAGAGGACATTGTCGCGAACGTCATCGTGGAGGAGCACTATCGCCCTCAGAGCGTCACGGGGGTCGGTGACGGCCGGCAGCGGATCGTAGTCCACCTCCACGAGCCCCGCCGCATCGAGCGCCGCTGAGAGGCTCTGGGCAAGCACGGCCGCGACCGGTTCACCGACGTACCGCACCCGGCCGGCCGCGAGGACGGGGTGTGGAATCTTTGCGACGTAGGCATCCTTAACGGGATTGACCGGCATGGATTGGATCGGGCCGAGATCGCCGGCCGCCACGACCGCCAGGACCCCAGGTGCGCGCCGGGCATCGTCGAGGCGTACACCGCGAATGTAGGCATGCGCGTGCGGGCTGTGGACGATGACGAGATGGCCCATCCCTGGCAGCCGGATGTCATCGACGTAGCGGGCCTGCCCCCGGATGAATCGAAGATCCTCGCGTCGCTTGATGGGACGGCCGACGAGCGAGCCCGGGAGCGATACGCCCGAGGTCTCGTGCATCGTGCTTCCTCCTTCTTCCACCTCATCGGGTGCGCCGTTCGCAGGCGCCGAGCGAGGCAGCCGAGCCACTTCCACGCTGTTCGACGACCATGCCCCGGGACGTCCCGGTTGCGGGCGACCCGACACGTCTCATCCGTACCGCTGGCAGCCGGGATCGGACGACGGTCCGCCGGATTCCACGCCGCAGCGCGATGGCCGCGAGCTACGACGCCGTGACCGGCTCGCCGCGGGCGGCGGACGACTTGATCGCCTCCATGAAGCCGATCACCCGGCGCCAGTGATCGAAGTGGTTTGGTTTCGCCGCCTCGCCGCGGGCGGCCGAGATCGCCTCGTGCAGCATCGAGAGGACGGGGTCGTCGATCCAGGGGAGAAGTACCGAGTCCCGCTGCCCGTGAAAACGGACCGCCGTCTTGTAAGGCTCGATGCGCAGCGCCTCGCGGGACCCGATCATCTCGATCTCCACTTCGCCCTGTGCCACCGTGGGGATGGACGCCGGGAGGCAGCTCGAGAGCTCGACCGTCACGATCGTGTCGTCTCCAAGCCATGCGATGACCACGGCCGTATCGGCGGCACCGCCGAAGACCCCTGTCACGGTGGCGCTGACGCGGGCGGGACGCCGGGGCACCGCCGCGCACACGGTGTCGAGGACGTCCCAGCCGGCGCGCTCCAGGATCGTGCCCTCGCCGTCCGGCCGTTCCAGTACCGGCAGCCGGACCGCGGCGTAGATCGAGTGAAGCACGCCGAGGCCACCTTCCGCCGCGATCGCGACCGCGCGCGACCCCGCCGGAGTGTACCGGATCTCTCCGGCGGCGAGGAGCGCGCCGCGTCCCCGCTTCGCAGCTGCCGAGAGACGTTCGAGCGTTTCCAGGATCCTGGCCGGAGGGCCCGGACAGACGACGATCTTGCCCGCGGCCAGGGCCGTCTCGGCCGCGGCGGCCCTTGCGTCCTCGATCAGCACGACGCCGACCGCCGGGTCCGTCGCGACCGACTCCCATTCCCGC